>JANOJB010000337.1:0-14179 GCA_031407985.1 Pseudomonadota bacterium | reverse complement strand
GCCGGTCGGGCCTCCTTCTGGTCGCATCGGGCCGACGGAACCCGCGCGCGCGCTGCGCTCGCGCGCGCTCTCGTGCTCGTGCTCGCGCGCGGTGCGTATCTCGCGTCTCGAGCGGGCGCCTCGTCCGCTTGCGAGCTTTTTCCGGCGCGTCGGCTGCGCCTAACCTCGAAACGGCAGCCGACGCGCCGGAAAAAGCCTGGGCGCGGGCAGCACCGTTCGGTCGAACCGCGACGCGGGTGCCGCGCGCAACGGCGATCCCCTACGACGAACTGCGCCTCCCTCTTCAGGGAGCTAGCAAAAAGGCAAGAAGGCGCTAGCGGGTGATGTCGATGGTCGCCGTGGTGCCGGTTTCGATGACGCTGTCGATCGACGCCTGGGGGGTGATCAGGTTCAGTCCGTCCAATTTCAGCTGACCGGTGACGCCAGCGCCATTGGATGTGCCGCGGCTTCTCTGGATGAACAGAAAGCCCGGGGCCCTGATGAGGCTGAACGACCTCGACGCCACCGAGTTGTTCTCCAGGTTATTGTAGCCAAGCGTGGCGACCAGGGTAACCGTCCTGGGCCCGCCCGCTCCAAAGATTTCGAAGGTCACGGGAATCGTCGCATTGAGGGCAGCGGTCCCGCTGCCCGTGGTGAACGCTCCCGACGGCAGGGACACGCTGAACGACCCGAACTCGAAATCGTTGGCGCAGTTGTCGATACGCTGAAGGTAGCCAATGGCGCCGGAGGACGTCGTGTTGCTGGAACTCTGAACCGACGTGGACGCCATCAAGACCACCAAGACGTCAACGGTGCAATCTGGCCGTGACCCGGGGATGGAGACAACCAGGTTCAGATTGGCGGTGGTTCCGCTGGTGACAAAGCGGGTGACGGTCGCTGCCCGCGCGATGGGGGCGGACAGGGCTGCCAACCCCAAGACCAGGCCGCAGATGCGAGTTGTAGTGCGCATGTTCATGGTCTCCGGGTCTCAGGGTTTCAGGATGGTGATCTCGCCGCCGGTGTTGCGGGCGAGCTCCCCAGATGGGGAGGTCCATTGCGTGGCAGGAATGTTCTGACCGTCCACTTTGACGGTCCCCGACAGGGTTGCGGTGCGGGTCGTCCCGATCGAACGTTCAATGACGATCACCTTGCCCAGAATGGAGCGTTGCGTTCTTGCCCCCAGGGTGGCCGTGTCCGTCCCCGTCAGCGTGACGTTCAGGTCCACCACGGTTCCGTCGTCGAGGGAGAAGTGCCCGGTTATCTTGCCCGTCTTCAGCGCTGTCATCGTCAGGCTTCCCACCCCTTGGAACAGCCCGAAGCCGAACGAGAACACGAAGTTGCAGCCGTCGAACCGGTCGACACCGATCGACGAATTCAGCACCGTGCTCGGCACACCGTTGGTCGTCGTGGTGGACTCGAACATGCCGATGTGCACTGACATCGTGCGTAAGGCCGTCGAGCCGTCCACGCAGGTCTGAACTTCCTGCACCTCGAACGACCCGGTGGCGTCGGTGCCCTTGGCTTTGATCACGGTCTTGCTGGCCAGGGCTACCCCTGCCGTCGAGGTCAGCATGGCCAAGACGAGGAAACCGCCTGTGAGGGATCTGTTCATCTGCATTCTCCTGGTTCGCAACGTCGCGGGCTCAAGCAAGACAGGGGCCGTTGGTGCAAGACGTCATCGATCGCGACGCCCATCCCACCATGTATCTGGTCTGATCACTCTGGAGAAGATCGCGTACCTCGTCAACCACTGACCGCGCTGTGACCAAGAAACGGGAAGGACAAATTCGTCGCGTGATAGCCGCTGACTATCATTCCGATGCGAAGGATGTATTGGATCGCTTCGCATCGTAGCCGTATCAACATCACGAACGCAGACCGCGGGGACAAAACCGCTCCCGCGGTCAAGAGATCTGATGCAACCAAGGAGCAGCAATGGCTGACAAGAACGCCGATCAAGCAGGTAAGTGTCCGGTGATGCATGGCGCTCACGCCCACAGGGCTGTGGGAAGCACTGCGAACCAACACTGGTGGCCGAATCAGCTGAATCTGAAAGTTCTCCACCAGCACAGTTCCTTGTCTAGTCCCATGGATGCGGACTTCAACTACGCGGAGGGGTTCAAGAGCCTCGACCTTGGGGCCCTGGTCAAGGAACTCCATGGCGTGATGACGACGTCGCAGGACTGGTGGCCGGCCGATTATGGCCACTATGGGCCGTTCTTCATCCGGATGGCTTGGCACAGCGCTGGGACGTACCGCATCGCTGATGGCCGAGGCGGCGGGGGTTCCGGCACGCAACGATTCGCGCCCCTCAGCAGTTGGCCAGATAACGGGAACCTCGACAAGGCGCGCCGTTTGTTGTGGCCGATCAAGCAGAAGTACGGCCGCAAGATCTCCTGGGCCGACCTGATGATCCTGGCTGGCACCGTCGCCCTGGATTCGATGGGATTGAAGTCGTTCGGTTTCGGCGGCGGGCGCCCGGACGTTTGGGAGCCCGAAGATGACATCTACTGGGGCCCCGAGGGCAAGTGGCTGGCGGACGAGCGTTACAGCGGCGACCGTCAGCTTGAAAATCCGCTGGGCGCCGTGCAGATGGGCCTGATCTACGTGAATCCGGAAGGGCCGAATGGCAAACCGGATCCGATCGCTTCGGCCCGGGACATTCGCGAGACGTTCGCTCGTATGGCGATGAACGACGAGGAGACCGTTGCGCTGATCGCCGGCGGGCACACATTCGGCAAGGCCCACGGCGCTGCTGATCCCAGCAAGTACGTGGGTCCCGAACCCGAGGGTGCCAGCATCGAGGAGCAGGGCCTCGGTTGGAAGAACAGCTTGGGCTCGGGCAAGGGTGTCCATACGATCACCAGCGGCCTGGAAGGCGCCTGGACCACCAACCCCATCAAATGGGACAACGGCTACTTCGACGTCTTGTTCGGCTACGAATGGGAGCTGACGAAGAGTCCGGCCGGCGCGCAGCAGTGGACGCCGAAGGATCCCGCCGCGGTCAACACCGTTCCGGACGCCCACGATGCGTCCAAGCGGCACGCCCCAATGATGGCGACGACCGACATCGCGCTGAAGATGGACCCGAACTATGCGCCGATTTCGAGGCGGTTCCACCAGAACCCGGATCAACTCGCCGACGCGTTCGCCCGGGCTTGGTACAAGCTCACTCACCGGGACATGGGCCCGCGCACCCGCTATCTCGGCGCGCTGGTCCCCGCGGAGGAGCTCCTGTGGCAGGACCCCGTCCCCGCGGTCACTCACGCCTTGATTGACGCGCAGGACATTGTTGCCCTCAAGGCCAAGGTCCTGGCGGCGGGGCTATCCATCTCTCAACTGGTCTCGACCGCGTGGGCGTCGGCGGCCACGTTCCGCGGTTCTGACAAGCGCGGTGGCGCGAACGGTGCGCGCATTCGCCTGGCGCCGCAGAAGGATTGGGAGGTCAACCAGCCTGCTCAACTGGCCACCGTTCTCCCCAAGCTGGAGGAGATCCAGATGCAGTTCAACCAATCGCAGACCGGGGGCACGACCGGGAGCACGACCGGGGGCACGACCGGGGGTACGACCGGGAGCGCGACCGGGGCTAAGCAGGTCTCGTTGGCCGACCTGATCGTTCTGGGCGGCTGCGCGGGTGTCGAGGCAGCGGCGAAGGACGCGGGACACGTCGTGACAGTTCCGTTCACGCCGGGGCGTACGGACGCGTCGCAAGCGCAAACCGATGTGGGTGCGTTCGCCGTGCTCGAGCCGACCGCGGACGGCTTCCGCAACTACCTCAAGACAGAATCCACCGTGTCGGCGGAGGACCTGCTGGTCGACCGGGCGCAATTGCTGACGCTGACCGCCCCCGAGATGACGGTTCTGATAGGCGGCCTTCGCGTCCTGAATGCGAATGTTGGACAGTCAGAAAACGGCGTGTTCACCAAGCGACCGGGGACGCTGAGCAATGACTTCTTCCTAAGCCTGCTGGACATGAGCACCGAGTGGCAGCCGTCGCGGAAATACAAAGGCGTGTTCGAGGGGTGTGATCGCGGGACGGGTGCGCTCAAGTGGACCGGCACCCGCGTGGACCTGGTGTTCGGTTCGAACGCGCAGCTCCGTGCCATCGCGGAAGTCTACGCATCCGCCGATGCGCGGGAGGCGTTTGTGCGTGACTTCGTGGCCGCGTGGAACAAGGTCATGAACCTCGATCGCTTCGACCTTGCCTGATTGCCGCACAATCTTGTGATCAAGGAACACTGATTAAGTGATCAATCGGAGCCGGCCGCGCATGTAGGGGGGGACGGACCCCCATGCATCGACCTCGCCCAGACTCAGCTTTGTGGAAAACGCGGTCTCTTGTGCTGGCCGCATGTTTTGTTCCCCTGGCGTGTGTTGCCCCGACCGAGGTAACCGCAAACGGGACGGGCGGAATGAATGGGGGTGGGGCCACGGCAACGGGCGGCACAACCCCGCCAGGGACCGGCGGCGCGGCGCAGACCGGGGGCACCTCGCCTGGAACGGGAGGCTCGATTACGGGGGGCGCGCCCGGCAGCGGTGGCGCCGTGGGGACCGCGGGCATCAGTGGAACCGGGGGCCGCGTGAACTCGACCGGCGGCGCGGTGAACGGCGGCGCGGTGATGACGGGAGGCGCGGGTAGGGGCGGACAAACCAGCACGGGTGGCGGTGGAAATGGCGGGCGCGCGGGCGCCGGCGCGGGCGGCACGGTTGCAACAGGTGGCGCGGCGGCAGGTGGCGCGGCGACCGGTGGCAGAAGCAGTACGGGGGGAAATGGCGGTGGTGCCGGCGGCGCCGGGATGCCTGGTACCGGGGGCACGACGGGAGGCAATCCGGCGGTTTGCCCGGCCGGCATCGCGCAGACGATCACAGTAGCCAATGACGGCAGCGGACAATTCTCGACGGTGCAGGCGGCCGTCAATTCGATCGCCAGCGGCAGCTCGGCCCGCATTCGCATCGATATCAAAGCCGGCACGTACACCGAGAAGCTGACCATCGCCAGCCGCACCAATCTGTGTCTGGTCGGGGCCGGCGCGACGACTACCATTCTCAGTTACAACGACAACAACGCGTCGGTGGGCAGCACCAGCGGCAGCGCCAGCGTACACATCAGCGCGAACGATTTTTCCGCGGCGAATCTCACGATCCAGAACAGCTTCGGAACGGGTTCGCAGGCGGTCGCCCTGCGTACCACCGGGCAACGCCAACAGTTCTTGAATTGTCGCTTCGTTGGCTATCAGGACACGCTGTACACGCACAGCGGTACTCAGTACTTCAGGAACTGCTACGTGCAGGGCAACACGGACTACGTTTTCGGTGGCGCCACCGCTGTGCTCGAGAACTGCGAGGTGCGCAACGTCGAGGGCGGCAGCGCTGTGGCCGCGCCGAGCACCGATATGGGAGCGCCTTACGGGATCGTGTTCCTGGGCGGAAAATTCACCGCTGCGTCCGGTGTCGGGGCCAACTCGGTGGGTCTTGGCCGGCCCTGGGGCGCCGACGGTGCCGCGGCGTACCTTCGTACCGAATTGGGCGCGCACATCATCGCGGCCGGCTTCGTTCCCATGTCAGGCAACCAGCCGCAAGATGCCCGTTTCCGCGAGTACCAGAGCACGGGCGGCGGCGCGAACGCGACGTCACGCTCGTCGTATCAACTGACGGCCAGTCAGGCCGCGAGCTACACGGTGGCGACCGTTCTGGCCGGGTGGACGCCCAGCTACAGCCAGTAGCGGCGCGCCCCGGCGCATGTCGACGCTTGCGGCCATCCGATGCCTGCGGTCTTTTCATCGGGTGGTACCCGTCGCCGTGCTGGGCGGCCTGGGTGCGGGGCTTAGATTCCATTGATCGTTTCGGGTCTTCCCGGCATATGGGGGGAGAGTTGATGTCGTCCCACCAAGCACAGTCTCTGATGGATGCGCCCACAGTCCCCTTCAACGCCGCGTCGCAAGGGCGTCTGAAGGAGATGTTTGAGTCCCATCATGAGCCCATCTGGCGATTGCTGTGCCGTCGCGGATTCGACGCCGAGGTCGCGGCCGACATGACGCAGCAGGCATTCCTGATCGCGGCCGAGCGCCTGGACGACATCCGTCCCGGTTGTGAGCGCGCGTTCTTGCTGGAAACCGGCATGAGGTTGTCACGGGCTTCCATCCGCAAGATGGGCCGGATGCAGTTCGAAGAGGACATGGATCTCCGCGTAACGTCGGAGATGCGCGCGGATGAGGTGCTCGATCAGAGGCGCGCCGTCGATATCTTGGATCGCGTTCTGGCCGCGTTGACGGCGGATCTCCTGGAGGTGTTCTTGCTTTTCGAAATGGAAAGGATCTCCATGCGTGATATCGCCGGCATGCTTGAGATCCCCGTGGGCACCGTGGCCTCGCGGCTGCGCCGGGCCCGGGAGGCGTTTCGTGTGGAAGCGGCGCGGATCGAACGGGCGTTGCTGGATCGGAGACAGGCATGAGGGATCCCACGCGGCTTGAGGAGGGGGAGGCCACCGCGTTCGAACGGCAGTTGCTGGACGCGGCGAAACGACAGGCTCCCGGTGCGGCGTTGAAGGCGCGCATGCGAGAAGGACTGGGGTTCGCCGGCGCGACGGTGCCTGTTCAAGCGGTGGTCGCCAAATCGTTTGCTTGGGGCTGGAAAGCCAACGTCGTGGTGGCGTTGGTGGGGGTCGCGGCGTCGGTGGCGGTGCCACTGATGTGGAGAAACTACCGCGGAACGTCGTCGTCGCAACGAGACGTCATTTCTCGGACGCCACCGCCAGGGGAACACGCTCCGTTGTCGACGGACGACATGTTGCGATCGAAAAATCCGGCGACGGGGACGGCCACCGCGGCAAGCACTCTGATGGAAGAGATTCGTCTGCTGGATCGCGTGCGCGACGCGATGTCGGTCGGGGCACCCCGCCGTGCACTGGCCGAAATCCAAGGATACGACCAGCGGTATCCGCGGGGCGCCTTGGGCCCCGAAGCCACGGTTCTTCGTATCGAGGCCCTGGACCAGGCGGGCGACAGCCAGTCCGCCAGGGCGCTCGGTCGTCAGTTCTTGGCACAACATCCCAAGAATCCGCTGGTCAATCGCGTGGCAAGAATCGTTCAGCGCTAGTTCGAGGTAGTCGGCGGTGGCATCGGGGCCCGGTACGCGGATAATGGACCGGGCATGAGAACAGGACCTTTGTTGCCGGTATCGGTTGCGGCCTCCGTTGCCGCCTTGGTTGTGGGCGCGGTCCTGGGCCTGGCGTTGGTGGGGTGTGGGGGCACCAACAGCGGCCAAGCAGGGTCGGGAGGCAGCGGCGCCCCAACCGGCGGAACGGGCGCGGGCACCGGTGGCGCGGGACCGACCGGATCGGGTGGCGCGGGCATCGGAGGAGCCGGCACCGCTGGAGCCGGAGCGATCGGAACGGGGGGCACGAGCGCGGGTGGAGCCAGCGCGGGCGGCACCGGCGGCGGTGGCGCGTCGGGCGGCGCGGGTACTGGCGGGCGCGGCGGATCGGCGTCGGGCGGCGCTGCGTCGGGCGGGCGCGGTGGCGCCGCGTCGGGCGGCAGCAGCGCGGGCGGGCGTGGTGGCGCAGCGTCGGGCGGCTCCGCGTCGGGCGGCTCCGCGTCGGGCGGGCGTGGTGGGGCGGGTGGTTTGGGAAACGGCGGCGCGGGCGGCGGAGAAGTCGGGGTGTCTTACGCGGGGTGTACGTTCATTGGCGGCATCAACCGAACGGTGATCGCCAAACGGGATCCGGCACGGAATCTGTGCGTTGTCCTGGTGCTGGCGCAGCAAGCAAACAACCCTTTTGGTCTGACGCTTCCCCCGAATTGGGGCATGGAGTTCGCGTTCGCGACGAACCTGTTGCCCGACTGCCGTATGCGCCTTCCGCCGTCGGGAGCCGTCGAGGCGAATGGAGGATCGGGGACCGTCGCGTTGCCACCCACACCACAGCCAACGGTGAACATCGATGTCACGCTGACGTTTCCGTCGACGGGAACGGGCGTGGTTGTGAACGCCAGCGAACGATTGATGGCCAACGGGTTCCTCGCCTCCGCCGGATGCCCGTAGCTCCAGGTCGAGCACCGACCGGCGACGCCGAATGTCGTGACCAAATCGCGCTGATCGCGCATAAGCTACAGATGGTCCTCGTCCCCGGAACGACGGTCACGAAAACGCATCCGCACGGCCTATGGGCATGGACTCGCGAAGGAGGATCCCGATGCAGCCGTTGAGATTCCGGGACTTGGTGGGCGCGATTGCGCTGTTCTTGTTTCAGGCGTGTGGGGGAGGCGCCGTCCCGTCCCAACCAGGGACAGGAGGAAGGGCCGCGACCGGCGGCCAACCTTCGACGGGCGGCGTGACCACCACGGGCGGCGTGACCGCCACGGGCGGCTCGGCGTCCACGGGGGGGGCGAACGCGACGGGTGGATCATCGGCGGCGGGCGGCGCGACCGGGACGGGCGGTGCCACGGGGGGGCGCGGCGGGACAGGAGGTGCGACGGCGACCGGCGGTGCGACGGCGACCGGTGGCGCAACGGCCCCCGGCGGCTCCACCGCGAGCGGCGGTAGGACGGCAACGGGCGGAACCGCGGCGACCGGCGGAACCACCGGCGCGGGCGGCTCGACCGCGATCACCCTGGATCAGACCGGCAACCCGCTGAACGGCATCGTGACGACGTATCCGTCTTGGCTGAGCACCGTCAGCGGCGACGCGGCCAAGCTGGCGGCGGACAAGACCCTGGCCGACAACATGATCACGTGGCAGTTGCCCCACGGCGGCTTCGACAAGAACGACAAGGCCGTGTATGCGGCGCCCTGGAATGGGACCGCCGGGCGATCGGCATGGCTGGGAGCGAACAACGTCGAACTGGGGACCATCGACAACAGCGCCACGGTGACCGAGGCGATGTTCCTGGCCGACGTGTACCGGCGCAGCACCGAGGCCAAGTACCGGGACGCCGCCCGCAAGGCCCTGGATTTCCTTTTGACGATGCAAGTCGCATCGGGCGGCTTCCCGCAGGTTTATCCCGCGCGGGTCGGCGCCACGTATTCGAACCAGATCACTTTCAACGACGACGCGATGGTGCGCGTGCTGGGAATGCTGGATTTCGCGAAGCAAAAGAAGGCGCCGCTGGGCGGCGACATTTTCACGGCCGACCAGCTGACCAGGGTGTCCACCGCGATTGCCAAGGGCATCGACTTCATCGTGAAAAGTCAGATCGCGCAGGGCGGGATCAAGACCGTGTGGTGTGCCCAGCACGATCCCACCACGTTCGAAGCCAGGGGCGCGCGTTCCTACGAGCTGCCTTCGAAAAGCGGAAAGGAATCGGTCGGGGTGATCGCGTTCCTGATGTCGCAACCCCAGACGCCAGAGGTCAAGGCCGCCGCGCAATCCGCCATCGCGTGGTTCAAAAGCGACGCCGTGAAGGTCGCGAACACGGCGTACGTCAGCCGGCCGTCGGGCAATACCGACGACAATTACAATCCCATCCAGACAAGGGCCGGCAGCACGATGTGGTACCGGTTCTACGACTTGGCCCAGGACCGGGGCTTCTTCAGCGGCCGGCTCCCCACCGACAATCCCCCCGGTACGGGCAAGCAGTACGACATCATGGACATCGAGGCCGAGCGTCGCTACGGCTACCAGTGGGGCGGCGGCTACGGAACAGGACTGTTCGCGTACAGCGATCGCGTCGGGTACTGACCGAAATCTCGAAGGTGATCGCCGACGTAGTGACAGGCGTGGGGATATCCCCGTCCTTCCAGTCGAGGCCCTTGCCACGTTCGCCATCTACCGGGAATCCCGGTTGCCCGCCCCGGCAGTCGGGCCAATGCTTCGGTCGCGTTGAACCAACCCCGTGACGGCGGCGCCATCATTCTGTCTCACCATCTTGCCCCGCCTCGACAAATAGCCGGGGCCAGCAGCGACGACCACGATCACGCCCCAGACCGTAATCAGGGCGCCGGTGGCGTTGACCACTATTGGTGACGACTGGTCCGAAGTGAAGACCACGTCGACCGAGGCGTGAAAGAGCGCCACCACCAGGAGGCTGCCTCGGCTGGCGTTGTATAGCCATGTAAGCAATACCGACCCCGTCGCCAAACTGAACAACCATCCGGCGATACCTGCCGCGTTCATGCCCGTGTAGCCAGGCCGGTAGAAGAAAAGCGGCGTATGCCAGACCGCCCATCCAACCGTGATCAGAAGCGACGAGACCAACGCGGAATGGCGGGCTTGCAGCCGAGGCAGGGCGAAACCCCTCCAGCCCACCTCTTCCCCGTAGCCGAACGAAAGGATGTTGTAGGCGAGAAAGCCGATGGCTGAAAACTGGGGGAATTCACGTGAGTTGCCGAGCCCCACCAACGCCACGTTCTGACCACCAAGCAGCGACGCCCCGGTCACCGCAAGCGCAAGGAGAGCAAAAGGCACCAGGAGCGCGACGGAGATCCACATGAGCCGGCCCCGCCAAAGCACCATGCGGCGCAGAAGATCGCGTGTGCCTGGCAGGCCGGTTTCGGCCGCCGACACCAGGAAGGCGGCTGCGATTGGGCCCAATGCACCTAGAGCATGGTGGTACGGAAGTTTCGGCAAGCCCGCCACGCCGAACGCTGGCAACCACAAAGGCGCCCAGATCAGCCACGAAATGCCGTACGCGAGAGCGAAGAAGGCTGCCAGCGGGTAACGACGGATCATGCTGCCCGATCGATTCGTTTCGACGCACTGGCCTCTCACGACGTGGGCTTGTAGCGGCTGGCGAGGAGGCCGGTCGCCTTTGCGATGTCGATCTCCACGACCAGGACGCCCTCTTTTCCGTAGGGCTGGTAGGCAAGCAGGGTCCCGTCCGGATTGATGACCGCGGACGTGGTGGGGGAGCCGACGCTGGCGTAGTTCGCCGACGCGACATAGCAGGTGTTTTCGGCCGCGCGACACAGGAGTGCTTTCTCGTGAAAGGTGTTCGCGGGATCCCCGAATACCTGTGGTCGATAGGAATCGCTTTCAGCCTCGTGAAAATGCGGATGGAACACGACATGGGCACCGCGCCGCGCGGCCCAGCGGACGGTCTCAGGATATCGCCACCCTTCGTGGCAGATGACGACGCCAAATAGAACGGGACCCGCTTGAAACATGCGCCGCCCGGTACCCGGCGTGTACGTTCCCTCTTCCGAGGGGTCGATCTGGACCTTGTCCTGGAACCCCGCAATCGATCCGTCCGCGTTGATCACGATTGAAGACGCCACGAGCGCACCGTCGACCAATCTTTCCGTGCCGAGAACGACGGCTACGTGAAAACGGGAAGCCGCGTCCGCCACTGCCGACCAGGCGTGCTCCAGGAACTTGGCATCGGGCGGCGGCGCGGATCCGCCGACGCGCCTATAGCCGGGGATGAAACACTCGGGAAGGCAAAGGATCCCGGCCCCGGCAGATGCAGCCTGTTCCAGTGCCTGCTTCGCAAGCTCCACCGATTCCTCTGGTGTCCCAGGAAATCGGATGTTTCCAAGCGCGATGCGGGGGTGGGGTGCCATTGCTTTTTGAGGGACTACGTCCAGTTTTCGATCTTCAGGCCGTTCACCTTCGAAAAATGTCGCTGATTGTTTGTCACCAGCGTCGCGCCTACGGACAGGGCATGGCCGGCGATCAGGGTGTCCATTTGACCGATCGGCTCTCCTGAAGTGGCGAGCGCGGCGGCGATGGCGCCGAATTTCTCTCCGGCGGCGTTGTCGAATGCCAGCACGTCGACGCCCGACAGAAATCGGTCGATTGCCTGGTGGATCTTGGGTGACCGTCGCTTGTCGGCGCCAAAGCGGAGCTCAGCAATCGTGATTGCGCTCAGGCATAACTCGGAGCGCTTGTGCTTCGCCAGACGTGCAGCGACCGAACCAACGCCGCGCAAGGCAAAGCTGACGGTGTCGGTATCAAGCATGAAGAGCGCCATGGCTCAACCGAACGGATCCCTAAGCTTGGCAATCGGCACGCGCTTCGGCCGGGGTATCTCCCCGGACAAGGAACCCAGCGACCTAAGGAATTCGTCGGGCCATTCGTCGACGGGCTCAAGGACAACGCGACGTCCGATGCGCCTCGCGATGACCTCGGATTCGCCCTCGGGAAACCGACAGTCCCGGGGCAGCCGTACGGCCTGACTTCCTCCGTTCTGGAACAGCTTTGCGCGCGCCGCCTTCATGACCGAAGTATATACGGCAGTGGATACATCGCAAGGATCGCGTCCCGGTACATCTTCTCCCAGATCTCGGCCGCCGCTATTCGGCCGTTTGTCAGGCGGTTGGCTGGCCATGAGCCCAGCGGCGACCAAGCGGCGAAGGCATCGTCTGCAACGGCCGGTTCGACAGCTGAGCATTCTTCACGGACCGCGCCGGATGAACTCCATGTCTTCGTCCGGTGCGGACCAGAGGACCAGCCGGTCGCTTCCGATTCGACCATGATGCCACCCGCAGGTGTGTTCCATTCCAGGGCCTCAGTGCTGCCCGGAACCAGTACGGCCGTGACCCGCGCCGCAAGCCCCCTGGATCGCAGTCCGGCCAACGATCTCGCGTACAGCGTCGGTGCGCAAGCACTGCAACACCTTAGACCCCGAGTTGCCGCTCCATGGGAATAAAGCGTATGCCGTTGAAGTCAGTTGACGCGCCGACTGTCAGAAAGCCGAGCTTCTCATAGAAGCCCACCGCCCCAGGGGAGGACTTCACCGTCACCTTCGGTGGGAGAGGGAGCATGCGCGCGACGGCCTCAATCGCAGCCTGGCACAGGATGCGGCCGACGCCGCTGCCCTGGTGGTCGGGAGAGACGAACAGGAGTCCGATGTGCCCGGGACTTCTGATCTCGACGACGCCGACTGGGACCGTGCCGAGAAAGCCCATCACCACGATGCTGCCCTCACGCATCCGACCGCTGATGGTCGCGGCGGCGGCGTATCTTGTGAACTCTTCGACCCCGTCTGGCGAATCGTCCGTCGTGGTGGCCGCCCGGTAGGATCGCATCACAACATCGGACGCGATCCCTTCCTCTCCCGAGCGAAGAGGCTGCAATTTCAGGTTCGTCAAACGTTAGCCCTCACGGCGACCGCTCGGATGAAGGCGGCGGAGAGCTTGATGACGTCCTAGCGGCACTTGCCCTCAGTGGAAACACTACCCGCCTGGCCGCGCCCATAAGCACTTCGAACTCAGCGCCTGGTTCGAAGATCCAGCTGCCTCCGTCGCCGAGGAGGTCGATGGCGGGCTGGCCAAACGGAAGCCGGTAGTCCTTCTCCTGTCCGGTCGGGAGCTTCACCCTCAGCAAGGAAGAGCCTTTCGACGGGACCTTCCCATTGAGATACACGGAGGCGGCGACAGAATGGCGAAACCTCTCCGGGTCGATCGACACATGGATCGTGTCTTTCCTAGGACAAGGGGGGAGGTAGACGTCACAGTCGTAGTACTCCACGGCGAGTGCACGTTTGAAAACAGGGACGGGAGGCGTGGTTGCGCAAGCCACAGGAAGAGACACTCCGGCGAGGATCACGAGAACAGCGATCGCCTTGTTACGCATCCAGTGCCTTCCGCCGTCTGCCGAACTTCGTGGCGATAAGCAGCGGGCGCAGTCCGTCCACTTCATCGCCCGGTTATGCCGCTCACCTGTGGTTCTACCCGACCGAGCGCTTCGTCGGTTGCGAGTTCAAGTTCAGCAATCTCCGCCTCGGTCAAAGCGCGAATTCGGGATTCGAGCGCTGCCTTTGGGACTGCCCGCATCTGAAAGGCCAGGGCCACGGAGTCATCAGGCAATCCGCCCGGCGTTCCCTGAATCACCGCGGTTCCGGCCAAATTCGCCCGTTCCATATTTGTGGTCAACGGAATTACCAGGACGGACTGGAGAATGCGCGTCAGGGTATCGCTCTGCCATACCACCACAGGACGTCGTCCGGTCTGTTCACGCGGCCGGTACGCCCCAAGATTTGCCCACCAAAGATCCCCTCGGATCAATGACCATCCTCTTCGCCCAAGGCGTCGGCCCAATCAGCAAGGCCAGCCTCTGAAAGGGTCGAATCTTCCTTGTGGCTGATCTCAGAAAGCCGCTCAAGGTTCCAGCGCTTTGGGTCAGGAAAGCGAACCACGATTACGCCAACTCGCTCACCAGAACGCAACGCCAGAGGTACCGCCGGCTTCAGCAGGCCATCTTCGTATCTGGCTTCCACGGCTCGCATGGGTACCAGGATACCATGCGGCATATGCACTCACGCGCGGC
>JANOJB010000260.1:0-27500 GCA_031407985.1 Pseudomonadota bacterium | reverse complement strand
GATTGATCTGATCAGGCGTGTGCGCCAAGAAGAGACATTCGGGCTGACCTTCCCACTACTCACGACCGCGTCAGGTGCCAAGATGGGCAAGACCGCCGCAGGCGCGGTCTGGCTCGATCCTGTTCTGACCCCCCCCTACGACTTCTTTCAGTATTTTGTGAACGTCGACGACCGTGACGTTATTCGATTCTTGAAGCTCCTGACCTTCGAACCGCTGGAATCAATCCAAAGATTCGAAGCCGTAGAAGGGGCGGAACTGCGCGACGCCAAACGTTTGTTGGCCCGCGCTGTGACGACTATCGTGCATGGGCGCGCGACCGCGGACGAGGTTGATGCAGCCTCGCGCTCGGCTTTTGGGGGAGGCGGGGGAGGCGACGAGTCCGTGCTACCCACGGTTCGCCTTGCCGAAGACCGTCTGTCCGCGGGCCTGAAGATTGTCGATCTGATCGCGGAAACGGGTTTGGCGCCATCGAAGAGTGCGGCGCGACGGCTCGTCCAGCAGGGCGGCGTGCGCGTCGGGGATCGCCGGATTACCTCTGTCGAGGATCTCATCGCATCCGAGGAAATCGGGGCGACGGGGACCCTCCTTCACGCTGGAAAGAAACACATACGTCGGCTGCTGCGGGGCTAGGAGTGCGCTAGGAGCGCCCAAGCCAACCGATGCTTTCGGTTGAACCAATCGAGAGAGTCGCTCCGGGTGTCGATCCGGCCCACGAAAACTCGCTGGACCGCTTTCAGGTTGAACAGATTGCGCCCTTGCTGGGTCGAGATCGAGGCGCGCGGGGTAACCTGCGGGCTGCGATCCCTCAACCCGAAAGAGGTCTAGGTTCCGCGTCAGCAGCACATGCGAGCGCGGCGGACCGACCGACTATTCTGTGTCCGAGTTGAGCATGGCGTCGGTGACGTCACGGTACACGACTCGACCACGTGGCCCCAGGCGCAACCGCACGAACCGAATTCCGGGTAACCGCTGGACGACCTCGTCCAGCGTTGGATCGTCGCCGCGACGGGCCAGACCGACTATCCGGCGAGAACCGAACAGGTAAGCCCCGGACGGGGGCAAGTGTGGGCGGGCCAGAAGGAAGTCGAAATCGCGGGCGCGGTTTCCCGGCAAAGCAACGAATGATGCCGGTACATCGCCCAGCACGACAAAGGAGTCGCGCCGTGACAAATGTGGATCCCCCTTGACAGCGAGGTCGAGATCCTTGATTCCGGAGGCGATGTGAAACGTCGTGTGTCCATCGTCAAGGCCGGCCGCCACCGCACGTCGGGCCGCGGACAACCTCGCCTCGTATGAAATCACGTCTGTCCGACGCACCACGGTTTGAGCGACATCGAATCCGGCGAGCGCCGCGAACACCCCGACAGTAACTACGATCGATGTTGGTGCCAACAATTCGGCGGCAAGCCACGCGATTCCGATAGCGGCCAAATAGAAGTACCGCGCACCCACGATCCATGGCGCCGCCAGCAAAGGCAGGATCGCCAGAACGATCCAGGCAAGCGGTGCCCAGGGAAACGGCGGGCACACCTCTGAACGCGCCAGTCGAGCGGTGCCAACGAGCAACGCCACCCACGTTGCTATGCCAAGGGTCAAGACCAATGGATCGGACAACAAGTCCGCCGCCGGCCCGGCGTGTATCAACCCCGCCCCTATTTGAAGACATTTACCCCCGAAGGTCGTGGCCTCGTCTCCCGAACCTCCGATTCCGTGAAGGACGATGGTCCGAGACGCGAGGTACACCAGCATGACCGGGATCGTGACGGCTACGCGTTTCGTGATCACGGACCATCGAGTCTGCGGTTCTCGCACACGCAGAATAAGTACCGCCAAGGTGGGCACAACAATCGCCGATTCCTTCGACCAACAGGCCCCGCCGAAAAGGAGCATTCCCAGTAGCGGGCGGCGCCCTGACAGAGCCAAGACCGCTCCCAATCCGAGGACGCTCGCCAGCAGATCCGTCGACGCGGAATACCAGTAGGCCGCCTCCCGGACGAAGGGAGCGACGAAGAATAGAGTCGCCGCGATCAGCGCCTTTCGAGAGTCTCCACGGACCCCGAGCACCAGCATGCCAGTCTCGACCGCGACTGTCGTGTGCAGCAACCACGCCAGTACGGCGAAGGGAACCGTCGATTCTCCGCCGAGTCTGCCCAAGACCCACCACAACTGCATCGGCAGGGGACGATAGAACTCGCCGCCGTGTTGATCGCGAATGAATGCCACCAGGGGATTGGGGACGTACCGCGAAAAGGCCAGAAACAGATGATCGTCTCCGATGAAGGTGGTAGCGATGAAGAAGGGAATTGCTCCAACAATCCCCAACGCCACCACCGCGGCCGCGACCACCCTTCTTGTTCCCGGATTCTGGATAGCGGGATGGACCAAGGACTCCTCCCGATTCTCGATCAGGGCCAGGACCCGCCGGACGATTCGGCGACCTGGCGCAATACTGAAATCATCTGAGCGTGAATGATTCCGTTGGTCGCCAGGACCCGTCCGGTCTCGCCATCGAAATGAGTTCCGTCCATCTCGGTGGCCAGGCCGCCAGCCGCGTTTACTATGGCGGCGCCTCCAACCAGATCCCAGGGATGCAACGCCCGTTCCCAGTAGGCGTCGAGCCAACCACAAGCTACGAAGCAGAGATCAAGCGCGGCCGAGCCGAGTCGACGGGTTCCCTGGGCAGCCGCAAGCAGTGCCGCCCATTCAGCGAGGTTGTCTCGTTCGGGGTTTCGTGCGTACGGAAAGCCCGTCACGACCAGCGCCCTTCTGATCTCGGCTGTTCGAGACGGCATGATGTCCCGATCGTTCCAGCGGGCACCTCCCCCGACCATCCCCGAGAAGGACCATCCGACAGCGGGGGCCTCGACGGCACCGACCATCGCGCGCCCCCCAACGGTCAACCCGATCGACACCGAAAACAGCGGGAATCCGTGGGAAAAATTCGTGGTTCCATCCAACGGATCGACATACCAGACGCGTCCCTCTCCGTGACGACGCGAGGGACCTGCTTTGCCTCCTTCCTCCCCGACGATGGTGTCATGGGGAAACGCGCTCGCCAGACGAGCGACAATCAGCGCCTCCGAGCGCCGGTCGAACTCGGTGACGAGATTGATGTCCTCGGACTTGAATTCGATTTTGGGACGCGTCCCCCACCCCTCCAGCAACACTCCACCCGCCTCCCGGGCGACTTCCTCGGAGACCTGACGGGCGTGGTGCAATTCGTCCAGCGACGGCGAAAAGGTACCGCTCACAGCTCTTTGCGCATCCAGGCAGCGTTTTTCGACCGAGCCAGCATGTACTCCGCGGTTGTCGCGATCTTGGGATCGACATCCTTGCGGTCGACGACGGCAAAACCGAGCCGCTGACCGAAATAGCCCTGGGCGCCGTCGGTAACGAGGTAGAGGTGCCTGACTCCCTGGTTCCGCGCCCTCTCGGTCGCGGTTTCCACCAGCAAGTAGCCAAGGCCTTCCCCGCGTCGTTCGGGCGACACCGCCAGCATGCGCAGGAGCGCCACGTCGTCCATGACTTCGAGAGCCACGCACCCTACCAGTGACGCCTCGGGACCGGCCACGGGAATGACCAGATAGCTGGACCAGAACTGGTCCAGAACCGGGTGAGCGATGCCGACCCGGTCGAGCAAGTGCGCGATCCGCGGCTTGTCGTTGGCACGCGCCGGCATCACGGGATCACCCAACCTGTCGAGAACCTTGTCGTGCAGGCCCCCGTAATCCCCCGATGACATGATCACGATCGTGTCACCGGGCGCGGCCCGCTCGCCCAGGTGCCCCGCCGTGTCCGCCACACTGGCAATCACGCGAGCCGGAACATCCTCGCGGCGCAAATCGGCAGCGAGTCGATCGACATCCAAACGCTCGGCCGCGGGGACCTTCTCTGGAGAATAGAGCGGAGCCAGGACAACCTCGTCGGCCACCGCCAGCGCGCTGGCAAAGTCGGTCTGAAAAACCGATCTCCGGCTGGTCGCCGACCTTGGCTCGAATGCGGCGATGAGTTTTCCGGGACCGAATCGTCCTTTGAGCCCCAGCAGCGTCTCGCGAATCGCGGTCGGGTGGTGGGCGAAATCGTCGACCACCGTGACCCCGGCCGCGATACCCCGGACCTCCTGGCGGCGACGGATCCCCAGAAAACGACGAATGGCGCGCGCGATCATCGACATGTCCAACCCCAGCGATACAGCGGCCGCCACGATGCCCATGAGGTTCTCGTGATTGTAGATTCCGGGGAGATTGGTTTCGACGGGTCCAATCCTGGTACCGGCGCGCGCCATCATCAGCGTGGTTCGCCCACCGTTCATCCGAGCCGCTACCTCGAAGGTCCACAATGCGTCCGTGCCTGGCCGTCCGTATGTCTCGACGGTGCAGCTTGCGGCCCGGGCGACCTCCATCGCGCCGGGCGACGACGCGCAGACCAGCAGTCTGCCGTCGGACGGAATGAGCGAGACGAATTTCCGAAAAACCGCTTTGACCGCCGCCTCGTCAGGAAAAATATCAGCGTGGTCGAACTCGACGGATGTCAGAATCACGGTCCGCGGGCGGTAGTGAAAGAACTTCGACCCCTTGTCGAAAAAAGCCGTGTCGTATTCGTCGCCCTCGATGATGAATTCGCGTCCCTGCCCGAGCCGCCACGACCGCCTGAAGTTTAGGGGAACGCCGCCAATCAGGAACGAGGGATCCTTGCCGGCATCGGTCAGTACGTGAGCCAGGAGGGAAGCGGTCGTCGTTTTTCCGTGCGTCCCCGATACAACGACCGCATGCTTTTCCGAAAGGAAAAGTTCAGAAAGCAGCGCCGGAAATGACGCCAAGGGAATGCCACGTTCCGTGGCGGCGACGACCTCGACGTGGTCCTTTCGACAGACATTTCCCACCACAACCCGCGCCGGTTCCCAGTCGAGGTTGGAGGGACCAAAACCATCGAAGACGGGAATCTGCTGCTCTTGAAGCTGCGTCGACATGGGCGGGTACACATGTTCATCAGAGCCGCGTACGTCGTGCCCGGCAGCTTTTAACAGCCCCGCCAGGGACCCCATGCCCGTCCCACAAATACCGATCAGGTGGATTTTCATTTCGGACTTGGATTTGAATGGCGGCTAGATATCCGAGCGATCTTGCGGACTGGATTCCATCTTACTTGGGAAGACATTCAGTGGATCCAGGAGCGAACTGGGTGGCGAATTTTTTTATTTCCATCGTGAACCGGGCAGTGAAGTCTTGGAACAGTCCGCCATCGCGCTGAGCCTGTCCACCAGAGGTTTCCCAAAGCAACTTGGTCACCACCGATGATCCGCACGGGTCCATTCGACCCCGCTTTCGCTGGCGGGCAACCACCGCCCACTGATCAGCGGCGCCGCGATCACAACGGCCACCTGGCCCATCACAGCTAACCGCGATCAAATCGTACCAGAAATGGCCCTTGGGACCGTACTCCGCGATGCGAAGTCGAGGCGCGACTCCCTGTCCCAATCTGGATTCCTTGGCCACGAACAGGGCGTCGTGTGTGCTTCCGGATGGCACATCGATGTAGGCACAGGTTTCGCCAGACCATTCAGGGGACGCCTCGGATGGCGCGGCGGATGACGGTGCGGTGGGTGCACCTGATGACGGTGCGATGGCAACCGTTCCGAGCCCCGACAGGTCCAACGATCCCATGCCTCCCGCCGCCGACATCCGGATCTCGAATCGCTTGGCGCCCTCTGGCGGAGGCGAGGTTTCCTGGTCGTCACGACCGGCTTCGCGGCACCGGCATGAACCGGCGGTACAACGCTCGCCAGCGAAAGTCACAGTGGTTGCGTTGGCAACGGTCGGTGAGGGTCCCGGTACCAGCGCAACGTCGGGACGCTCACCGACGGCAGCGGTTCCGTGCCGCGTCCCCGTCGCGCAGCCCGCCAGCAACGCAAGAAGCGCCAAACCTACGACCCCAGGAGGGTTCCGAATCAAACCTTTGGACGGCAGAGTGTCGCTTACGTACCATATTTCCGGGATGTTCCAACTCATGTCACGCCATCTTGGTCGGTTCGTCGGAATCTTGGGAATCTTGGCCCTCGCTGCTTTCGCTGTGTCCACAAGTATCGGTTGCGCAACCTCAGATGATGCGACCAAGCCGATCACCTATTCGCTGACGGCGAAGCAGAATTATGAAAAGGGCGTCGAAGAACTGAAGGACGAAAACTATCCCGAAGCGCAGAAGTACTTCCAGTTTGTTCGCTCGAAATTTCCGTTCTCGAAATACGCCGTGCTGGCCGAACTGGCTATTGCGGATACCCAGTTCGACCGGGGCAACTACACCGAGGCCGTTGATAGCTACAAGCAGTTCATGAGGTTGCACCCAACCCACGAAAAGGTCACCGAAGGCTACGCGGCCTTCAGGGTGGGAGAGTGCGCGTACAAAGACATGCCCGATGACGTCTGGTTGTTGCCCCCTTCTTACGAGAAGGACCAGTCCGCCGTGGGCGACACGCTCCGTGAGCTGGACGAATTCGTCAAGAAATATCCTGATTCGCAGTATGTGAAGAAGGCGCAGCCACTGCGTCGCGAAGCATTGAAACGCTTGGTTGATCACGAAGTTTACGTGGCCCGCTTCTATTTGGATCGCAACCACCCAAAGGCGGCCGCCATGCGGATCGAGAGCGCGATCCGTCGATACCCGGGTTCGGGCCGAGAGCCCGAACTGTTGTTGGCGCTGGGACAGACCTACCTGAACATGGGTGACCATGCCCGCGCGCGCGATACCTTTGAACGCGTGGTCGAGGAGTATCGCGAGGCCGCGCAGGCGCGCCGGTCCGAGCTTTATCTCGAGTTCATTCGTAAACGCTACGGAGACCGCCCCTCGAAATCGGCTGGGGCGGGTCATGGATGAGCGAACACGCGAGAACCTGACGCGGGGCCGCGAGCACTACAACGCACGTGAGTACGGCAAGGCCGAACCGTTTCTGGCCGAGATCGCCGAGGGAAACCTGGAGTTCGCAGATGTCTACGACATGCTGGGCGTGATCTACCACCAGCAGGGACGGTTGACGGACGCTGAGTCGATGTTCAACCGGGCGCTTCGCATCAATCCCAGCTACACCGAGGCCGCCCTGAATCTGGCGGTGACTTACAACGATCTCGGAAAGTATGGAGAAGCGAAGGATGTCTACGCCCGTGCGATGAGTGTCTCGAAGAGCGCTCCCAAACAGCTGGATCCGTTCGCCCGGGGCAAGATCGCCAACATGCACGCCGAAGTCGGTGGCGCGTATCACGACGTGGGACAATATGTCGACGCGATCCGGGAGTACGAGAAGGCGCTGACGTTGTGCCCCACGTTCCATGACATCCGCACAAGATTAGGCACCACGCTGCGCGAGATGGGCAGCTTGGTCGCCGCGGCCCGCGAATTCGAACGCGTCCGACATGACAATCCAAAGTACATCCCGGCGCGCGTGAATCTGGGTCTGACCTACTATGCTATGGGGCGCCGCCCCGAAGCCCTGTCCGAATGGCAACAGATCCTTGGGTTGGAACCGACAAACAAATCGGCGGCAATGTATATCGCCATGGTCAGTCAGATGCCCGCTCCGAACTCCCCGGGAGATTCGACCGGGCAAGGAGATGCGGAACCGAATCCCGCCCCGCTATTGGAATCAGAAAAAGCGGGCTAGGCGGAATCCCGTGGCCAGGTTTTGTCCTTCGCCCGATACGTTCGTCGTGGAAGAAATCCCGGCGTATTTGCCATCGGGCATTGGCGAGCACATGTTCGTCTGGATCGAGAAACGGCTGCTGACCACGTTCGACGCGATAGACGCGCTTGGCCGACGCCTGGGAATTCCCACGCGCGAAATCGGCTACGCAGGGATGAAGGATCGGCACGCAACCACCCGGCAGTGGTTGAGCATCCCACGCATCACAGCCGAACTGGCGCTGGTCGCCGGGGATGATCGCCTGAGCGTTCTGCGCGCACAGCCCCACGGCAACAAGCTGCGCGTGGGGCACTTGCGCGGCAACCGTTTTGAGGTTGTGGTCACGGATCTGGTCGACCAGACCGACGGGGCAAATCTGAACGCCCGACTGGTCGAGATCGCGACCCTTGGCTTGCCCAACCGCTACGGCGATCAACGATTCGGTGCGAATGCGGACAACGCACGCCGTGGCATCGCCATCCTCCGCGGAGAAGAACGCGAGCGCGATCCCCGCCGCAGCCGACTGCTGGTGTCGGCGGCGCAGTCGGCGGTATTCAACCAGGTGCTGACCTTGCGGGAGGCGGACAGCCTGCTCAGGCGGGTCCTGCCCGGAGATGTCCTTCAGAAAACCGACAGCGGTGGTGTTTTCGTGACCGAGGATCCCGCGACTGACCAGAGCCGACTGGACGCGGGGGAAATCGTGGTGACGGGGCCCATGCCGGGTGGTTGGGCACGCGAGCCGCCCCCCGAAACCCAGGCCCGCGCGATTGAGGATCAGGCCTTCGCCATGGTGGGCGCCACCCGTGCGGAGTTCGCCTCCGCCGGCCGCGATCTGCCGGGAACCCGGCGACCACTTCTGGTTCCCGTCACTTTGACCGATCCCGTCGCGATTCCTCTCGATGCCGACGCGCACGCGACTCGGTTGGGATTCCAGCTCCCCGCCGGCACGTACGCGACCGTCCTCATCGAAGCACTGGGTGTGACGATGGACACCGCCCGACAGCACGACCGCTAGTCGGTGCCTGATCCGTGCTGCCTCCCCGCTGAGCCTGTGGTATCAACCAGACCCAATGCGACTGGCGGAACGTCTGCTGGGTCTGACGCTGGTCGGCGCCGACTGGGTCTTTTGGATCTTGATCTTCTTGTCCGTGGTTTCGGTCGCTGTCATGGTCGAACGCGCCATTCGCCTTTCCGGCAAACGCATCGACCTGGACGCCCTGGGGAAGGAACTTTTCGACCGATTGTC
Organism: Pseudomonadota bacterium; assembly: GCA_031407985.1. Classification (GTDB taxonomy): domain Bacteria; phylum Myxococcota_A; class Polyangia; order Fen-1088; family Fen-1088; genus FEN-1088. The sequence goes on along the minus strand of JANOJB010000260.1, from coordinate 18,584 downwards.
GACCGGTGATGTTGGCGGCGCGCGAAGGGCCCTTTCGTTATTGCGTTCGCCCGAAGCCGACGTTCTTTTGACGGGAATCGATCATGTCGAACGTGGCGCCATCGCGGTATCGGCGGCGATGGCCGGCGCGAAATCCAGGCTACGCCTTGATCTCGAACGCAACCTGGGCGTTCTGGGAACGCTGGGAAACAACGCACCTTTCATCGGCCTCTTTGGAACCGTGCTGGGGATTATCAAGGCGTTCGCGGATCTCGCCCACAATCAGGCCGGCGGAATCACCGTGGTCATGACCGGAATCGCCGAGGCACTGGTGGCCACCGCGCTTGGTCTTCTGGTCGCCATTCCCGCTGTGATCGCGTTCAACTACTTTCAGGGAAAAATTCGGCGGATCTTGGGACGGGTGGACGCGATGGCGAATCTGATCATGGTGGCCCTGTCCGGCACCACGCCGGCTGCCGTGGCCGGCGCCACGGGCGCCGCAAAGGTCGAAACACCCGGGGCGGGCAAGAGCCAGCCGCAAGGATAGAGTTTTGGCAGTCCAGGGCGCACCCCAGAATTTCGGGGCCGATGACAACGACTCGGGATCCGAGCTGATCTCCGGTATCAACGTCACGCCGTTGGTGGACATCACACTGGTCCTTCTGATCATCTTCATGGTCACGGCCACCGTTATCGTGAATGCCGGAATCAAGGTCGAGCTTCCCAAGGCGGCGTCGGGGTCGGACCAGACCAAGACCACATTGGCGCTGACGTTGATGAAGGACGGAACACTGTACTTGAACGGCGAGAAGACCGACGATCAAGGCGTGGCTCGATATATCGGGGACGCGTTGCCCCGCAATCCCGATCTGCAGGCGGTCATCGCGGCCGATCGTGTCGTTTCACATGGCAGCGTCGTTCACGTCATCGATCTGGTGAAACGGGCGGGAGTGCGCCGATTCGCCATCAATGTCGACCCGGGGAACGCGGCCGGCGGAAGGTGATCGCGCCGTGGTCTCGGCAGTGCACGCGCCGGAGAGCGCCCACGGTGTCCGCGCATCAGCGATCTCTCTATGCGTCGCGCTGACGATTCATTCGGTCGCCGCGATCGCCATCCTGCGCCTGGAACCAAGATGGAATCGCCCCGAGGAAGCACCGGTCGAGATCGACGTCAGCGAGCCACCACCACCACCTGAAACAAAACCGGCACCGGAACCAGCACCCGAGCCGGTGCAGCCCAAGCCTGTTCGGCGGCAGGTAGCGACGCGCGAGTTCCCGAGGCCCGAAACACCCTCCCCTTCTCCCCCTCCGCCCAACCAGGAACCACGACCGAACACCCCCAACAGCGCCCCACCGGTCTTCGGAGTCACCATGAGCTCGGTTGTATCGGGGGAAGCGGCCATGGCCGTCCCCGTCGGCAACACGACAATGACAAAGCCCCAAACGCGTACAACCTCGACCCCGCCCGCCCCGTACGCACCCGAGGGAACGAAACCGTTCATCCCCGTGCATGAGATTTACGTGGCCACGCCTCCGCGCGTGCTGTACGAAGTCACAGGAGAGGACGTTTACCCTATTGATGCGAAAGCCCTGGGAATAGAGGGCCGCGTGAGACTGAGCGTAGGGATCGACCAATCCGGAAGAGTCGTCGAGGTTCGGACCCTCCCTCCACGCGCGGGTCACGGTTTCGATGAAGCCGCGGCCGCCGCCATGAAGAGGTTCCTCTTCTCGCCCGCCCGAACCAGCGACGGTCGAGCCGTCCCTTATAGGTGGACACACACCTACACGTTCACGGTAAAGAACTGACATTCGCAGGGCTCCATGCCGTCTTCCCGTCGGGCGGTTTTGGTCGCGCCTCTCTCGAAACTCGACTGGGTCGGAATGGACTTGGACGCGCGCAAGGGGCTATCCTGGCAGTTCGGATGAGACACCTCCGCCCTCTGTCAATCATATCCTGGGCAGCACTTAGTTCGATCCTGGGCGCATCACCGAGTCCGGTCTCGGCTCAGGTCGCACCGACCAGCGTACCGCCCCGAACGTTCGAGGCAGACCTGTTTCAATCCGCTATCGGCCCGCGGAACTTTCTGACCCTCGACGCCCCTGAGGTTCCCGGCCACAAGCAACTTTCGTTCGGGCTGATGTTCGACTATCAGCGCAATCCGTACGACGTCTACGCGATTGACGGAAACTCCCGCGCCGTCCTTCAGACCAGTCATCTGGTCGGCAGCCAGTATCGGTCCGAACTGCAGGCGGCGATGGGACTCTTGGATCGCTTCCAAATCGGCATGTCCCTGCCGATCACGTTTTGGTTGGATGGCGACGATGTCTCGTCCACGACGGGCTTGGCCACCGGAAGCCGCTATTCCACCACCGGTCTTGGCGACCTGCGACTGGAAGGCAAGGGGTTGCTGAAGACCGTCGGCGAAGACGACCAGTTCGTGCTGGCGGGTCTCGTCGGCGTGACTGCCCCGACGGGAAAATCCAATGCGTATCTTGGGAACCGTGGCCCCGCGACGGCGCGCGCAAAGATACTGGCGTCGCTGCAACTCGGGCGCTTCCGTGTGGGAGGACAGTTTGGCTTTCTGTTTCGCGAAACCACGACCACGTTGGGCGTCCCCGTGGGCAGCCAGATGCTTTATGGAGGCGCTGGTTCGGTCCAACTTCTGAAGGGGTTCGATGCCCTGGTGGAGATCGCCGGGCGCAGTGGGTTGGCGGATTTCGCGGAGCGCTATTGGGACGAGAATCCTTTTGAGGTGGATTTCGCCCTGCGCGCGTATCCGATCGGGATGGTGGGTATCACGGCCGGAGCCGGCATGGGCCTGGGTAAGGGAATCGGAGCGCCGAGGGGCCGGTTGTTCCTGGGCGCGGTCTTCACTCCCGATTTCCGCGATGCGGACCACGACGGCGTCTACGACACGGAGGATCGTTGCCCCGATCAACCCGAGGACCGGGACGGATTCCGCGACAAGGACGGATGCCCGGAGCCCGACAACGACGCCGACGGTTCCCCCGACATCTCCGACCGCTGCCCGAACGATGCCGAGGATCTGGATCAATTCGAGGATGCCGACGGTTGCCCCGAGTTGGACAACGACAAGGACGGCCTCCCCGATCTGAACGACCCCTGCCCCAACGCCGCTGAAGACGGCCTTGGAAAACGTCCGAAGGACGGATGCCCTTCAAGTGCGGAGGACACTGACGGCGACGGCGTCAACGACGCCGTGGACAAGTGTCCGGACGAACCCGAGGATCGGGACATCTTCGAGGACGAAGACGGTTGCCCCGATCCGGACAACGACGGCGACGGCATCCCGGACAGCTTCGACACCTGTCCCGCTGAAGCCGAGGACGCTGACAGCTTCGAGGACGAGGATGGCTGCCCTGAACCAGATAATGACAAGGACGGGTTCCTGGATGCCTCCGACAAATGCCCCGACAAGGCCGAGACACTGAACGGAACCCAGGACGAGGACGGCTGTCCCGATGCCGGCACCGAGATTGTCAAACTGGGCGACGACGCGATCGAGGTCATCGAACGGCTAAACTTTGTCACCAGGCGCGGAAAGAGTGAGTTGAAGGAAAGTGCCACCAGCGCGCTCGGTCTGGTGGCATTGGTATTGAAGGGTCACCCGGAGATCAAGAAGCTGCGGATCGAGGTTCGCGCCGATGGCGTATCCAAGGAAGAAACGCAGTGGCGCGCCAATTTGATTCGCGATGTTCTGGTACTGAAAGGCATTGACACCGGTCGCCTGGTTCCCGTCGGAGGAGGAGGCGGAGGCACGCGGGTTGCCTTCACGATCACCGAGAAGAACGTTCCCAAGCCCGCCGTCGCGCCCGCTCCGGAAAACAAACCATCCGGCACGCCCGAGGGCGCCGGAACCACGTTTTGATATGAAAATTCGCGGTTGGGGAGCGACCGACGTCGGACGCAAACGCGACCACAATGAGGACAGTCTGCTGTGCAGCGACGCCCTGTCGCTGTATGCCGTCGCCGACGGAATGGGTGGGCACCTGGGCGGGGAACGCGCAAGTCGGATGGCCGTGGAAATCCTTGAACGTATCGTGACCGCGGAGGATTCTGCTTCGTCGGGCGGGCCAAACCAAGGTACCGCGGCGTCGCGATCGATGGGCAACGTCCTCAAGGATGCCGTCATAGGGGCCGATCGGGCCATCTACGAAAACGCGCTGGCGAATCCCGCTGTCACCGGGATGGGGACGACCCTCACCGCGCTGTTGTTTCATGAGCGACGGGTACACCTTGGGCACGTTGGGGACTCACGAGCGTATCTGTATCGCGACGGCAAGACGCGCCAACTGACCGACGATCACTCTTGGATTCAGGATCAGGTTCGCGCGGGGCTGCTTTCCATCGAAGAAGCCAAGGAATCCCGGTTCCGGAACATCATCACCCGCTCCGTCGGATTCGAGCCGTCCGTTCAACCGGACATGCTGGATCTGATCGTGCAGGCGGGAGACTGCTATCTCCTGTGTTCGGACGGACTGTCGAACTACCTGTCGTTGGAAGAGATCGGTCAGGTGCTGACGACCCAGTTCTACCGCGACGCCCCGCGCGCCTTGGTCGCCATGGCCAATGATCGGGGTGGCGACGACAACATCACCTGCATCTGCGTTTACGCCGGCAACGACTGAATCACGTCCCGGCCTTCTCGGCGTGTTCCTTGCCGTCGAAGCGCAAGGTCTTCTGTTTCGCGTCGAACACGGTGGTCAGGTTCACCGGGCGGCGCCAGATTCGATGTAGCGCGGCCAGACTCGCACGAGCGTGATCGGCCTGCAGGTCGACCCCCTCGTGCCTGTGACGCAACAGCAACTCGCCTCGGTTCTCATGGTTTCCATCCTCCACCAGAATGAAAGGTTCTCCGAAGTTCGTCAGCTGGTAGAGAATCTTGTGTTTGACCTGATGAAACTCGCGCGAATCGATCTCGTAGTTTCCGGTCCGCTCATTCATCGCGAACGAGAAAAACTTCTTTTCCTGGCAAAATTCCTCGGTAAAGAACTCATCGATGAACGTTACGTCGTTGTACAGACGACGCACCTCGAAGATCTTTTTGCGGCCGAGGCCGAGTCTCCGATCCCACGCGCGCCGTTCGTCAAGGCTCTGACACTCGTCCCAGTCCCGGCCGAAACGTCCCTTGTCCCAGCGTTCCTCGATGTGCCGAAACAGTTCGATCCCGACCTTGTACGGGTTCCACTGACCGGGGGCGGTGGCCAGCACGCCCGCGTTGTGATCGGCGTAGTCGATGATCTCGGACGCCTTCAGCGCCTTTTGGGTCATGATCTTGCCGTGCCAGTATGACGCCCAGCCTTCGTTCATGATCTTCGTTTGACGCTGGGGCGCAAAGTAGTACGCCTCATCTCGGATGATCTCCAAGACGTCCAGTTCCCATGGTTCCAGCGGCGCGTTTTGCAACAGGAACATCAATACGTCCCGTTCCGGTTCGGAGGGATTGCGGTGAGGTTTATCGCGCTCGCGCTCTATCTTCCGGCGCTGTGACTCGATGTACTCGGGAGGATTGATGAACCGATCCATGTACGATTTCGCGCGCAGGCGTGGAATCTCGGGCGTCTCCTTTGGCCCCGCGTCGTCGGCCTTCTCCGCCTGCTTCCGGACGATGAACGGCGACATGGGGTCGATCAGGTTCTCCAGACACAGACACGAATCGATGAAACTCTCGACCTTTTCGACCCCCAGGCGTTCCATGTGGCGGCGCACGCGCGTCGCATGGTTCGCCATTCCGTCGATCATGCGGCGATTGGTCTTGGAGAAGAAGTAGTTGTTCTTGAAGAAATCGACGTGTCCCAACACGTGGGCGATAACCATCTTCTGGTCGACCAGGGAATTGCCTTCCAGGAGGTACGCGTACGCGGGATTGTTGTTGATGACCATCTCGTAGATCTTCGAGAGTCCATAGATGTGGCTCTTCGTGAGATGTTCGAACTCCATTCCGAAACGCCAGTGCGGATAACGCACGGGGAATCCACCGTAGGACGCGACCTCCTGCATGCGTTTGTAGTCGAGGATCTCGAATTCCACGTCCCAGAAGTCGAGTCCGAACGCGCGCGCGAATCCTTCGATCTCCTTCTGAATATCGTTGAGGTAGGGGGGGAGTTGCGCCACGGTGGTGTCTACTTCCCCTTGCCCAAGAAGTCTCGAATCGAGTCCATGATCGCGTCCTTGCCTTTGATCTCGGAGACGACTACGCGGCCGTCCCCATCGAAATGTTCGTTCAGATCCTTGATGAACTGTCCCGATCCATAAGGACTTTCGACCTGGCCATAGCAGAACTGGTTGACGTGGGGCAAAACCTGCGACCGCAGGATGTCGATGCACTGAACCGTGTCATCGACCGACCAGTTGTCGCCATCCGAAAAATGAAACGGGTAGATATTCCACTCCGATGGAGGGAACTGATCGGCGATCATCTTGGCGCACAGCTTGTACGCGCTGGAGATCATCGTTCCGCCGGATTCGCGGGTACGGAAGAAGGTATCGCGATCCACTTCCTTGGCCACGGCGTCGTGAATGATGTAGCGCGATTCCAATCCCTTGTACTGGGACCGCAACCAGGTATCGATCCAGAAGGATTCGATACGGACGATCTCTTTTTGCTCGTCTCCCATCGAACCCGACACGTCCATGATGAAGATCATCACGGCGCTGGATTGCGGCAACGGCGTCGTGCGCCACGATCGATAGCGACGGTCCTCGCGAACCGGGACGATCATCGGTCGCTCCGGGTTGTACGTCCCGGTCATCATCTGGCGACGCAACGCCTGCCGAAACGTGCGCTTGAAGTGACGCAGCGATTCGGGCCCCGTGCGCCGGATCCCGACATAGCGGTCTTTCTGGCTGATGATGCGCTGCTTGCCCTTCGGCTCGATGCGGGGCAGTTGCAGTTCCTCGCCCATGATCTGTGCCAGTTCATCCAAAGACAACTCGACCTCGATGGCGTGTTCACCGGGCCTGTCGCCGGCCTTCCCTGTGCCGTCCGCGTTGGGATCACCCTTTCCCAGGCTATCCCCGACCTCCCCCTCTCCCTGTCCCACGCCGCCGTTGCTTTTGCTGCCGAAGCGAAAACGCGGCGGATTGATTTGGGGCAGCGGGATTGACACCAAATCCTTGCCCTTGCGCCCGATCAGTTCGCCCTGCGAAACGTATTTGCGCAGATCCTGCTTGATCTTGCCGCGCACAATGTCGCGGAAGCGGCCGTGATCGGGGTCTATCCGCAGTGCCATGTCAGATCACCAGATCCATGAATCGTTGCGAGTCGGGATCGTAAACGCCCAGGCGCCTGCCCTGCCGTCGCGCCGCTATGCCCTGGTCCAGCATCCCCAGCGCCCGTGACAGGACCGCCATGGGATCCTCTGTGCCAATCTCGGCCATCAGCCTCACCAACAGCTCGGCTGCCGTGCCGTTCACCTGAACCGTCACCGAAGGAACGCGAGGATCCATGAACACCGCTCTCGTTTTGATGGGTGGTACCGCCCCCGACCTAGTCCTTGACGTCTCCCCGCGCGAATATGCTGGCCACGAAATTCAGCACGTCCGTGGAGCAGATCTCGCAGTAACCGTAGTTCCGGATCATGCGGTTCTTCACGACATCGATCTTTTCCTGGGTGTCGCGATCGACCACGGCCGACACCAAGCTGGTCAGCTTGATCGAGTCTTTTTGATCCTCGAACAGCTTCAGTTCCAGCGCCTTTTGCAACCGTTCGTTGGTCCGAAAGTCGAACTGCCGACCCTCCACCGCCAGCGCGCCGATGTAGTTCATGATCTCGCGCCGAAAATCGTCTTTACGCGACTCCGGGATGTCGATCTTCTCCTCGATCGACCGCATCAAACGTTCGTCCGGCTCCTCGTCCTGCCCGGTGTACTTGTTCTTGACCCGTTCCTTCTGGGTGTACGCCTTGATGTTGTCGATGTAGTTCGCGCACAGCTTGGCGATGGCCTCTTCATCGGCGCTGATCGCGCGCTGCACCTCATTCTTGACCATGTCTTCGTACTCTTGCTTCACCATGCCCAGCAGCATCGAGAAATGCCGGCGCTGATCGTCGTTCGTGATCAGAGAATGGTGGCGCAGTCCCGACTCCAGTTCGTTCATAACCATGAAGGGATTCACACATCCCTCCCCACGATCACTGACCAGCGCGTTCGATATCTTGTCCTGGATGTACCGTGGTGAAATCCCGTCCATCCCCTCCCGAACGGCCTCTTTCCGCAGTTCCTTGATGTTGTCTTGCGTGAACCCCGGCAGCGTCTTGCCGTCGTACAGCTTCATCTTCTGAACCAGGGTCAACTGGTTCTTCTTCGGATCTTCCAGGCGCGTCAACACCGCCCACATCGCCGCGGTTTCCAGCGTGTGCGGGGCGATGTGTTTCCCGCGAATTTTGGCGGCGTTGTAGTCCTTCTCGTAAATCCGCCGTTCCTCCGAGATCCGCGTGATGTAGGGGATGTCGATCTTGACGGTCCGATCCCGCAGGGCCTCCATGAACTCGTTCGACAGCAGCTTCTTGTACTCGGCCTCGTTGGTGTGGCCCAGAATGACTTCGTCGATGTCGGTCTGCGCGAACTTCTTGGGTTTGATCTTGTGTTCCTGCGACGCGCCCAACAGGTCGTACAGGAACGCCACGTCCAGCTTCAACACCTCGATGAATTCGATCACGCCGCGGTTCGCGATATTGAACTCGCCGTCGAAATTGAACGCGCGTGGATCGCTGTCGGATCCGAATTCGGCGATCTTGCGGTAATTGATGTCGCCGGTCAGTTCGGTCGAATCCTGATTCTTCTCGTCCTTCGGTTGAAACGTCCCGATGCCGACCCGATCCTGCTCCGATAGGATCAACCGACGACAACGGATGTGTTTGACGACCTCCGCCCAGTTGCCTTTGTGGTGCAGCATCAATTCGCGAAAAATCAGGCGGCAAGCCGGATCCAGATCTCCCTCGATCACCACCTGCTGGCGCCCGGGAACGTTGAGTCCCAGTTCCACGAGGGCCTTGTCGCGCCATTCCATGGGGATCAGGCGCAACGGCTCTTCGTGCATGGGGCACTTGAACTCGCGCTGCCCACCCGCGACCTGCGCCAAGGCCTCGGGCAGGACCCAGTCGAACGTGTACATCGCCCCCTCGGGTGTGCGGGAATACTCCTCGATGCCGCGTTTGATCAGTCTGGCAATTGTTGACTTCGAACTGCCAACCGGACCGTGTAGCAGAATGACCCGCCGTTCGGTCCCGTATCGCTGGGCCGCGCTTTGCAACACGCTAACCAGCCGCATCAGGGGAATGTCCAGGCCGAAGATGGCGTCGCGGCCACCGTGGTGTTCGTCCTTGAAAAAATTGTACCGAATCAGGCGTTTCTTATTGTCGATGTACTCTTCCTGACCGTACGCCAGGATCATGTCGTAAACCCGCTGGAACGCGGTGCGTGTCACCGACGGGTTCTTCTTGATCAGGGCTAGATAGTCCTCGAAGCCGCCGGACCAGTTCAGGTCGGCGTACTCTTTCAAATTCTGCAGGCCCGCGATCTTGCTTATGAGCGGAGGCACATCACCGGTCTTGCCAGCGACAGAATCAAGCGAAGCCATCGGCATTCTCCTTGGGTGGACGGTAAGCGCGGCTGCGGCCCGTGGATAAGTAACGGGCCGGTTTTGATTTTAGCACGGTGTTCCATCAGCCGCGCGGTGCCGTGATGGCGAAGTGATGCCGCATCAGACCGGCGATGTGGGCAGTCTCGTACCGGCGCGCGTCCCGAAGGCGGGTCAGTAGTGCGTCAGCGACCCGTCGATGCGGGCGCGGCGAAACGCGAACATGAACAGGCCCACGCCGGCCGGAATCAGAACGCCCGCGAACACCGCCAGCGCCGTCAAGGGCCTCGCCAGTTCCGACGGGCCCATCCCCGTCAGCAGCGATCCGCGAACCACCGCCAGGGCATGGGTCAGCGGCAACGCCTGACCGAGCGTGCGCAAGACCGGCGGCAACACCGATACCGGGTAGGCGACGCCGGACAACAAAAGGGACGCGCTGGCCAGCAGGACTGCAACCGGGTTGTTCCGTCGAACCAGCATCGTGGCGGCCGCCGACAGCAGTCCCAAGCCGACGAAGGCACCCATCACCAGGGGCGCCGCCAGCAACACCGAGACCAGCGAAGCGTGGGGGAATCCGACCCCGAAGACCGTGATCGCCAGCAGAAAGTACAGCGCGGCTCGAAGAACGGCCATACCGAACTCGTACACGGGTCCCACGCCCAGCACGATCCAGACGGGAACCGGGGTCGACATCTCGGCCTCCAGCAGACCCAAGACCTGCGCCAGGCGAATGCGCTGAGACAGGTTCGACACACCCACCTGCTGAAAATCCATGACCACCACGCCGACGACGGCGAACGCCAGATAATCGCCCCCATAGGCGGCAAGATGCGGATTGCCGGTGGCGCCGATCAACCGGGAGAAGAAGACCAAAGCCAGGACCGACAGCCCGAACGCCAACCCGCGAACCAGGAACGCCACGCGGTAACCCGCTACCGCGCGTGCCTCGCGGCGCACGAAGGCAACCAGGACGCGCCCGAACCACACGGCGAGGGACGGGCCTGTGGACGGCACGGACTCCGGTGAGGTCGACGGAGCGGTCACAAACCCAACTCCGCCTCGATGCGGTCGGGGGCAGCCTCGCCCATCAGTCGACCACCTTGCAGAAACAACACGCGATCACCCAACGCCCGCGCCTCGCCCGGATCGTTGGTTCCGATGATCGCCGTGCGCCGTGCGCCGCGAATCACGTCGTCGCGCAGGAATCGCCGCAGATCGCGGGCGCCGATGGGGTCCAGTCCCAGCGTCGGCTCGTCCAGCAGCAACACGTCCGGTGCCCCGAAGAGCCCGCGCGCCAGGGCCAGGCGCTGCCGCATGCCACGCGAATAGGTTCGAAATGCACGATCCGCCGCGTCCGCCAGGCCCACACGCGTCAGCAGATCCATGGCCCGCGCCCGCGCGTCCGCCGGGGTGTGGCCATGAAGCGCGCCGAAATACTCCAGGTTGTGCCGCCCGGACAAACTCCAGTGGAAGCTGCGCTCGTCCCCCACAACGAACGCGACCCGCCGGCGAAATTCCGAACTGTGTGCCGCGACGTCCAGCCCCGCGACGTGCGCCTGGCCGCGCGAGGGTGTCAGCAACCCCGCCAGAATTCTGAGCAACGTCGATTTGCCGGCGCCGTTTGGACCCATGACGCAAACGATCTCGCCAGGGCCGACCCGAAACGACACGTCCCGAAGGGCATCCACCGGCGCACGGGTCAACCGTCCGCGCAACAGCTCCCGGATACCGGCGGGGGGGTGAAACGTCTTGCCAAGGTCACGGGTCTCGATCCCGCTCACGGCGTGCCCATCGCCTTGCCACCGCGCTGGTACTTCACGACGTTGGCCTCGTGCTCGGCAACGTTGCGCGAAAAAACGTGAGTGCCGTCGTTCCTGGAAACGAAAAACAGGAACGGCGTACCGTCCGGAGCCATCACCGCTTCCAGCGCCGCACGGCCCGGATTCGAGATCGGCCCTGGCGGCAGCCCCTCGTGCGCATACGTGCTGTAACGGTTTTCCTTGTCATCCAGGTGAATCCTGTGGATGCGCCCATCCCAGCGTTCACACGCCGCCGAACGCGGCATCGCGACGGTGCAGCCGTAGATGATGGTCGGATCGGTTTGCAGCAGCTTCGGCTTGAACGACGGGAATCTTAGGCGGTTCAAGAACACCTGCGCGATGCGCGGCCGCTCGGACGCCTGGCCGGTCTCTTTTTCGACAATCGACGCCAATATCACGATTTTGTGGTCGTCCCAGCCCAGGGTCCTGCGCAGTTCAGCAAGCCCCTTACCCTGGCGGGCGCGCAGGTCTTCATAGACCTGTCGGTGGCGACGCACCATCGGCACCAGCGCACGCGCGGCCGGCGTCCGCGGCCGCAATTTGTAGGTATCGGGATACAGGTACCCTTCCAGCGTCGTTCCCGGCAGGCCCAATTGGGCGGCGAACGCGGGATCGGTTGCCTGAACCAGGAACTCGTTCTTGGTGGTAATCCCGGCGGCGGCAAAGATCTCGGCGACCTCGACCAGATTTTTTCCGGGCGGAATGGTCACCGCCACCAGCTCGTCGGCGGCGCCCTTGACCAGCACCTCCAGCATTTGCTTGGGGGCCGCCGGCGCGAAGATCACGTACCGGCCCGCCTTGAACCGTCCCGCGACACCCCTCTGCCCCGCGTACAGTCTGAAAATCGCCGGCCGATCCACCAGGCCCGCGGCGTGAAGGATGGTCGCCACCTGCCCGGCGCTGGCACCCTTCGGAATCTCGACCTCGACACGACCGCGTGCCCGTCCCGTTGGCTTGTCGCCGTAGCGAAATGCCGTGAATGTCAGCCAACCGACGACCAGAATGCCGAGCACGGTCGTCACCAGGAACACCAGAAACGCCCGCCGCATCTGGGGCTTCATGGCGCCTCCCGAATCCGATCACGTGCCGCCATCCAGCGCCGCAAAATCACGGCGGCCGCCACGCGGTCGACCACCTGCTTGCGGCGCGCACGCGACAGATCGGCCGCCAGCAACACCTCCTCCGCTTCGACCGTCGAAAAACTCTCGTCGATCAGGTCGACGGGAACCGTCAAGACGGCTCGCAGGCGCTCGGCGAATGCCTGCGCGGATCGCGCGGCCCTCCCTTCGTTGCCCTCGGGATCGAGAGGCAGGCCCAACACGACGCGCTCGGCGTCGAATTGCATCACGACCGCGGCAATGGCGTCCAGATCGCGCCGGCCGCCGTGCCGCGCCAACGTGGCATGCGGCTGGGCGGTCAAGCCCAAACCGTCGGTCACGGCCACGCCCATGCGCCGTGTCCCCAAGTCGACGGCGACCACCCGTCTTGGCATCGTGGGCGGGGTTATATCCGCAACCCGCCGCCCGTCCAAGGATTCCCCAATCCCCGCGAAGGCCCTACCCAAGTCCCCCCCAAAATCCCCCAAAAATCCCCCCAAAGATTCCCGTTCATCCCCATCGCGGGGGGTGTATGACTGCTCAAATGGCCGAACCCATGAAACCGATCGGTCCCGAAGGTGTCCCGCAGATTCAAATCGATCTCGATGACGTCACCGCCCAGGGTGCGTATTCGAACCTGGTCCTGCTGAATCACAACGACAACGAATTCGTGCTCGACTTCGCTTATGTGCAGCCCGCGACCGCGCGCGCGCGGGTTCGGGCGCGGATCATCTCGTCGCCCCGCCACGCCAAACGCCTGCTACGGGCGTTGGAAATGAACCTGCGTCGTTACGAAGAACGCTTTGGCCGCATCGAGGAGCCCGAAGCCCCCCCCGTTACGCCCGTCGGATCGTTCAGCTAGCTGACGGCGCCTTCCAGTGCCGTGACGGTGCCAAAGCGCGTGTCCAACTCGACAAGCGCGCCATAAGGGACGGCCACGTTGCGACTTCCGTGACCGATGGGCGCCCCGAAGGCGACCGGGATCGCCAAGCGCCCCAGCCGGTCCTCGAGCACCTCGGCCGCCGACGGCGACGTTCCACGCGTCGGTTCAGGTTCCTGGCAACCGGCGAAATCGCCGACGACAACGCCCGCCACCGCGGAGAAGACCCCCGCCAAATCCAGGTGCGTGATCAGCCGATCGACGCGATACGGACGTTCCCCCAGATCCTCGAGGAACAAAATCGCGCCCGCCAGGTCGGGCAAGAAGGGCGTCCCCAACAATCGCGAGAAGACCTCGAGGTTCCCCCCCAGCAGGCGCCCCTGCGCCCGTCCCGGCACCAACGCGTCCAGATCCGAAAGCACGACACGGGGGTTGGGATCCTCAAGCACCCTGAACAACGCCTGATGATCGTCGGCGGGCAGCGCCGCCAACTGCGTGACCACGGGTCCGTGTATGGCGACGACGCCCGCACGCGCTGCCTGCGCCAGCAGCGCCGTTCCATCCGAAAACCCAACAATCGGAATCGACCGCGCGGCCAGCATGCGCGGATCCAGGTAAGGCAAAAGGCGCGTCAGCCCGTAGCCACCACGCGCCATGATGATGGCGCGCGCTTCGGGATCCGCGAAGGCCGCCACCAGTTCCTGCAGGCGTCGTTCGTCCGGGCCGGCCAGGAACCCGTCGCGCGCGAACAGTCCGTCGTCATAACGCAACTGGTATCGCGCCCCCAGCAGGGCCGCCCCCGCCGCGAATCCGTCACGAGGCACCGGACCGCTGGGAGCGATCACACGCACCACGTCGCCGGGAGACAACGCCGCGGGTCGAATCACCGGCGCCGGGTCGTCCGACGCCCTTTTTTCGCGCCGCCCGCGCCGCCAAAGGCGCTGGGCTCGGGCGCAGGTATGCGCCCACTGTCGCCGCCCACGGGAGCGGACAGATCGCTGTCGTCATCCCCTTGCGCGTGCGCATGGGCCCCGGAATGCGATGCGGATTGAATCTCTGGCGCTGCCGCGTCGCGGGCTTTGTCGGTCGACGCATCGACCACGATTCGCCGATGACCACCAGGCGGCGCGACAGGGGGCGCCCCCTGATCGGGCGTCGCGCCCGAGGCAGCAGGTGAGGGCGACGCCACGGCCGGATTCACCGCCGCAACCACGACCACCGGTTCGGGTTCGGGCGCGGGCGGCTCGGGGGCCGCTTCGACAGGCGTGCCGAACAGGGCCGCCGCGCGCGGATCGGCGAAACGAACGCGCATACCGGCGCGCGCCAGTTCTTGCGACTCCGACACCAGCTCGACCTTGCCAGGAACCTCATCCGCCCCCGAACGATCACCGATCCGCAATGTGACCGACGTGCCCACCGGCATCGGCTCGGTGATCCCCAGGAACAATCCGCGCGTGTCCAATTCGCGAATGATGGCGGATCGTCCAACGACGACGCCTTCGTATCGAACCTCAATCATCTTGTCCACGCGCGAAGCTTATCCCAACTACCCAACCATCGGGCCTTGAACTTGCGGGGCGGCGATCCTAAGGTCTGGCCCGCATCGAAAATTCAGCCACCAGCCGCCACCAGGAGGCACCCTTTCTTATGAAACGCCGGAGACTCCGGAGATCAGTGATGTCTGCTCCCATCGTCGCGCTGTTCGCCGCGGTGACGTTGACGCTGTTGTCCGCCTCGGCTGTTCGCGCCGACGAGGACGACGACATTCAACGGCAGATCGACACGCAGAAGGCAGGTGTGCCGGATCTGGAACACCTGGACACGCGTCACGCCGCCGCCGCGGACATTCAGCGCCTGCGGGACTGGCTGGCCCTGGCGTGGGATCTGCGCAACAAACACGAACCCGATTCGGCACGCGAGGTACTGGATCGCTGTTCGGCCCAAAGTGAACTGATTCGTCAGATCATCGCGGCCTCTCACGTGAAGGCCGATGTCGCGGCGAAAGAGGCCAAGTTGAAGAAGACCCAGGAGAAGATCGAGCGCACGAAGAAGGCCCTGCAAGAAGCCGAAGCAAAGAAAAAGGCGCTGCAGGCGCAGGGGGCCGTGGGATCATGAGAAGCCGGACCACGCGATTTGTCCGCTGGCTGGCGACAATGCCGGCCCTGGCTCTGTGGCTGGGGGCGTGCGCGACGGCGCCGAAACCCGCCACGCTGGTCGCGTACGAGGACCTTCAGCGCGACCCCAAGATGGAGGAGACGCGGAAGCATTTTCCGGAGTTGGTGGCAGCCGCCGACCAATACGGTCAGCGGGCCGACAGGGAATGGCGGTCGAACAACCTGGATGATTCGACGAAGGCGGCGTCGATGGCCGAGATCAAGCTGAAGACTGCGCTGGCGCGATACGAGCAGGATGCCGGAAAGACGCGGCTACAGACGATTACCAGCGAACAGACCAAGGCGGACGACGCCCTGGCCGACGTGGAAAAAGATCTGGTCGGGCTGAATGAACAGCTGAAGCTGATGCAGAAGGCATCGGAAGCCGAGGCCGAAAAGAAGAAGCTCACGGAACAGATGGCCGCCGAACAACAACGTTCGGAGGACGAGAAGCAGAAACTGTCCCAACAACTGATCACCGAACAGAAGCGCACCGCGGCCCAACTGGCGTTGCGGACCGCCGAAACAGTGGAGGCCGCCAGGCACGCCCCCGCGGAGTACGGGGCCGCGACGAACATGCTGGCGAAGGCCGACTCCGAAATGAAGCAGGGCAACTGGGGCGCTGCCCAGGCCAGCCTGGATGTGGCGCGGGCGCGGGCCGACAAGGCCACGGAACTGGCCAAACCAACCTACGAGAAGGCGGCCCAGGCCACGCAGAACAAGGTCCGCGACGAGGCGCTGGCGCGGGACGCGGCGGCAATGGCTGGGGTTTCTGTCCGCATCGAAAGGCGGGGCGAACTGCAGCGCCTGGTGATCGCGATTGGGGACCTGTTCGGGAAATCACAGACGACTCTGATGCCCGGCAAGGACGCCACGCTGGACCCTGTCGCGCGCCTGATCAGCAAGTATCCGACCTATCCGGTGCAGATCGTCGGTCACACCGACAACAAGGGCAGGCCGGGCGAGCTGATCGCGCTTTCCCAGGCGCGGGCCCAGTCGGTGTTTTCGTCGCTGGTTGCCAAGGGGGTGGCGGCGGGTCGCCTGATGGTCAGCGGCCAGGGGCCGAACGAGCCGATCGCGGACAACAAGATCGGACCCGGACGCGCGAAGAACACGCGGATCGAAGTCATCTTCCTGTATCACTAGCCGCGCGATCCTGGCGTGGGTATCCACCCCTCGGCGGTGGCGCAACATGACGCGACCAGCCTTGTTTTGAGGGCCTTTCAGCGGTCTGGGTCGATATAGGCCGGTCGTTTTAGTGCTTTGCCTTGCTGAACACCGAGAGTAAGATTTCGCCCTACCTTGACCTTAATAAATACTGAGAACAAATGGGTCGGAATTTGGGCGGTGGCGGCGATGGTGATCGCCGTAGGCGCGGGTTGTCCCGCACCATCGCAGACCACCACGGACGCCCGGGTCGATCGCCCGCTGACCGATACCCCGGCGGGCGATACCCCCGGAGGAATATGCACCGACGACGGAACCCGCAACAAGGCCCAAGGTCAGGCGTGCTGTGCCGCCAGCCAGTGTTCCAGCGGATTCTGCGCCGATGGATTCTGTTGCGACACCGCCTGTGCAGGCACTTGCATGACTTGCGGTCTGGCGACGGCCCTTGGCACCTGCACGGCCACACCCGCCGGGGTCAAGCCGCGGGTAGCTAGTCAGTGTGTGGCCCAGGACAAATCGACCTGCGGCCTTGATGGAACCTGTGACGGCACGGGGAAGTGCCGGGGCCACATAGCGGGAACGGTTTGCAGTACCGGCACTTGCGATTCGGGCGCCATCGTCGGAACGAACACCTGCGACGGCGCGGGGCGGTGCAGGTTGGCCGCGACCAGAGTGTGTGCACCGTTCTTGTGCAGCGCCACGACCAACGACTGCATCGGAACGTGCTCCAGCGACGCGGACTGCGTGACCGGGCGCAAGTGCGTGGCCGGAAGCTGTGGAAAGAAGATGAACGGGGAGACCTGCGCGACGGGTGTTGAGTGCGCGTCCGATTTTTGCGCCGATGGGCGCTGCTGCAACACAGCCTGTGGGGGGGCCTGCCGCGCCTGCAATCTGGTCGGCGCTTTTGGAACCTGCTCGCCCATTACGGCGGGCCAGGGCCACCCGATGTGCGCGATGCAGGCCGCCGCGACCTGTGGCTCGGCGGGTGTGTGCGACGGCTTCGGATCCTGTTCGATGTACCCAACAAACAGTCCGTGCGGTCCGTCCACGTGCGCCAGCGTGACGTCGATGAACAGCGGCCGAACGTGTGATGGGCTGGGTATCTGCCAGGCGTCCGAGGTGGTGGACTGCGGACCGTACAAGTGCGCCAACGGGGCCTGCAACCCGCGATGCACCACGAACGCCGACTGCAGGGACGGCATCGCGTGCGTGAACAACAGCTGCGGTCCGAAGGTGAACGGCCAGTCCTGCGCCGCAAATGCCGAATGTCAGAGCAACTTCTGCGTAACCGACGCCGCGGGCGGCGCGGGCGTCTGCTGCAACAACGCATGCACCGGCGCGTGCCGAAGCTGCGCGAACTCGACCGGAACCTGCACCCTGACGGCGGTGGGCAACGCCGATCCACGCGCTACTTGTGTCGATATGACCGCGGCGACGTGTGGCACGGATGGCCGTTGCAACGGCGCCGGCGCGTGTCGCCGGTATGCGGTTGGGACAACCTGCGCCGCACGGACATGCACCGCCGATGTTGCTACGGGGGCTTCGACGTGCAACGCGTCTGGCCAGTGCATCAAAC
This sequence comes from Pseudomonadota bacterium, assembly GCA_031407985.1. Lineage (GTDB taxonomy): Bacteria > Myxococcota_A > Polyangia > Fen-1088 > Fen-1088 > FEN-1088. The sequence continues at coordinate 310 of JANOJB010000260.1, read as the reverse complement.
CGGCCGCGATTCCTTGTTTCCCGTACCACTGCAACGCCGACGCCTGCTTCACTGCTTGCACAACAGCCAGTGCGGAATGCATCGCACCGAACATCTGCGGCATGAACGGAATGATCAGCAGTTGCGGGCTGAAGCCACCCGGTGCTGTTTGCTCGGCCGGCAACGAATGTGGGACCGGCTTCTGCGCACAGGGTGTCTGCTGCAACAACGCCTGCAGCTCACCCTGCCAGGCCTGCAACCTGGCCGCGACCTTGGGGAGCTGCACCAACGTCGCCTCTGGCCCGGATCCACAAGGCATGTGTGCGGTGCA
>JANOJB010000239.1:0-3306 GCA_031407985.1 Pseudomonadota bacterium | reverse complement strand
GCCCGTGCCCGTGCCCGTGCCCGCGCCCGCGTTCGGCATGTTGGCTCCCTCGACAACCGTGAATCGAAGCGGGGCAGGCGTGCCGAACGCCGGCATGCGGAAGGTTCGCGGTTTGGATCCACCCGCGGCTGAAGCGACGGCGAAGGACCGCGTGATGAAGCGAAATCCACTGTCGGCGGAATCGGCCGGCGTAAATTCGACCGTGATCATGCCGCCCGCGTCCGGGGAAATGGCTCCTGGGGCAATGAGGAGTTGAAACAGGCCCGTGTCATCGGTTGTCGCCGTATTGCTGACAGCCTGGGTACCTACGTACGCCCGCGCCAGGTGAGGGGCCGGTGGCAGGTCCAATGAGTCATGCAGAATGGCACGCACGGTAGCCATCTCGGCGGTGCCGGGAAACGTGAGATTCAGCGCGGGATCCAGCTTTGCGGTAAAGGTGGCGGGCGGGTGTTCCTGGGCCTTCGCGCTCGGGAGCAACCAGATGGTGGCCACCTGGGAAAGAAAACTTCGTCCCAGCCCAATCTGGAAGTTGGACCCGGCCAACTCCGTCCCGAACTGCAAATCTCCCTGGCCGGGAATGGGACCCAATGCCGAAAGGACGACGCGTGAGTCCGGTGCGCCGGTCACGGTCCCCTCGATCAAGACACGGTCGTCAGCCACCAACGCGATCGGATCAGGTCCCAGGATTACGCTGGCGATTCCGGTGGGCGCGGATGTCGAATCGGTTCGCGGAAGGATTTCACAAGCGACGGTGCGGTCCATTCCGCGGGGCAGGCAAGTGCCCATCATGCAGGCGGCGTCCGGGCCACAGTCGGGATCCATCGAGCACTGGGGTTTGGCCATCTCGGATGATCCGCACGCGGGCAGGGCACCGATAACCAGCAACACCGACAGGCCCAACAGCGGCGGCAACTTGCAGCGCGCCCCTACGGACATGTGATGTTCCAGCCGGCCATGATCGGGCGGGTGCGGGACGTCGGCGGAACCGCGTTGAAGCGGTAGTCTCGATTGTCCGCAAGTTCGGGGGGAAGGAACTCGCTATCCGAAACGATCACCACCAGGCGGTGCTCGGTTCCAGACGAGAACTTCGCGCAAGCGGGACCTTCGGACCCATCGGGCTCGGGAGGACCGGCGGTGCCGTACTTGACGACTCCGGGTCGGATGCTTTCTTCGGTGCGTAGAAGAACACTGGCCTGCGTGAACCCGGGATAGTCCGAAACCCAACGCACATAAAGCGTGTCCTGAGGGTTGGGATCAGCCACCGTCACTTCGAACGTTTCCGGCGCCGTGATCTGCACTCCGAAGAACGGGAAACTGTCGACGAAGTACGGGGGGTAGTTCGGCACCTTGGGGGGATCCTGGAATTCGGGCGCTAGGGGCACAACACAACTGGAAGCCAATGTAAATATGGCCCAAAACGTCCAATGCAGCAAGATTTGAGCCATTCGCGGAAGGCGGCGAAAGTCTCGTGAATTCTTGAGTCTTTTTCCCAAGAACCCCGACATTCGTGTCACGTCGCTCCCGTGATTCTCCGCACTTCCGTCATACCTCTTCGTCCGATCTAGGTTCGCCGCCGTCATCCTTTTCCAGGTGTCGGAAGATGGTTCGTGGATCCACCCCCAGATCTCGGGCGGTCTTGGTTCGGTTCCCGTTGTTCAGCGCCAGGATCTCGTTGATGTACTCGCGCTGGAAGTTGTCCTTGGCCTCGGTTAGCGGCAACACGGGAGGTAGATCCTCTGGCTGCAGGTCCAGATCCTCGGGTCCCAGCAGCGCCTTGTCTGCCAGCACGACCGCCTTTTTTAGACGGTTTTCCAACTCGCGGATGTTGCCGGGCCAGCGATGCCGCCGTATCGCGGCCACCGCTTGCGGCGTCAGTCCGCGAACCTTGCCGCCGTATTCGGGCGAGTAACGACCAACCATGTAGCGAGCCAATACGACGATGTCGTCCCCTCGATCGCGCAGCGGCGGAAGATGGATGTGCACGACGTTCAATCGGTAATACAGGTCCTCGCGAAACCGGCCGGCCTTGATCTCGACGTCCAGGTCGCGGTTGGTGGCCGTCAATACGCGTATGTCGACGGGGTCGGCGTGGGTGTCGCCGACGCGGGTCACCACCCGCTCCTGAATCGCACGCAGCAACTTGACCTGAAGCGACAGCGGCATCTCGCCGATTTCGTCAAGGAACAGGGTTCCCGTGTTGGCCGATTGAAAACGTCCGGCCTTGTTCGCCACGGCGCCGGTGAACGCGCCGCGCACGTGGCCGAACAATTCGGATTCCAGCAGATTTTCGGGAATGGCGCCGCAGTTGATCGTGATGAACGGTCCCTTCGCCCGTGACGAGCGGGTGTGAATCTCGCGCGCGATCAATTCCTTCCCGGTTCCGGTCTCCCCTGTGATCAGCACCGAGATGTCGGTTCCCGCGACCTTCTGAACCTTGCGAAAGACCTCCTGCATGGGCGGCGACGATCCCAGGATTTCACCGAAGCGAATCTGTTCGATCCGTTCGTGCAGGGTCTTGTTGTCCAGTTGCAGCTCGTTCACCAGAAGCGCGTTGCGAATCAGAAGGCCCGCTTGCGCCGCAAAGATCGTCAGCACTTCCAGATGCGTCTCGTCGAACAGTTGCGCGACGTTGTCGTTGCCCACGTAAATCAGGCCCAGCGTGTTTCCCCGTTCCAGCATCGGGACGCACAACACGGAGGTCAGCTTCAGGTTCACGACCGAAAGCGAATTCTTGAACTCCGCGTCGCTGAGCGCGTCCGAGATGATGAGGGGCGTCCGGCTTTTCATGACCCGCGCCATGATGGAATCCGACAGGTGGCTGACCGCGTCGCTGATGGTTTCGTGCCGCAGGTTGCGCGCGACCTTGACGACCGGCTCGCCCGATTCGACCAGGACGATGAAGCCCTTGTCGGCGTTCGTGACCTGAATGACCACGTCCAGCAGGGTGTCAAGCAGCGCGGGCAGTTCGTATTTCTCCATCAGTTTTTGGGAAAACTCGAACAGCTTCTTGTACGAATTCAGCTCGGCCAGCGTGCGGGCCGCGGTTTCATCCGTGACCGGCTCGTCGTAAAGCGAAAACTCCAGCTCGATGATCCCCAACCGAATCCGGTCTTCGTGCGAGAGGCGGTGTTTGTTTCGTTTGCGCCCGTTGACGAACAACTCGGCGTCGCGCTCGGCGGTGGCGATGTTGAAATCGCGCCCGTCGAAGTGAATGTAGGCGTGGCTGTCGCCAAGTCCCGGGTCCGGCAAGACGACATCCACCTCGTCGCTGCGCCCCAGCGACGTGATCTTCTTGTAGATGTGATA
>JANOJB010000231.1:0-18503 GCA_031407985.1 Pseudomonadota bacterium | reverse complement strand
CGCCGAGGGCGCCAAATGCCTTGCCGAGGGTGCCGACCAGGACATCCGGCGTCACGCCGAGCTGGGAACAGAGGCCGGAACCGGTCGGTCCTACAACGCCGAGGGCATGGGCCTCGTCGACGATGAGGACGGCGCGCTGGTGAGTAGCGGCACTGGCCAGATCGAGAAGGGGTGCACGGTCACCGTCCATGCTGAACAGGGACTCGGTAACAAGGATGCGTCGTCGGAAAGTACCGGGGGTAGCCAGGGCGTCGGCGGCGCCTTGCGGATCGGCATGTCTGTAAACCACGATCCGGGCGCGACTGAGGCGGCAGCCGTCGATGAGGCTGGCGTGGTTGCGCGCATCCGACGCGATCAGATCGGTTGGGCCGGCCAGAGCGGTGAGGACGCCAATGTTGGACTGGTAGCCAGTAGGGAAGAGGAGGGCGGCGGGTGTGTGGAGGAAGGCTGCGAGCGCGGCTTCCAGGGCGATGTGGGCTGGCGTACCACCGGAGACCAACCGGGATGCGCCAGAGCCCACTCCAGCTAGCGCGGTTTCGCTAGACATTGCTGCCATCACGACGGGGTGATTGCAAAGGCCGAGGTAGTCGTTGGAACAGAAGGATAGGAGGGGGTGCCCGGCGACGTCCTGGGGATGGGTGCGATCCGGCCCAAGGAACGTCCGGGTTTCCCGCAGCCGATCCCGCGACGCGAGGTCGGCTAGCTCGAAGCGTAAGTCGTCCTCCAGGGCCACGAGGTGACTATATCCGAGCGCCGGGTTGTGGAGGAGTGTGAGCTCAGGAGGGACGGCGATCGGTCAACACAACAGAAGCCAGAATAGAGGGCTGCTAGCCAGACCAGGTTCCACGTGGAACGAGAAACGCGCGGTCCTTGCGAGCCGCCCTCCTCGACGAGCATCGTGGCCCTTCTAGACCACCATCTCATTCAGGTGGTATCGGGCCCGCCGCGACCGACGACAACCCACACCGACGATCCCCGCCGCCTAGGATCTCGCGTCAATCTGATAGCGGTCCAGACAGGGTTCCACGTGAAACGGTCTTCCGGAAAGCGAGAATGCGGCGAGTTGGCCCATATGCGAGCGTTTCGTCCGGGGATGGACATCCGACCGGCGGCGACGCCGTCACAAACGCGAGCACCAGACCCCCTTCTCGGACCAACGTCAGTCCCAACGAAACCCATTCCGCCGGCGCGAAAGTCGCACGGGAGCATGCGACGTCGAATGGTCCCTCCGATGGTCCCTCCGGACCAACGCCAGGGCTCGGTTTCGCGGAACGCGGACGCTGAACGCGAGACGGGTGCACCCGTACGCGACCGCCAAGGCCCAGCTCGCGAACCGCGGTGCGCAGGAACGCGACCTTCTTTCCGGTTGGCTCGAACAAGTCGAACGTGGCGGCCGGTCGCAGAAGAGCCATCGGAATCGCCGGCAGGCCACCCCCCGATCCCACGTCAATGACACGATCCGTCGCTCCGACGAAACGAACCGCCGCGACAGCATCACTGACGTGGTGATCAACCAGCTCCTCCGCCGTCCGGAACCCACCCAGATTGATTTTGGCATTCCAGTTCAGGAAAAGACCGGCGAAGGACACCAGGGCGGCGGTCACCGACGGGCTGGGTTCCTCGCCCAGCGAGCGCCCGAGGCTCACAATCCGGGCGGAAAGTGAGGTTGCGTCTTCGGCGGCCAAGCTACGGTCCATTGCCAAGGACTTCACGTCGCCGCTACAACTCTTTTTGCTATTATCATAAATACCAACTTCTGGGTGGTCCCGACCGGGCCGACGTTGAGCCGGCACGATATACTGCCTCTCAGCGTGGGCGGCAAAGCGGGAGAGGTCGGACGACCTGAGGGATCGAGCCGGAGTGGCGAGAGACTATCGTTTGATGCGTAATCGGCTGTTGCTGGTCGACGGAGATCCAAGGAGCCTTCGGGTCCTGGATGTCAGCTTGCGCGGTGCCGGCTTCGATGTCGACACCGCATCGACTGGTAGCGAGGCCTGGACCATGCTGGAAAACGCGTCGCCGGATCTCATCATCGCCGACACGGAACTCGCTGGAATCGATGGCTTCGAGCTATGTGCCCGCGTGCGACGGAGTGCAGCGGGGGCGAATCTGCCGTTCATATTCGTTGCGTCCGATAAGACCCTTCGCCAAAAAATCCGCGGTTTAGAGGTCGGTGCCAGCGACTATTTGGTCAAGCCCGCGTATGTGAACGAGGTCTTGGCGCGGGTTCGCGCGCTCCTGCAACGGCGAGACCGGGAACGTCTGACCTTGGACCAAGACGATTCCGGCGCACAGGCTGGCCAACGCGGAGGTTCGGGCGAAGATGGTCGCATCGTCCGCGATCGATACGCGGGCAACATTGCCGACATTACCGTTGCGGATCTTGTGCAGGTTATCGAAGGCAATGGACGTTCGGGAATCGTGCACCTGCGGGGGCCCCAGGGCGCTCCCGCTTCGATCTACTTTCGCCAAGGGAAGGTTGTCGACGCAGAGGTGGGGCGGCTGTCGGGGATCGACGCGTTGTCGCGGCTGTTCTCGTGGCAGGCCGGAACATTTGACGTGGAATGGAAGAACATTCGCCGCAAGGACGCGATCGAGCGACCCTCGGCGGAGCTGGTCATCGAAGGTATGCAGCGCTTGGACGAATGGAATCGCCTGCTCGGACACCTTCCCGACATGAACGCGGTGTTCGAGGTCGACTACCGCCTGCTGGCCGAGCGGCTGGCCGAAATTCCCGATGAGGTGAATACCATTTTGCGACTGTGTGATGGCGTGCGCACGATCAAACAGGTGATCGAGGATTGCGCCATACCCGACACAGAAGCCCTGACCGCGATGATTCGCCTGCGCGAAGAGGGGATTATCCACGATTCATCCGCCGGTCAACCATCCGAGTATCCGCCGGATTCGGCGCGGCTGGGAGGTTGGTTGGGTTCCGGATCGTCACCGTTTGCGTCCAGTCCATCCAGCGCGGCGTCGACGGGTCGAGGCGCAGCTGGTTCGGGTCCGGTGCAACAGTCTTTCGCGGACCGGTTGCACGGGGATGCAGCGGCGGTCGCGCCGGCGCGGCTGGTTGGCGTAGAGGAGGACGATCCGCCGTCCGGCGTTGGCCCGCGACGGCGCAGAACGGCGCCGGGTCTGGGTCAGGCGTCGCCCGATCCTTCCTTGGCGACACAGGCCATACCCGAACATCGAGCGGGCCCAGCCGAGGACAACATCATCAAGTTTCCGGCTCCTCGGGAGCCGCTTTCCGGGGAATCCCTGCCGGCGATATCCGAGCAACCGATCCCCACTAGGGAGGACTCCACTGAAACGACCCTCGCGTCCGCCGCGCGCGATGCAAGCCAGCCACCCGCCGCGCCCACAGCCCGGATCCCCACGCCGGCCGCGATGCCTCTGCCTGTCGAGCCAACCCTACCTTTTGGACTGGCTGCCGAGGTGATGGATCCGGGGGGGTTGGATCCGCACGCGGGGACACCGAATTCCGCGGCGGCCCCCGTTTCGCTGGAAACTCCGCCGCTGGCGCCGCCACCCATGACCCAGACCCAGCGTGGTTTTGGTGCCCGACCAACGGAGACCCAGGCAGGCCTTGGCCCAGCGGTGCCGGTGAACCTGCCCGACCGAGGCAGCGGTCGCGTTCAGCAGTCGGGCAGTTTGACGGCGCGGGGCAGTGGCAGGTCGGTTCCGGTGTCGACGGACGCGATACCAGAAACCGCGGGGGAGGGTCCGCCGCCCGTCCAAGGTGCATCAGTTGCGTCCACCCCCCACAGCGGGGGACATCTGGTTCCTCGCGAAGGCGACACCACGGTGCGTGTCAGTTTTCCCGACGATGACATCAACCGTCACGACGCCCTGGACGAATTGGGCCTTCCACCACGCTGGCGTGTCCTTCGATACTTTGCCGGGGCTTTGGCGTTTGGCGCCCTGACAGCCGTGGGGGTTCACCTATTACGGGGCGGTGTCCAGAAGCCTGATGCATCGACGCACGGTCCCGTTTCAAGCGAAGGGGCGTCAGCGCGGGGCGAGGCGCCCGCGGTGGCGCCCGTATCGGGCCCGGTGGTCGTGCCGTCGGGGCTACCGGCGGCAGCGGTCGTGCCTGCTTCCGCGACGGCACAGCCCGCTTCATCGGCGACAGAGTTGCCCACAAGCGCGGCGGGGACCGGCGCCGCAGACGGGCTGGCGGTCGTTGATCTTCCGGCCGCCGCCCCCTCCGGACGCGGGGGGCCTGTTGAACCTGCACCTGGAAACCTGGAGCCCGCGCGACCAACTGTCGGAGGCGCGGCGTCTCCTCTGGCGGGACAAAACGTGGCGCCTGCTCGGCCGGCGGTCCCGAGCGCGGTGCCTGTCCAACCTGCCCCGGCCGTGCCCGCGGTTGCGACGCAACCTGCCCGCCAACTTGCCGAGTGTCGCGCGGCGTTCGCGCGCAACCGGATCCGCGAGGCCCTGACCGCCTGTACCGCCGCGGTCGCCGCCAGCCCCAACTCGGCGGAGGCGTTGACCATGCTGGCTCACACGGAACTCAATCGAGGGCGGCTGGCGCGGGCGAATGAGCTGGCCCAAAGGGCGGTCACGATCGATCCCAATCTGGCGGACGCGTATGTGATCATCGGCGGGGTTCACCAGGACAGCGGGCAGAACCGCGACGCCAAAGCCGCGTACCGCCGGTATCTGCAGCTTGCCCCGCATGGTCGTTACGCTGAGGAGCTGCGGTCCATCGTTGGCGGTCTATAGTTGGCGTCGTGCTGGTCCTGGGAATCGAAACATCGTGCGATGAAACGGCCGCCGCCGTGGTCGAGGACGGACGTCGCGTGCGTTCGGACGTCGTGGCGTCTCAAGTGTTGGTTCACGCGGAATTTGGGGGCGTGGTTCCCGAGGTGGCGTCGCGGCAGCATACGGCGACCATCGTGCCGGTCCTGCGCCGCGCCCTGGAGGAAGCGGGGGTGGGATGGGGCGATGTCGACGGCATTGCGGTGACCAACGGACCGGGCTTGGTGGGCGCCCTCCTGGTCGGTGTCGAAACCGGCAAGGCATTGGGCTATGCGCTTGGACGTCCCGTCGTGGGCGTGAATCACCTGGCCGGGCACCTGGCAGCGGTCTTTCTGGAGGATCTCTCCCCTGGTTCGACGCTTGCGCCTGGTGCGTCCGCTGCTGGTGCGTCCGCTGCGCCGGTTCCGCCGTACCCGCATCTGGCGCTGCTGGTTTCGGGTGGACACACAGCCTTGATCCGGGTCGATCGTTCGGGGAGCTACCAACTGATCGGCGCCACGCGCGATGACGCTGCCGGCGAGGCGTTCGACAAGGTCGGCAAAATGCTGGGGCTGGGCTATCCCGGCGGTGTGCAGATCGATCGTTTGTCGGTGGCGGGCAACCGCGCCGCCTTCGCGTTGCCGCGCGCGCTTGCGGGCCGCGATGACGTCGATTTCAGCTTCTCGGGCTTGAAAACCGCGGTCTCGACTTTGCTGTCGGCGCGGGCGATGCCCCCCGTGGGCCCGGAGCTGGCGGACTTCGCGGCGTCGGTGCAGGCGGCTATAGTGGACGTCCTGGTGCGAAAGTCGCGGCGCGCTTTGTTGCGCGAGGGCCTCTCCGATCTGGTTGTCTGCGGTGGTGTCGCCGCGAACCGGGGACTGCGTCAGGCGATGGCGGCGGCCGCCGCCGAGGACGGATTTCGTTTGTACATCCCGCCGGCAAAGCGGTGCACCGACAACGCGGCGATGATTGCGGCGGCGGGCAGCCAGGCGTTGGTACGCGGCGAGCGAGCGCCGCTGGATCTGGCGGTCGATCCGGGGCTGCCCCTCTGAGCGCGGGAGCGTGAGAAGTAAGAACATGGAACGAAGGGACACACCGGCGTCCGAGGTGTCGTCGACGCCGCGCAAGGCGGAGAGCCCACGCGCGGTGCTGGCGCGGCACGGTCTCGACGCGAAGAAATCCTGGGGGCAGAACTTCCTGTGCGACCGGACCGTGCATGAACGCATCGCGCGCGCCGCGGCCGCCGGTCCCGACGATGTCGTGGTTGAGATCGGGGCGGGCCTGGGCACGTTGACGACGGTCTTGCTTGGTCCTCCGTCCCCGCCTCGCCGCATTCTGGCGATTGAACGAGATCCGGACATGTTGGCCGTATTGAAAGCAGAGCTGGGCACTGATAGCGCGCTGGAAATTCGCGCCGAGGACGCGGTTCAGTTCGATTTCGCGGCGGCCGCGCGCGAGGCGGGCCGGCCGCTGATCGTCGTTGGGAATCTGCCCTATCAGATCACATCGGCGCTGCTGTTCGCGATTGTCGATGCGGGCGACGCGGTGGCGCGCGCAATCGTGATGGTGCAGCGTGAATTCGCCGAACGGGTCGTCGCCCCTCCCGGAAGCAAGACGTACGGCCGGTTGTCGGTCATGGTGCAGCAGCGCATGGAGGCGCGACGGCTGTTCAATGTTTCGCCGGGGGCGTTTTTTCCCAGGCCGACGGTGGTGTCGGCCGTGTTGTCGATCGCGCGCCGGTCCACACTGCTGGCACCCGTGAGCGACGAGGCCCTGTTCGCACGCGTCGTGAAAGAAACGTTCTCGACCAGACGCAAGATGCTGCGGCGATCGCTGGGCGACGCTTTCGGCGATCCCGTCGCTGCGGCTGCGTTGGCAGCAAGCGCGATCGCCGGGACGCGCCGGCCTGAAGAGTTGTCTGTCAGAGAATTCGGACGCCTGGCCGATGCCCTGGAGGCGGCGCTGACCGCGTCGGGGGCTTCCGCGGGCGGTATCCCGTCGGTCGGGGAGTAGCGCGGCCGTGCCCGAACTTCCCGAGGTCGAGACCATCGCGCGCGATCTGGCCGGCACGATCGTCGGCGCGTGCGTCGTGAAGGTGTGGGGCAGCGGTTTTCCCCTGCGGCTGGCCCGCGCGATCGATCTGGGGGCCATTCGTCGCGTCGCCGAATCGCGGCGCATCGTGGCTGTGCGGCGCAAGGCCAAGTATGTGTTGGTTGAATTCGAGCGCGGTGGCGATCGCGGTGGCGGGCCACCACGCCCGGGGATTCTGTTTCATCTCGGGATGTCGGGCCGGCTTTTGGTCTGGCCCGCGCCTGATCGTGGTGACGACGGGGCACACGACAGCGACGGCGCGCACGACGGCGACGGCGCGCACGACGGCGCCGGGGCGCACGCGCGGCAAGCTTTGGTGGACACAGCGCCTGCTTCGCGTCCGCCGCATACACATCTGGTCTTCACGCTCAGCGACGGGCGCGAGCTGGGGTTTCGCGATCCCCGTCGTTTTGGGTGGATAGCGGCCGGCGCGCCGGTTGATGAGCGACCCGAGCTGGCCGGGCTCGGTCCGGATCCGTTGACCGAACTTGATGCGCACGATTTGGCCGAGCGCCTTGCCGGCGTGCGCGCGCCCATCAAGGCCTTCCTGCTGGACCAGACCCGGGTCGCGGGCCTGGGCAACATCTACGTTTGCGAGGCGTTGCATCGCGCGGGCATTCATCCATCGACACCCGCGGGGCGCACGCGCGGCCGCGCGGACAGGTTGTTGGCGGGGATCCGTGCGGCGCTGGAGCTTGGCATCGCGAACCGCGGAACCACGTTGCGGGACTACGTCGATTCGTTCGGAACCGGAGGAAACAACGCGGCGGCCCTGCGCGTCTACGGGCGCGAAGGCCAGCCGTGTCCTGTTTGTGGAGATCCGATTCGACGGCGCGTGGATTCCGCGCGTTCGACATTCTTCTGCACGCGCTGCCAGCGGCGGTGATCCGTCGGCCGCGGAGAAGGGGCACAACCTGGCGTTCCACGCGCGGCGGAGAAGGGAAACGCAGGCTCGGGCTTCACGCGCTCGGTGTTCAGTTCCAGGGCCAGCTGGTTCGCGCTTCCGGAGGCAACGCACCAAACCGGGCACGGTAGGCGTCGGTGAAGGCGCGTGTGCAGGCGTTCACGTAGCCACCACCCGCGATGGGGCCAAACTGGGGCTCGTAGCGCGCGGCGATCCGCGCGAACAGATCGTCCCGGCGCACCTTGGCCAGAATGCTGGCGGCGGCCACGGCGACGTGTTTGCGCTCGGCGCGATCGACGGCTTCAAGGTGTGGGAACGTGGCGCGCAGCGCGCCGAACAGGCGCTTGCCGTCGGCGACGATTCTCCTGCACGCGGGCGCCGCGCGGACCAGCGCTTCGGCCCGCTCGCGTTCAAGCACGTTCAAGGCGCCGCGGGCGACGTAGGAATCGATGGTCGCCACGTCGCAGATCTCCAGGGAAAAAAACGACGCGTGGGTCTGGATCAACGTCGCCAGGCGACAACGTACCGCGTGCGCCCGGGCACCCGAGCCGAAACTTTTTGAATCGGCGACGCCCGCGCGTGTCAGTCGCCGCGCCGCGGAGGACGTCAGCGCCACTGCGGCCAGAACCATCTCGCCGATGGCGGGCCCGCGCCCCGCTTCATCGATGCCCAGGACCAGTCCACCATCAGGGCGCGGGCGCGGGTCAATCATGACTCCGGCCCTTCGCGGGGACGATCGAAGGTGACGGACGTTGGTTCCAGCGCGGCCACCGCCTCAGCAAGGGCCTCGATCGGTCCCAACACATGCTCCCGCCGCATGATCTCGGCGATCTCCGCCGTGCTCTCACGTTCATCCAGATCCGTGCGCGCGCGCGTGGCGAACGCACCCACCGCGCGCTCGATGGGCCTGAACAACGCCTCCTCGGGATCAGGCGTCCAGCGCAGAAGCGCGTTGCGGATCGCGGGCAGATCCACGCGCATGCTTCGCAAATCGACCCGGAAGAAGACCGCCGCCGCTCCCTCCATGATTCCCCGCGCGTAGGCCCGGAAGCGCTCGATGGCATCGTCTATGGCGGCGACGAGAGCGGGAGCAAGGCCTGGCGCAGGGTCAGGCGGGACCCATCCGGTTTCCGCCGGTGCCAGGGCCCCAAGCAGCGCGGAACGGGTTTTGGCCGTGGCCGCGAGGACACCATCGTCGAGCAAATCGCGCAAGAAGACCTCGTCCTCGGGATCGGCGCTGGCCTCACCGAACAACCAAGCACGTGGGCGAACAAATTCGCGCACCTCGCTTGCTGCGGCGCGAATCCCGTCATCAAGACGCGCCCGCAGCGCGACACGCTCGGCGGCAACCGTCGATCGAAGGCGCTGCTCGATCGCAAGGATCGCCGCGCGCGCGGCATGGGGTGGGCCAGCGGCTACCGGCGCGCCTTCCACCGCGGCGCGTGCGTCGTCGACGAACCTGCGCAGGATCGTGATGGCGGTCGCTCGTTTCAAGTCGCGCGCCCTTGAAAAAAATCCCGACTCCAGCGCCGCCTCGACAATGGGAAATCCGCTTTGTTCCCTTGCGGCCGCGTCGCCGTTCGCGTGCGCCGCCAGTGCCACGCGTGCCGACAACGGAACGACGGTTTCGACCAGATCGGCAAGCTCCCTTGCGACGTGGCGGACCACCTCGTCTATTTCGTCGAGGGATGCGCGATCGATCTTGTTGATAACGCCCAACACACGTTTGCCTGCCGCACGCGCCAGAGCTAGGGCTTCGCGCTCGGTCGCTTTGGCGGCTTGTCCCGCGGAAAATACCCAAACAATGGCGTCGGCTTCGACAAGAAAATCGCGTGCGACCTTCTCATGGGCGGGTCGCAGGGAATTGAGGCCAGGCGTGTCGACAATTTCAACGCGTCGCAGGGCCTCCAGCGGCGCGAAAATCTCGACCTGCCGGATCGCGGAAGCGGCCGCGTCGTCAAGCGCCGCCAAGAAACCAGCGACGGTGCCAGCGCCAAGATCGCGCGCCGTGCCGTCGTGATAGATCACGCGTCCACCGCCCTGACCGAAGCGCAGAACGTTGATGGTCGCGGTGGTCGGGGTGACGCCCACCGGGGCCACGGCTTGCCCCGCCAGCGCATTCACGAAGGATGATTTTCCGGCGTTGAATTCCCCCATCACGGCGACCAGCAGCGGCCGGTCGAACGCCTCCAGGGCACGGGCCATGGGGACGGCCAGCGGCAACAATGCCCTTTGCCGCGCGGCCAGTCCCTCGGCCCAGGCCAAGAGCGCATAGATGTTTCCCGCTGGTACGGGTGGCGGCGCCAGTTCCCGGACAACGAAACGGCGGGCCGCGGGCCGCGGAGCCCATCGCGCCAACGTTACGACACCCGAATCGTCCAGTGTCCCGGCCAGCAACGCGCTGGCCTCGGCGAACCCGCGGTCGGAGGTCTGACCATGTGACAGGGCCTCCTTGATCGCCGCGCGATCCTCGGCGCCCAGGGCCAACGCCAGCCACACGGAAAAGGGTGGTGCAGTTCCGCACGTGCCCTCGCGGCGCGCAGCTTCTATGGCTTCGGCGTAGCGATCCGCCGCCGCGTGGACTTCGCGCACCGCGGACCAAGCACCGGCGTCATCCGGGCCAACGCGGGTTGCCGCGATTGCCTCGGTCAGGGCCGCGTCGAGATCACGTTCCCTGACCAGATGGCGGGCCAAGGCCACCCGCACCGCCGCATCCTGGGGCGCGTGGTCGACCGCCTCACGCAACAACCGCAAAGCCGCGCCCGCCTCGGTCTTCGCGGCTGCCGCCTCGACCAGCAGCCGCGCGGTACCTCCCGGCAGTCGAGCCGCGCGCGCCAACCAATCGGCCCCGTCGGCCTCGCCGGCCGCAATCAGCGCCCGTCCCATCGCGGCATGGGTTTCGGCATCGTCGCCGCGCACGTCGGTCGCCCGGCCAAGCTCCCGAATCGCCTTTCCCCACTGTCCTGCTTTCGCGTAAAGCTGGCCCAGCGCCGACTGCGCGGCGGCCCGCCGGTCGGGCGGCAGCGACAACGTCAGCGCGCGCCGAAACGCATCCCGCGCGGGTTCGAACCGTTCCAGCCGCGCCAGGCATTCGCCCAGGCCCAACCAAGCGTCGGCGGCGGTCGGATCGATGTCGGCCGCGCGGCCAAACGCGATTGCCGCCGCTTCATGATCGCCCAGTACGGCAAAATTGCGGGCCTGCACGATGTCATCCGCCGCGCGCGATCCGGATCCGCCGTCCCCGCCAACCAGCTCGTCAAACCTGCCGGCGATGCGATCCAGGATTCCCATGGCGCCGCGGGTTAGCTCTCCCAAATGGCCTGTCGGACGTCAGCGATCTGCTCGTCGACCGTCCGCATGTCTCGCAGGGTCGCATCGATCGCCAGGGCCTCGGCCGAGGCGTCCGTCGTTCCAACATGCGCGCGCTTTTCCATCAGCGCGCGGTCCAGCACCTCCGAGATTCCGCGGGCCAACGCGTCCCCCGCCTGGGACACGAATTCGCGCAAGCGCCCCGCGAAATCATCAATCGCTTCGTCCAGCTTCGGTCCCAGAACCGCCGCGACCCGATCGATGGCCGCCGGCGCGCGCTCCTTCGCCTCTTCCTTGATTTCCTTGGCCACCTTGCCGCGAAACACCATTGCCAGCAGCGGCGCGGCCAGCGTCAGCACGCCGCCGGCGATGCTGTTCACGAACAGAAACACAGTGGTTCCCAGCGCCCCCAGCGCGAACACCGATGCGTCGTACTTGAACGTATCGATCGCCAGATCCACCTTGGCCTCCGTGGGTCCCAATTCGGCCGACACCGCATCGGTAACGTCGCGAACGTTTTCGCTCGCGACCTCGACGATCCTCTCGGCCAGACGTTCAAGCTCGCTGGCGATCTTCTCGCCCTCGTCCTCCAGCCATGCTTTCCAAGTATCCTGAACGAAGAACGACAGGTACTTCCTGACGTCGTGCCCGTCGACCTTGTCGATTTCGGGCGCCAGTGCCGCGCGGAATTCAGCGGTGAAGTCGGCCAGATCCTGGCGAACGCGCGCCTTCAGCGCCGCGGTTTCGGCCAGGATAGTCGTCGCTGCGGCGTCCAGCCCCTTCTGTCCGGCCGTCAAGCGCGCACGCGCCCGCGCAATGCGTTCTTCCAGTTGAGGCAACGGTAGCTCCAACGATCGGCGGCGCATCGCCAGGCTTTGCCGTACGAACGCGGACAGCCGCGTCGCGTCCGCCAGCGCGTGATCCAGAAGCAACCGACGCCGATCGGTTCCGACGGTGACACCAATGTGGGACAAGAGCGGCCCGAAACCGGAACCATCTCGGTTGCCCGCGAGCTCGCGGCGCGCGGATACCGGGAAGATGGCGGGCTCGGGAACG
Organism: Pseudomonadota bacterium; assembly: GCA_031407985.1. Classification (GTDB taxonomy): domain Bacteria; phylum Myxococcota_A; class Polyangia; order Fen-1088; family Fen-1088; genus FEN-1088. The sequence goes on along the minus strand of JANOJB010000231.1, from coordinate 6,397 downwards.
ATCTTCGATAGGTGCTCGCGCGCGAAGCGGACGGTTTCGGCAAGCTCGGCCTCGTCCAGCAAATCGATCTTGGCGATCACGAAGATCAAGCGCTCGCGCGACGAACGGAGGATGCGCTCTTCCAAGAACTGCCGCTCGGACGCGGTCAAGATCTGGGTCGCGTCCAAAAGAAAGATCGCCGCGTCGGCCCGTGGGACGTACCCGTACGTGATCTCGGCGCGCTGCTCGTTGATATCGTTGACGCCGGGCGTGTCGACGATGGTCAGGTGATCCTTGACGATGTCGGCGGGAATCCGCAGATCGAGGTGGTGCACGGTATCCCCAGGATCGTTCGCGGCGGCCTGGCGCGCGGCTTCATTGCCGGCCAGTCCCTCGACCGTGGCCCATGCGCTCAGGTGTGCCGGATCCAGCTTGCGTCGCTGGCCCGACTCGGTCACCAGTTCGGCCTTCAGCTTCGGACCGTGGCTGATGTGCGCCAGTACCGCGGTGGTCGGCGTGATACCCGTCGGCAGCAGCGGCGTGCCCAGCAACGCGTTCACGAACGTCGACTTGCCGTGGTTGAACTCCCCGAGGACGACCAACGAGAAACGCTCTTCATCCAATTTGGGGATGCGGACGTTCTGAATGTCGCGCGCGACCGACGACAGCCCCGAGGATTCCGCGGCGCTGGCCAGCTTGTCCAGCGTGGCGCGAATCGCCACCTTGCGATCGTCCAGCGTCCGTGCGCCCCCGCCTTCCGTCACCCGAGCACCGACAGGATTTCAGACACGCGCGCGTCGCATTCCTCCTTGGATGTGCCTCCGACGGGCGCGGCGTCGGTGTTTCCTTTCACCAGGCTCTTGAAGTACGTGGTTTCGGCGAACAAACGCAGCGCCGCGACGCGCTTGGGCAGGTACGGGTGCGAACGCGACAGCTCGTCGAAGCGGCCTGGTCCCCGGGAATCGTCCATTTGCTTCAGGTACTCGTCGAGGTTGATCTCCGAGTACAGCTTCTTTGATCCCAGAGCCAGCTTGACCAGGCATCCGATCGACACGTCCAGATCGCGCGTGCAAAGCAGCCCGGTTCGATCGCACGTGATCTCGGCCCGTCGTGCCCAGGCCTTCAACGCCAGCACCGCGGGCTTGGCCCCCCAGCGCAGCAGCGTGCCGCCCGCCTGATTCAAAAAATAGAGAGTCGTCATGTAGACGGCGTGGTCGTTCTGGATGTGACCACATTCGTGGCCGATGACATCCACCAATTCGGGTTCGGTCAGGTGATCGATCAGCGCGGCGTTCAGAACGATGTACGCGTCGTCGGTGGTTCCAAATGTGTGCGCGTTTAGTGATCCGATGCTGGGCGACACGTACAGCGTCGGCACGGGGATCTGCAACGTATCGGCACACCGCACGGCCAGCTTGTGAAGGTTGGGGAACTGTTTTTCCGTCACCTTCACCGCCGTGCCCAGCATCCGGCTGCGTTCGACCGTCTGCCAGAAACGCACCGTCGCTTCGACCGCCAGTGTAACGGGGCGAATCTTGGCCAGCGTCTGCCGGACCCTCAGATCGCCCGCGTAGGCATAGGCGGCCCCTTCCCGGGAGCGCGCGGATGCCGCACCTTTGCGCGCGGCGACGTAGCTGGAAAACGATAGGTCAATTTTCGGCACGGCTCTCGCGCTTAGCATAACCCCGCCGGATGAAGCCCGCTGCCTGATCGCTGTCGCCGCCCCGCCGCACCGGGCTTGTGGTCAGGCGCCGCCGTCCGCGAGTCGAAAGGCGCCCGCCATCCGATCCTGCTCCGCGCGCGCGATGCCCGCTCGCTTGGCCTCGGCCCTCCACCCACCGACGGCGGTTCTGACTTCGCCCCCGATCTCCTTCGCGCGTGCCGCCTTCACCCGGAAGTGCTTCGCCACTTCGACCACCAGGTCAAGGTCCTGGGCGCTGTCGGTCTCTGAGATGTTGAGTGTGAGCCCGTCGCCGTGTGCCACGGGGTTCATGTCGTAGGCGGGTGCCAGCGCCCAGCCTTTCCTTTCGAGGAGAAAGCCATGATTACGCAGGTGATCGTCTACGTTCGAGATGCACACGAAAAAGACGATGCGCCGCCACAGCTGTTCCAGATCCCGCGGCGCGTGCGCCCCGTGCTGGGTCAGCACGCCCGCTAGATCAATGTACGACGCGCCCCCTTCGCCGTCGCCGCGGTCGAGCATCGTCATCGCCGAAGCGAAATGAATGCGCCCGCCAGCATCGGTGCGATCGAAGCGTCGACTCAGGAACGTGTGATGTTTCTTGCCGAAGCGTTTGCGTTCTCCGTCGGCGACGACGACACCGGCCTTGCGCGCGAGGGCGTGCGCGACGCTCTCCCAGGCGCCGATGTCGTTGGTGTCGTTGTCGCTCGGAAACTTCGCGATCCAAAGGCGCCCCTTGGTGTCGAGAACGCTCGCCTTGGGGCGCGCTCCGCCGAGCGAGCGTCCGGGCGCAATCAGCATGCTCAGCCACTTGCCATACGAGGGATCACGCTCGACGCCCACACGCTCAAGCTGAAGGCTTGCCTGTTCCAGCTCGCGCAGGGACGTCCACGGTGGTGACGCCAGCTCGCTGTTGTCGTCGAGGAAGGGGCCGCCAGCGCTCCGAAAGCGGAGCCCTCCGAGGCGATGGAGATCGTAGACCCCAAGGAGACAGTCCGATTCAAGCAGGGGCATTTCACGCCGCTTCTGTGCACGCGCGCGCTGCGCTTCTCGGCGCTGCAGGAGCACGCGGCCCCAACGGTCGGGCGACGAATCCAGGAAAACGCCGAAGTTGTCACGGCCCGAAGGGGCGTGTTGCGGCCCGTGGTGCAAACGAAGGCCAGGGTCGACGACCAGCGCGTGATCCGAACCGAGCCATGCACGGTCGTACTCGAACGAGAAGATTTCCTTGCCTCTGGACGGGGCCGCATGCAGCCAACCCATCCGCACAGGTCCCCCAAGGCTGACCCAATCGGCGACGACTTCGATGGTCCGGCGTTCAACGGGCATCGCGCGACCGAGGATTCTTGGCGTGTCTTGCGGGAGTCAGTGCGGCATCCTGCAGCTTGCGGCCGAGCTCATCGTCGCGGCCAACGCTGACCAGATCCTTGTCGAGCCCGAGGCAATGCAGGACATTCGCGTAGGAACCCAGGGTCACGCCCGGCTCGCCCCGCTCAATGGCACGCAACGTCGGGCGCGTCATGCCCGCCCGCTCGGCGACCAGGGAAGCCGAGAGCTTTCGCCTCAGACGTGCCAATCGGATGTTCTCACCCACCTCGGCCAGGGCACGTGCCACGCCGGGAAGGGGCGGGCGGGCTGTTCGTGACATGGATACTAACATATCCAATAATGGTAGGTATGGCAATCTTAGAAGTCATCGAAAGCTCTGAATCACCAGTTCACGCAGACGGGAGCCGTCGACCCTAACGATGCGCTCGACCGAGCCGAGGCAACTTGCCAGCGCCTTTACCGCGCTGGTCACTGTTGTTGGGCCGCGTGTCCTCGCCGTTGTCTCCACGAAGGCTAAGTACGTCGCGTGCTAATCTAGCCTAGAGATGGCCGAGCCCGCGCGCAAACCGGCGACGTATCAGGATCTCCTCCAGGTTCCTGGGCATCTGGTGGCCGAGATTCTTGGCGGCGCTCTGATTACGAGCCCACGTCCGGCCCCACGCCATGCGCGCGCCGCATCGGCGCTCGGCGCTGCACTGTGGGGTCCTTTCGACGGGGGGATTGGTGGACCGGGCGGCTGGTGGATCCTGATCGAGCCCGAGCTTCATCTCGAAAGGGGCGCGATCGTGGTCCCCGACCTGGCCGGCTGGCGAATGGATCGGATGTCGGACTTGCCCGACACCGCCTACTTCGAACTGGCTCCGAACTGGGTGTGCGAGATTCTCTCGACCTCCACGGAAGCCATCGACCGCGCCGACAAGATGCCCGCCTATGCGTCCGCGGGCGTTGATCACGTTTGGCTCCTGGATCCCATTCTCGAGACGCTCGAAGTCTTTCGATTGGATTCGAGCCAATGGACCTTGCTGCGGACGATCAAGGGGAGCGGTAAGGTGCGCGTTGAGCCCTTCGAGGCGATCGAGATCGATCTTGGCCTTCTTTGGCGCAAGCGGGCTGGAACCTAGAGCCTCCGATGCCGACCCTGGACCTCGCCCCATCGCCTTGACCAAGGCACCACAGGAGGCACGATGAGGATTGCGAAAGCAAATGTGGCCCTGCTCTCCTCGTGGTCTCCGGATGTGCAACGGCCCCCCTCACCCTTACACCCTCGGCGCCGGCGGATCTGACGTTTCCGAGGCGGACCGACAGGCGATTCGTTGCACTCATGGTGCTCCCGTCCCGGGGTAGCGAACGAGGCCAGGTCTCGGACCTCGCCGAGGTGGAACGCGTTCTCCTGGAGGGAGGTGTTCGGGTGATTTCCTCGGGAATGACAGGACGCGTGGTGTTTGACCCCGTGGGCAACCGAGTCGAGACCGCGGCAAATCTCTCCGACCTGGAGCGGGCCTTGGTCCTCGCTCGCAGTTCTAGCGCTGACGCTCTACTTCAAATAGTGGAGTTCGGCTGGACCGACGGGGGTCGTCCATTCGTCTACACGGCAAATCGATTCGAGGAGGTCGCTCCTGGTACCCAGGTCCAGGCCTCAAATCTCGTTCGCGTTCGCGAAGCAAGGTTTTGATTTCAGGCTCGGCTCATCAACGTCGAGAATGGCGAGATTGTCATGAATATCGACGTCGCCCAGGGAACATCCCGCGTCATCCCCGAAGCGAAGACGATCAACGTGACGATTTCTCCGATTCAGGGGGCGTCGACCGATGAAATTGGAACCGATGAGCCGGATCGTCGTCGAACCGCCGTATCACAAGTTATGGCCGCGGTACTCGCCCGTCTCACTGAAGGGAATCCAACTGAGTCTCACTAGACGGGATGTCCAGGTTGCCGTTTCCGGGTAACCCGATGCAAAGGCCGCCATGCCCATGGCCGTCCATGCCGTCGTCGTATGCGAGTCGCCGGTTGAGTTCCGGGTTCGAGTAGAATCCGCCACGAGGTAGCACATGATCTCGTCCCGCCTTACGCTTTCTTGGACCTCGGCCTGGACTCTTGGCGCTCTGGCGACTCTCCTTTTCGCTTCCCCGCTTGCTGGTGCTGGGTGCAGCTCGCGATCCGTTACCGGCTCACGCGACGCCGCGTCGGCGAGTGGTGGGGCGACGATCGCCGGTTCTGGAGGCGCGGTCGGAGGCGGTTCCGGCATCGCGGGGGCGCCGGGTTCGGGCGGAGTGGGGGCAGGTGGAGCCTCCGAGGGAAGCGGTGGGCGCGTCGCTGGCGGTGGCGGCGCCGGTGGCCGTACCGGTACCGGTGCGATGGGGGGCGGCTTGGGGGGTGGCGGGCGCACCGCCAGCGGTGGAGGTATCGCCAGCGGTGGAGTCGCGGCGGGGGGGGCCGCTGGAGCACCCGCCGCAGGCGGCGCGACGGGCCAGTCCACGCTGGACATCTACTTCATTGATGTCGAGGGTGGCGCCGCGACGTTGATGGTTTCCCCGTCGGGGCAAACCCTGCTGGTCGATGCGGGCAATCCCGGGGATCGCGACGTCACACGCGTCTTGAACGTGCTCAACAACCAGGCGCGCGTCACCCGCTTGGACTATGTCGTGACGACGCACTTTCACAGCGATCACGTTGGCGGCGTAACAGCGCTGGCCAGCCGTTTTCCCGTCGGTCAGTTCATGGATCACGGACCCAGTATCGAAGGCGGCGCGCTGTACAACGATTATGTCGCGGCACTGGCGGGCAAGACGCGCGTGATGGTCAGGCCGGGCGATCGCCTGCAACTGGGCGACGTGGACATCATATTCGTGTCGGCGGGCGGACAGCTGGTCGATGCGTTGCCCACGGCCACCGCGAACCCTCTGTGTACCGGCGCGCCGCAGATGCCCGAACGGCCCACCGACGAAAATCCGCAAAGTGTCGGTTTCGTCGCCCGTTTCGGGACGTTCGACTTCGTCGATTTGGGTGACCTGACCTGGGCCGTCGAAAATCGCCTGGCCTGCCCGACCAACCGCATCGGGCCCGCCGACCTGCTCCAGGTCAGTCACCACGGTCTTGAGATATCGTCGGCGCCGCAGCTGGTTCACGCACTCGCCCCTCTGGTCGCCCTCATGAACAATGGCCCCACCAAGGGTGGGGCGGTCGCCACGTTCGACACTCTGAAGGCCTCGCCTGGAATCCAGGACATCTGGACGCTTCACCGGGCCATCAACAACGACGCCGCCCACAACGCGGTGGAAGCGCTGTGCGCCAACATCACCACGTCGCCCGATGGGGCCCACTTCGTGAAAGCATCCGTGGCGCGCGACGGGTCGTACACCCTGACGAACGCGCGCAACAACGAGATGCGAACCTACCGATCACGCTGAC
>JANOJB010000219.1:0-29601 GCA_031407985.1 Pseudomonadota bacterium | reverse complement strand
CACGTACCAGAAATCGCGCGTCATCCTGGCGTCTTTCAAACATACGATCGACGACCTGCCCACAAACGTGCGGGACAAGACCATTGATTTTCCCGAGGTCGGGATCGATCCGAATGTATTTGCGTGGCCGGGGGATCGCCCCCCACGCGATCGGTTGACGGTTTTGTTCGCGGGACGCCTGGTTCCGTACAAGTGCGCCGACGTGGCCATCGAGGTGTTCGCCCAAAGCCCGGCACTGCGCCAGCATCGACTGGTGCTGGTGGGCGACGGTCCTGACCGTGCGAAACTGGAGGCACTGGTGGAAAGCCACGGTCTCAAGGACTGCGTCCAAATCTTGGGGCGGAAGACACAGGCCGAGGTCGGTGTTCTGATGCGCGATGCGGATCTGTTCCTGTTTCCGTCGGTGCGCGAGTTGGGCGCCGGCGCGGTGATCGAGGCGATGGCGTGCGGATGTGTGCCACTGGTCGTCGACTATGGTGGCCCGGCGGTTCTGGTCACGGATGACACTGGGATTCGCGTGCCAATCGGAACCAAGGCCGAATTGGTTGCATCCCTGAAAAAGAGCATCGAAACCTTGGTCCAGGATCGCGCGCGCATCGTCGCGATGAGCCGGGCCGCCCACGCCCGCGCCCTGCGCTACTACTCGTGGGACGCCAAAGCGCTGAAGACCCTGGAAGTCTACGACTGGGCGCTTGGGCGCCGTCCCGACCTTCCGACCTTCGAGGGCTGACGGACTACGGAAGTTCGACCGCCGCGCGGGTGGTCCCGATGCGAACGGCGTCGTAGTAGATGTCGAACGACGACAACAGTCCCCGAGCCCGATACGACGTCAGGTAGAACCCCACCGTCGCCTGCGACGCTCGCATGGTCTGCGTCGCCAGCGTCGTGCAGCCGCACGTCGAAAATGTCATCGGCGCCTTGTCGACCCAGGCCTCGACAAGTCCGCCACCGCTGACCGTGTTGGCGAATTTCTTGTGGACCAGAAAGTCGATCCAGCGTCCCCTGACCAGCGTGGCCACCCCGGGCTGATCGTGGTTGTACTGTTCGCTGCGATCCAACCGGAAATGGTTCGGGTTGCTGGCCAAGTCCAGGGTCCAACCGATCGCCGGCGAGCCGTCCCATGGCGCCCCATAGTCTTCCTGGAAGACGAACCAGGAATCCGTATTGGGGGCGGGATTGGTGTCCGGAACGTAGACCGACCACGCCTCCCAACGATCGTCACCTGGCTTGAACAGTGATTCCACGGTTTCGAGTTCCGCCCGAGGATTCTCGCTCGACGTGCAAGGCGCGACGTCGCCGTCCAGAACGCGAAACCGCGCCGCGTACTGCCCCTGTCGCGGCGCGGGAGCACCCGGGGGGGCATTCGCCGTCGAATAGACCGTAATGCGATCGGGTTGGCAGCGCTCGATGTAGTTCCACTGCGAAAGGGTACCTGTCTCGAAATCTCCGACGAAGATCAGACCCGCCGCGGCCCCACCCGCGCCGCCGCTGGCTCCGATCGCTCCCCCCGTCGCGACGCGCCCGCCAGAACCCACCCGCCCGCCCGTGCCCGACGGGCCACCGCCTCCCCCGCCGCCGATTCGCCCGCCCGTGCCTGACGCGCCTCCCGAGGGCATCGCACCACCCGTCCCGGTGCCCGCACCACCCGTCCCGCCGACGACCCCGGTGCCACCCGTGCTGGTGCCCGATTCACCACCCGTGGCGGCTGCTGTGCCGCCGGTGGCGTCACCTCCTGTCGTCCCACCGGTTGTGAATCCCGGACTATTCGTCGTCGTCCCGCAAGCTCCCCAGAGACCGAGAGCCAACGCGGCAGCATAGGTTCGCATGTGATCCCTCCTCGCCCGTCGAATATCGGCTGAGTATAACATTCGCATTAATGGTCCCCGCTCGCGTAGGTCGCGCCCACTCTGCCGTCGTTCTTGCCGTCGTTTTTGCCGTCGTTTTTGCCGCCACCTTCACGGCCATGGCCACCGCCACGGCGAGCCCGGCGCAGCCAGATCCGCCCACCAAGCAGGGCGCGCCAGCCGGGCCGGCATGGATATGGTGGGAGGCGGAACGGCCGAAGTCGACCAACTTCCCCGAGAAGAACCCCTTCGCGCCCGCGGATGACAAGGCCGCCCAGAAGCTTTCCGATGGCAAATGGATCGGAACCGATCAGTCAGGGAAGACGTGGTTCCTGGATTACGACATTGTGGTTCCCAAAGGGTCCACGTACCGGTTCTACGCGCGCAAGTTCTGGCACCACGGCCCGTTCAGGTGGAAGTTCGACAACCAGCCGTGGCGCGCATGTCCGTACGACATCGCTCTTCTTGATGACGTCAGTCTGGCGAAATTCGTGAATGCCAACTGGGTCGATCTGGGAAGCGCGACGCTGGGTGCCGGCAAACACTCGCTGCGGATCGAGGTCGACGCGGCCAGCAAGGCGGTCGCGTTCGATTGTTTCCTGCTGACGGAAGGACCGTTCCTGCCGCGCGGCAAACTGAAACCCCGCGAAAAATACCGCGTCGCCCCCGAGGGCTGGTTTGCGTTCGAACCGGATCCCGATCCGTTTGGCGCCGCGCTGCTGGATCTGCGTTCGCTGAACGAAACGGTGTCCGGCGCGGGTGGTTTCATCCAGGTCAAGGGCGATGTGTTCGTCCACGAGAAGACCGGCCGGCCGGTCCGCTTCTGGGCGGTCAACGCCGAGCACGAGATCCTTGGTCATGACCGGGCAACGCTTGATCGCTTCGCCCGGCGGCTGGCGAAAGTCGGTGTCAACATGGTCCGTCTGCACGGTCCCCTTTGGCGCGAGCAAGACATGACCCAGATCGACGAAGCCAAGTTGTCGGGGCTACACCGATTGGTCGCCGCGCTGAAAGCCCAGGGCATCTACCTGACGCTGTCATCGTACTTCCCGCTGTGGCTGCGTCCGAAGGGTCTTTCGGGTTTCGAGGGGTACAAGGGCGATGCGTTTCCTTTCGCGATCCCCTTCTTCAACCACCGTTTTCAGGACATTCAGAAAGGCTGGTGGAAGGCGGCCCTGACGCGAAAGAATCCGGAAACCGGACTTGGCCTTGCGCAAGATCCAACCCTGGCTTTCGTCGAGATACTGAACGAAGACGGTTTGTTCTTCTGGACCTTCGATCCATACGAAAAGATTCCCGCACCCCAGATGGAAATCGTCGAAAGACAGTTCGGCGCCTGGCTGACGAATCGCTACGGGGGGATCGACAAGGCGCTGGCGACCTGGGGCGGCGGGAGATTCCGGGGCGACGAGGCGGCGGCGGGTCGGGTGGGGTTCATGCCGCTTGGGGATATGCGGGACCGTCGCGATCAGCGCGCCCAGGACACGGCGCGCTTTCTGGCCGGCCTGCAGCGCGCGTACTTCCAGCAGATGTACCAGTATCTGAAAGGGGAGCTGGGCTTCAAGGGATCGGTCAGTTGCTCTAATTGGATCACCGCCGATGCCCAGGTGTTCGGACCGCTGGACAAGTGGTCGAATGCGACCTGCGACTTCATGGACCGTCACGGATATTTCGGCGGACCCCACCTGGGCGAAGACGCCAGCTACCTTCTTTCGAAGGGCGATAGGTACAACGACGCCGCGGCGGTGCGATTCGAAACCGGCAAAGCCGGCAAGGCGGGACATGATCCCACCCTCTCGTTCGAACTGCCCATCATGGATGTCGCGTACAACGGGAAACCTTCGACAAACAGCGAAATCAACTGGGTGCCGCCCAACCGATACCGCGCGGACATGCCCGCGATCGCCGCGGTCTATGGCGCGCTTCAGGGGACCGACGCTTTGTTCTTCTTCGCGACCGGCGATATCTCCTGGTCCCAGCGTTTGGAAAAATTCACCATCTCCGATCCGGTCACCATGGGTCAGTTTCCAGCGGCAGCGCTGATCTTTCGAAAGGGGCTGGTCCGCACGGGCGATCTCGCGGTCGGTCTGGCACCCAAGCTTTCGGACCTCTTCTCGTTGAGGGGAATTGCCGTCGCGGCCCCCCAGAATCCGGACGGCCTGCGAACGCTTGAGATCCCCAACCGCAAGACCGTCGCTCTACCAAATCCGGAGTCAATCGATCCGCTTGCCTTTCTCGTCGGACGCGTGGAGGTGAACATCACCGAGAACGGCGGCGCCTCGAAGACCGCGGACCTGTCGACCCGCATCGACCGTCGGAAGAAGACCGTTCGCAGCGGAACCGGCGAACTGAACTGGGACTATGGCCGTGGTCTGGTGACCATCGACGGACCGGCGGCGAAAGGGGCGGTCGGATTTCTTGCCCAGGCGGGTCCCATCGCGCTTGGCAACGTGACCGTGCAGTCCAGCATCGAGTACGGCGCCGTGTTGCTGGTTTCCATGGACGACCAGCCCCTTGGAACATCCAAACGGATGCTTCTACAAGTCATGAGCGAAGACAACAATTCAGGCTGGTCGGCGCCAGGGCGCGGGTTGCGCACGATCGCGGATGTGGGCGGCCCTCCAATCGTGGTGAGGAATTTCGGGGGACGGGTCTCGATGGACCGCGCCGATGCCCAATCGCTGAAGGTCAGGCCCCTGGATCCAAACGGATATCAGGCAACCACGGGAGAGCCGGCCACCGAATCGACTGCGACGGCGACGGGTACCGGAAGACTGGAGATCACCCTGCTCCCATCGACCATGTACTACCTGATCGATTTGCCGGACCGACACCCGCGCACGGGCAGGAACGTGGCGGCGCCCGGGACCACGGGCAGTGCACGAAGCCTTCACGAAAAAAGATGAACAGCCCTGCCATTTTTCGCCTACCCTTTTTCACCTTCCCGCGCATGAAAACCCAAGGCAAGTCGTTGTTCCGCCATCGCCGCCCGAACGCACGCGCTTCCGGGCTGGATACGAAAGACGCAACCCGATGATCGCCTTCGTGGTTGGAACCCGTCCCGAGTTGATCAAGATTGCTCCCGTGGTCGAGGCCCTTGCGCGGCGGAACGCGCCTTTTGCAATCGTGCACACCGGGCAACATTATTCGTACCAACTGGACGCCATCTTCTTCGAGGAACTGGGGTTGCCCCGACCGGCGGCCAATCTGGAGGTCGGATCGGCGCTGGCCGCCCAACAACTGGGTACCGTCGTCATTCGCGCAGCCGAAGCGCTGGACCGGCTGAAGCCAAGCTGGGTCCTGGTTCAGGGCGATACCAACAGCGTGCTCGGCGGTGCGCTGGCAGCGCACAAACTCGGGTTGCCGATCGCACATCTGGAAGCAGGCCTGCGCAGCGACGATTGGGACATGCCAGAGGAGGGCAACCGGGTTCTGGCGGGCCGCATCGCCGCGCTCCACCTGTGTCCAACCGCGCTGCAGGTCGAGCGGTTGCGGCAGGAGGGAATCATCCGCGGCGTCTACGTCGTCGGCAACACCATCGTTGACGCCGCGCTGGCCAACTCCGAGCGCGCGCGCCTTCGGTCGACGGTCATCGAGCGATTGGGACTGTCCGATCGACCCTACGCCCTGGTCACCCTGCACCGGCCTTCCAATGTGGATGCGCCCGAACGCCTCCTGGCTGTCATGCGCGCGCTTCTGGCGACCGCCCGACGGCACGATCTCACGCTGGTATTTCCCACCCACCCGCGTACGCGGGCCACGATCGCCCGCATGCCGGAGGGACGGGGGTTTTCCGAACCGCCATTCGTCAGCACGGATCCGGTGGGGTACCTGGATTTTTTGCGACTGCTGGCGGGAGCGCGCCTCACGTTAACGGACTCGGGGGGCGTACAGGAGGAAGCGTGTACGCTCCATGTTCCCTGCGTGACCCTGCGGCCAAACACCGAGCGCCCCGAGACCGTCAGCGTCGGCGCCAACCTGCTGTGCGATTCAATCGAGCCAGGCGTTCTGGAAGGCACCGTCGACACGATGCTGATGCGTTCGCGCGACTGGACCAATCCCTTCGGCGACGGCCATGCCGGCGAACGCGTCGCCCAGCTTTTATTGGACCCGAACACGCGGCGCGCGCCGTCGGGCGCGCCCTAGCCACCCATCGCGGTCATCAACACCGACGCAAACGCTCACCAGCAAACCTCCCGGACCTGACAGACACAACATGGCACTTCCTCTCCTGGCTTTCGGCGCAATCGTCGCACGCGACCTTTTCGGTCGGTCACATCCGCTCGCATCTCCCGAACGACACCTGAGCGCCGCGGTGGACTGGCTCAGCCGCGCTCACGACAGGGGGGACGATGGCGGCGTCAGCTACGGCTACTCCGTGCGCGGCGGCTGGCGCCCCCCCTACCGTGAAACATCGGGCTACATCGCCGAAACATTCTTCGACCTGGCCCACGCCTTTGGCAATTCCGACCATCGCGAACGGGCGATACGTATCTGTGCCTGGCTGTGTCGCGTTCAGAACGCGGATGGTTCGATTTCGAATCCGGCCTATGACCATTCGCGTGGAATTGTTTTCGATACCGGCCAGGTGCTGCATGGTCTGGTGCGCGGCTTCGAGGAGACCGGTTCGGCCGAACTTCTGAATGCCGCGGAGAAAGCCGCCGACTGGCTGACCGCCGTGGCTGACGCCGAGGGGCGCTGGACCCGCAACGAACACAACGACATTCCGCATGTCTACAACACGCGCACCGCCTGGGCGCTGGTCCGGCTTCACAAACACAGGCCGAGCGCCAGCCGCGAAGCCGTGGCGCGCGCGAACCTTGACTGGGCGCTTTCGCAACAGCGAGGCCGGTACTACGCCCAGAACGCATTCAAGGCAGGCGTACCGCCGTTCACCCACACGATCGCCTATGCCATTCGGGGGCTATGGGAATCCGGTTTGCTCCTGGCCGACGATCGCTACCTGAAATCCGCCGAGACCAGCGCGCGCGCCGTGACGGAACGCCTGCGCGACGACGGATTTCTGCCGGGAACCATCGATGTGGATGGCAACCCCGCCGCCAGCTATTCCTGCCTGACCGGCAACTGTCAGATGGCGCTGAATTGGGCCAGAATCAACGCCCACCACGACGATGGCCTGTATCGTCGCTCCGCCGTGGCCGCCCTCCGCTACGTCATGAACTGGCAGGACATCCATACGTCCAACTTGGATGTACGGGGCGCCATCAAGGGCTCGCAGCCGGTTTGGGGCGCCTATTCGCGTCTGACCTTCCCGAACTGGGCGACGAAGTTTTTTCTAGACGCGATGCTGCTCAGCCGTTCGTGGTTCACGTGACGTCGGTTCCCCTGCTGAACGGCGCATTTGATCCGGTCACCCTGGACCAGACCGTCGAACGGATCGGCCAACTCATTCGATCGGGCGAGCGTGGATACCTGTGCACGGTCAACGTCGCGATCCTGATGATGATGCGCCAGGACCCGCGCCTACAGCGCTTTGTCGATAACGCCGCCATGGTGGTGGCGGACGGACAGCCGTTGATCTGGACCTCCCGGCTGCTTGGCCGTCATCTTCCTGAACGCGTGACGGGTGTAGATCTGGTCGACCGCCTGTGCGCACTGGGCGCGCGTGAAGGGTTCGGCGTTTACCTGCTGGGCGCCAGTCGAACGGTGGTCGACACGGTTGCCGCGCGGCTGACCGAACGTCACCCCGGACTGATCCTGTCGGGCGTCGATGACGGATACTTCACGCCGGCCGAGGCCAACGCGCGCGCGCGCGCCGTGGCCGATAGTGGCGCGAAGATCCTGGTGGTCGGAATGGGGGTGCCACGCCAGGAAATTTTCATCGAGGAACAATGGGAGCGCCTGGGCGTGCCCTTCGCGATTGGCGTCGGCGGATCATTCGACGTCCTGGCTGGCTTGCGGATGCGTGCCCCCGAGATTGTTCAACGGGTCGGGCTTGAATGGCTGTTTCGCCTGCTCCAGGAGCCACGCCGACTGGGGAAACGCTATCTGGTGACCAACGCCCAGTTCTGTGCCTTGATCTCGCGCGAACTGGTCAAGCGTTTGGGTCGCGCTGATCCGTGAGGGTTACTTTCTCCAGAGCGGCTTCGAACGCAACCGTCGCGTCATCCCAGGAATAACCCGCGGCCGTCAGATAGGCGGCATCCGACCAGGCGCGCCACGCGGTCGGTGAGGCGTTCGCCACCTCGACAATCGCCGCCGCCATCGCGTCGGGCGCGTCGACGGGAACCAAGTGTCCACCACCCTTCCGAAGCAACTCGGGCGCGGCGCCAGCTGTTGTCGCGATCACCGGCGTACGACACGCCATCGCCTCCAGAATGGGAAGACCGAACCCCTCGATGCGGCTCGGCTGCAAAAACACGTCGCACCTCGCGTAAAGGTCACGCAGCGTTTCCTGAGGGGGATTCAACGTGAACTCGAACCACGCGGGCACGGGAAAGTCGGGCCCCGGCGGCGCATGACCAAAACAGATCACCCGCAAGGCCGGAATCCGCTGCTTGGCCTTCACAAGCGCGTCGATGGCGGTGTCGGTTCCCTTGGTCTTGAACGGGGCGTGGATGAATCCCACCGTGGGAAGCGACTGTTTTGTACGTTCGGGTGACTGAAACAACGCCGTATCGACGCTGTTGGGAACGCAGATGGCCGTCGGATCTCCAAACCGAACCCGTCCCAGTTCGGCCAGCCATTCGGCAACCACGATCTTCTGCATCGGCAAACGCCAGGTCGCGTCCGCCTCTTCGGTGGGCACGGACGCAATCGATGATTCGTAGCCCTGGAGGAAGTACACCTTCCGTCCCTTTTCCCGCGACAACCTGTGCACCATCGGCGCCGTGTCCCACCAGGTCGCGATCACCACATCCGCGTCCGGAACGTCCACGTCGGTCACGGGGCCGGGGTGTCGCAGCTCGCGCAGATCCACGGCGGAAGATTCAAAGTGCGTCACGCGCGCCGGAACCTTGTGCCAGGGCGGCGGCCGCCTGCCCCGCAGCACGCGCACCGTTCGACGCAGCAACGATGGTTGCCGAACGCTGGTAGCGACCACGACCACGTGATGCCCCCGACGACGCAAGCGTTCCGCGTAGGTCGCCAAAACGCGCATGCCACCCGAACCGTTGAGGGGAGGAAGTACGAAAGTGATGCGCATCGACAGCGAAATCACGTTGGCATGTTTTGAGCGAAAGTGCGATGGATAGCCGGCGCGAATTCGCGACTTTACGATGGCAATGAAACTTTCTCTCAAAGACACCGTCGTTCGTGGCACGGTGGTGACGGTTCTGGGAAACGGGGCCAGTTCGGCGGTGCGCCTGGGGGCAAATCTGCTGCTGACGCGCCTGCTGTTTCCCGAGCATTTTGGCGTGATGGCCCTGGTCAACGTCTTCCTGGCTGGCCTGGCGATGTTGTCCGATGTCGGCGTCGGTCCCAGCATCATTCAGAATCAGCGTGGTGATGACCCCCTGTTTCTGAACACCGCCTGGACGGTTCAGGTCATCCGCGGCGTCCTGCTGTGGGCTTGCGCCTGCCTGATCGCGGTTCCGCTGGCGCGATTTTACGGCAACCCACAACTTGCCTGGCTGATTCCCGCGACCGGGGTGTCCGCCCTCATCGGCGGCCTGGAATCGACCCGCATGTTCACGGCCAATCGAAACCTGGCGGTCGGGCACATCGTCTTGATCGAGATCTGCGCACAGGTGGTCGGCGCCGCCGCCATGATCGGATTTGCCTGGACCTTCCGTTCGATCTGGGCGCTGGTCGTCGGGGGAAGCGTGGCCGCCCTGGCCAAGACGGTGCTCAGCCACACCGCGCTGCCCGGCATTCGCAACCGATTCGCGTGGGACCCCGAGGCCCGCAAGTCGCTGCTGGACTTCGGCCGGTGGATCTTTCTCAGCACCGCGATCACGTTCTTCTCCGGACAAAGCGACAAGCTGCTCCTCGGCAAGCTGGTCGACGCGACGTCACTGGGTTTTTATGGCATCGCCACGACGCTGGCCACGCTGCCGGGGGTCATCGTGCACCAGGCGTCGCAGCGGGTGTTCTTCCCGGCGGCATCGGCGATGCTGCGCCGGCCTGACCACGATCCCAGCGACGTCCGACAAGGCCGCAGGCGGTTGCTTCTGTTGATCGCGCCGTTCTTCGGCCTGGGAATCGCCCTGGCCGATCCCGTGGTCGGTCTGCTTTACGACAGCCGGTATCAACAGGTTGGAACCTTGACGATGGGCCTGCTGATAGGCGTCTGGCTGAACACCCTGACGGTCTCGTACGGGGCCGTGTTGCTGGCCGCGGGACGCCCCCGGTACATCGCGGCGGGCACCGGCCTCAAGACCGTGCTCTTCGCCGGCTTCGTGTGGCCAGCCATGAACCATTTTGGCCTTCTGGGCGCCGCACTGGCGATCAGCGGGGCGGAGATCGGCGTCCTCGTGATCTCCATGGTTGGGGCCCGTTCCCTTGGCGTGGTGACCGTCGCATCCGATCTAAAGGCCACGGTTGTCGCCTGTGCCTTCGGGGCGGGAACGTATCTGTTGCACGAATTCGCTCTGACGATCGTGGCGAAACCGCTGCCGGCGTTGGTCGCGGCGGCGGCGGTGGCGCTGGTCGCGGCTGGCCTCGCCTCCTATGCGTGGAACCGATCGTTTGGGGCGCCAAGCATCGAATGATACCGGCCTGCACAATTTGAAAGTGGATGCGCGGCCCAGGCGTGCGGTAGACAATCAGGCCCTCGGGACAATATGTGCGGGATAGCTGGAATCTTTCGAATCGCCGACCGCGCGGCGCCACCCGCGCGGGACGAACTGGCACGAATGGCGGGCGCGCTTCACCACCGGGGCCCCGATGAATTCGGCATGTACCGGGACAGCCGCGCAGGCCTGGCCCACGCGCGCCTTTCAATCATTGACCTGTCCACAGGCCAACAACCGCTGTCCAACGAAACCGACGACCTGTGGATTTCCTTCAACGGCGAAATCTTCAACTACGTCGAGCTGCGCGCCGAGTTGGAGGGGCTTGGACACCGGTTTCGCACGCACAGCGACACCGAGGTGATTGTTCACGCGTTCGAGGCGTGGGGCGATGAGGCCTTCGAACGCTTCAACGGTCAATGGGCGCTGGCGCTCTGGGACAGCCGCCGCGGGACACTGACGCTGTCGCGCGATCGCCTCGGCGTGCGTCCGCTCTACTTCACCGAACATGATGGCCGCGTCTACTTCGCCAGCGAGGTCAAGGCGATCTTCGCCGCCGATCCCAGCATCCCCCGCCGTTTGGATCCGGCCGGTATCGATGAAACCTTTACCTTCTGGACGGTGGTTCCGCCCCGTTCGGCCTTCGCCGGCATCCACGAGGTTCAACCGGGATCAGTGCGCACGATCAGTGGGGTGGGAAACATCGAGCGCCTGTATTGGAAGCCCACGTACCCAAGCGAGGGTGCGGACCCTGGCGAAACGGGTGGTGGCTTTCGCGGTTCGTTGGACGACGCCGTGGTCGCGGTGCGCGCGGCCCTTGAAGATGCGACACGCTTGCGGATGTTGCGCGCCGACGTGCCGGTCGGCAGCTACCTGTCCGGGGGGCTCGACAGCGCCCTGGTGGCCGCGCTCGCGTTGCGCGCGACGGGAAAGAGTTTCCACACGTTCTCGCTGCGCTTTGACGACGCCGAATACGACGAAACGCCGTTTCAGACCTTGATGGCGTCACATCTCGGCAGCACCCACCACGATGTCGTCGTTTCGCGCAACGACATCGCCGCCGCTTTCCCGGCCGTTATCGCGCACACCGAGCGTCCGATCCTGCGCACCGCCCCGGCCCCCCTGTTTCTTTTGTCGCAGTTGGTGCGAAGGACGGGTATCAAGGTGGTCCTGACCGGCGAGGGAGCGGACGAGATGTTCGCGGGTTACGACCTGTTCCGCGAGGCGAAGGTTCGACGGTTCTGGGCCCGTCGGCCGGAATCGCGCCTGCGTCCGCGGTTGCTGGAACGGCTGTATCCGTATTTGGCGCGCTCCCCGGTCGCGCAGAAAGGCATTGCCCTCCAGTTTTTCGGACGACACCTTTCCGAATGGCGGGAACCGTCATTCGCGCACGATCCCCGCTGGCGAACGACGGCGGCGCTCAAGCGTTTGTTTTCCCCGGACCTGCGCGCATCCTTGACCGGGTCCGACGCGGTCGCCGGGTTCCTGGCGACCCTGCCTGATGATTTTTCGCGCTGGTCGTTTTTGGCCCGCGACCAATACATCGAAGTCAGAACGTTGCTTTCGGGCTATCTCCTGTCGTCACAGGGGGATCGCATGTTGATGGCGAACTCCGTCGAGGGTCGCTTTCCGTTTTTGGACAAGAACGTCGTCGCGTTGGCCGACAGCCTCCCGGCGGAATACAAGCTGCACGTGCTGGACGAAAAACGCGTCCTGAAAGATGCCTGCCGGGGTCTGGTCCCGGACCCCATCATCCGGCGCAAGAAACAACCCTATCGGGCGCCGGATGCGCTGTCTTTCGTGGGAGCGGACGCTCCAGATTGGGTCGAGGACGTCCTCGGCGAATCGGCGCTGTCGGACTGCGGGGTCTTCGACACCCGCGCGGTGCGGGCGCTGTGGCAAAAATGCCGCGCGCACGCCACCGATGGCCAGTTCTCCAACGCCGACAACATGGCCGTCGTCGGGGTCCTATCCACCCAGTTGTTGCACAACCGCTTCATTCGCCATCCGCCGGATGCCGAACGATCGATTTCATTCGACACGATGGTCGAGAAATGAGACACATCACACCCATGGATACACACGCCACCATCCGGGAGTTCATCGCCCGCAACTTTTACGTCCCCGATCAGACGGTCTTGACCGATGAAGCATCCCTGCTGGATCGCGGGATCATCGATTCGACGGGCGTTCTGGAGTTGATTGGGTTTCTGGAGGACACATTCTCGATCAAGGTCGAAGACGCTGAGATGATTCCCGAGAACCTGGATTCCATCGGGCGCATCGCGGCCTTCGTGGCCAAGAAAGTCTAAAAGGCTAAAACGATGACAACCACAACCCCCGACT
Source organism: Pseudomonadota bacterium (assembly GCA_031407985.1). GTDB lineage: Bacteria > Myxococcota_A > Polyangia > Fen-1088 > Fen-1088 > FEN-1088. The sequence goes on along the minus strand of JANOJB010000219.1, from coordinate 16,718 downwards.
CCGTATTGAATCCCTCGGTCCTCGACCTCGACTGCGCCAAGGAGGTGGAAACCATCGGCGCCCGGATGCGGGAGATCGTCGGGCGCGATCTGAAGCGTCGTGGCGTGGTCGTTGCGCTTTCCGGCGGTGTCGACAGCTCGGTCTGTGTCGGTCTGGCGGCCAAGGCGTTTGGTCCCGAGAAGGTCTTCGTGCTGCTCCTCCCCGAGCGCGAATCTTCATCGGCCAGTCAGCGCCTTGGTCGTGAAGTCGCGGCCCGCTTCGGAATCGAGCCTCGGTTGCAGGAGCTGTCGCCCACGCTGGAGGCGCTTGGTTGTTACCGCGAGCGCGACCAGGCGATCCGCGAGGTCTTTCCCGCGTACTCGTCGGAATGGAAGTCCAAATTGGTCATCGCGGGAGGGGTCGAGGGAGGTTTGAACTTCTTCAAGCTGGTGGTGCAGTCCCCGGACGGCAAGATGCAAGAAGCCCGCTTGCCATCCAAGCCCTATCTTCAGATCGTCGCGGCGCAAAACTACAAACAACGCGTGCGCAAGACTATCGAATACTTTCACGCCGACCGGTTGAACTACTCTGTGGTGGGAACACCCAATCGGCTAGAGTACGACCAGGGTTTTTTCGTCAAGAACGGCGACGGTGCGGCGGATCTGAAGCCAATCGCCCATCTGTACAAGTCGCAGGTGTTCGCGCTGGCGCGCCATCTGGATCTACCCAAGGAGATATGCGAAGGCCGTCCCACCACCGACACGTACAGCCTGCCCCAGGGCCAAGATGAATTCTACTTCGCCCTGCCCTATGAGCAGATGGATCTGGCGTTGTGGGCGATGAACCATGACCTGCCCGCCGAGGTTTTGGGCCGGGCCATCGGTGTCACGCCCGAACGCGCAGCCTTGGTCTACCGCGACATTCAGGCAAAGCGTGCAACAACGCGCGCCCTGCACTCGCGTCCGCTGCTTATCCAGGCGGTCCCCGAGGTCAAACCCCTGTAGGTCGTCCCCCGCAATCCATCCGAGCCGCGGCCTGATGAACGGGAGGTGGAAAGATGATCGCTACATTGCCCGTGGGCACGGACGGGGCATCCTGCTGCCGCTGGCGCTTTCCTGGATCATTCTCGCGTGTTCGCGTCCCACCCAGCTGCCCGCGACCAACGCCGAACCCATGCCGATAACGGATCAGGTGCGTGCTGACCTGGAGGTCCTGCGGAGTGTCCGGGTGTTCTTCGGCCACCAGTCCGTCGGCGGAAACATCATCGCCGGCCTGACGGCACTGGCGAAGGAAGTGGGCGTCGACATCGCCATCGCTCCTGAGGGTGAGTCGCCCCCTGGCCCCGGAATCATCCACGCCGCCGCGGGCCGAAACAACCATCCCAGCTCCAAGATCGCGTCCCTGGCCACGGCGTTGGAGAACATGGCCGACAACCTGCCGCAGCAGGCCATGGTCAAGCTTTGTTACGTGGACTTCAATCCCGACACGGACAGTGAGGCCGTCTTCCGCGACTACCGGGACACGATGATTTCTCTGCAACGACAGTACCCGGCGGTGACGTTGATTCACGCCACCGTGCCGTTGACGACCCGCCCGGTCAGCGTGAAAGACGTGGTCAAGCGTTTGATCGGTCGCTCCGTCTGGGAGGATGACGCGAACACGCGCCGGGCCGCCTACAACCAGCGTCTGCGCGAGACGTTCAAGGAACAGCCCCTCTTCGATTTAGCGCGAATCGAATCGACCCGGCCCGACGGGTCCACCGAAACCTTTACCAACCGGCAGAGCGGGTCGATTGCCGCCCTTTACCCTGGATACGCCTCGGACGACGGCCATTTGAACGCACAGGGGCGACGGCTGGCGGCCGTTGAATTCGCGCGCGTCATCGCGGGCGCCGCCAACAAGCGATCGCCTCAACCGTAGGGAGGCGGTTTAGCGAAGATCCGCGCGCCGCACTTTGCCGGTCAGAGTCGTCGGAAGCTCGTCGACGAAAGTCACCTCGTGCGGAACCATGTAGCTCTCGATGCGCTCCCGACAGTGCCGGATCACGTCTCGTTCGGCCAGCATGGCCCCGGGAATTCGAACCACGAATGCCTTGATCGCCTGACCCAACATGGCATGACGCACGCCCACCACGGCAACCGCCGCGACGCCCGGGACCGCGCAGATGGCATTTTCCACCTCGCGGGGGCTGACCTTTTCGCCGCGGCTCTTGATGAGATCATCCTTCCGCGCGACGAAATACAGAAAACCATCATCATCCGTCCGAAAGATATCCCCGGTATGAAGCACCGACTCACCCGCATCGGGTCCCGGCCGCAGCCGCTCCGCGGACTGCTCGGGTTTGCGCCAGTAGCCCCGCATCACATGCTGGCCCCGCACCACCAACTCTCCCGTTCCACCAAAAGGCAGGCGTTGCCCTCCCTCGTCGACCAGCCAAAGTTCCTGGTTAGGCATGCCGCGCCCCACGCTGCCTGGACGGCGATCGATCTCCTCGGGCGGCAGATATGTCACCCGCTGACACTCGGTGAGACCGTACATGGAAAAGAAGCGCGCCTGGGGGATTGCCCGGCGAACCGTCGCCAACAAAGGTTCGGGGATCGCATCGGCCGCGTTCGTGCACATGCGCAGCGACCGAAGATCGTGGCTACCCAAATCGGGAAGGCCAGCAAGCAGCGCGTACATGGTGGGGACGCCCGCGAAACAGGTCACACGCTCGGCCGCCATCAGGGCCAGTGACTTGACCGGGAACGCGAACGACGCATCCAGGACAATGGTAGCCCCGACCGGAAGGCCGGTCGTCAACTGGCAGATTCCGTAGCTGAACGACAGGGGAAGCGCGCAATACAAAACGTCCTGTTCGGTCAACGACAGATAGCTGGTCACTGAATCGGCCACCGTCAGCATGTTGAGGTGGGTCAGCATCACGCCCTTCGGCTCGCCGGTGGATCCGGACGTGTATATCAGCGCCGCGAGATCTCCATCTCGAAGCCCGTCGTCGCGTACCACGGGCCCCGTCACGGCCAGGAAGTCAGACCACCCGATCGTGGGAACACACGCCTGTTGAGACGCTCCCGCATCAATTGTCACGACGAAGCGCATTGCCGATTCCTGTTTCGACCTTGGGTCCGGTCCCTGGCCAAACCCTTGGTCCAGCGCCCTCACCCAGGTGTTCGCCAGCGCGTCACTGGTCACCAGGGCCACGGCCCCCGCGTCCGACAGCAACAACGCCAGTTTGTCCGGGCGGGTCAGCGGGTTGATCGGTACGAAGACCGCCCCCGCAGTCAGGATCCCGTACATGGCCGCGGCCGCCTGCGCGACGTTCGGCAAGAACACCGCCACGCGATCACCCTTGGCGATGCCGCGCGCCCGCAACGCAGACGCGAACGATTCGACCGCGCGCGCCAGATCCCCGTAGGTCAATCGCCCCGACTTGTCGACCAACGCCGTTCTGTCGGGCACGCGACCGGCGGTCGTGAACAACGGATCAAACAACAACATGACCGGGGCCAGTGTATGTGACGGCGGGCTAGCGCGCGTCCGAATTGCGACGTTCGAAAACGACCACGTCCGCCGCAACAAAGGCGACGAACACCCCATGTTGGCGGGCTTCCCAGTGCCCCGATGCCTCGAGGGCCGAAATCAGGCGACTGTCGCCGAACGCTTGGTCACCGTGCCGAATCTGGTGGGCCAACTGACGGGCGCTTTGGACCCGGGATCGCACCACGATCAGGTGCGTATACGGGCGCAGCTGATCGTCCCAGCGGAAGCTGGCCAGGTCCAGTGGAACACCAAGGGGAGGACGGGAGGTGCCTTCGGCCACGACGAACTGGGGCAATGCCGGATTCGCGAACCGCAACGGATAATACGTCGCCGCATAGTCGCTGATCGGATCCCCGTGCACCACGACCGGCCGATGCTGTTGCAGGTTGTCGAGCACGCGCTGGATCCGGCGCTGGGGACCGTGCGCGAAATAGTCGCCGTTCCGCACCAGTTGGGTTACCGCCGCCGCCTGGGAAAGCAGAAGTACGATCGCGGCCACCAGCGCCACGCGCGACATCCGCCCCGTAGTACCAGTCAACGAGGCAGCCAGGATGATCCCGATGAGGGGCAACGCCCAAGTCGCGTAGGTAACCTTGGCGGCCGTGAATCCCGTCGCCAAAAAGTTGGCCGCGCCGGAGATTGTAATTCCCGCCAAGACGATCAGCCCCAGGGTGCGGAACATGTTCCGTCGCGGATCCGGCAAACGCCATCCCGCGACCAGCAACAACGCCGCGGATACCACGGCTAGGGCGGCGACCACGGGAAACACCGCCATGGCGGGATGTCCGATCAATCGATAGACCAGTTGAAAAACCTCGCGCACGCGATCCCGCGCCGCATCGACCGACAGGCCCGCCGACGCCACCAGGAATGGAGTCAACCCCGCGGCGGCAACTGCCATGCAAGCCGCAAGGACAAATACGGGCCGCAAAGATCGACCTTGCCGGATCCGATCAAAGGCCAGACCGCACACGACGACAGCAGCCAGCAGCGCGCCAAAGAAATGCGTGTACATTCCCGCGACCAACCACGCCCCCAGTTCGACCCAGAAACGCCGGCGCGCATCCGACAAGGGCGCATGCAGCAGCAGCACCACTGCCCGCGCCGCGCCGGCTGAGGTCAGCAAGAACAACGGATAGGCGCGGATCTCGACCGCGGTGATGCAAACGTTGGGTGAAAGCGCCAGAAACAATCCGGCGAAGATTCCCGCGCGCAAGCCGAAGACGCGTCGCGCTGCCGAGAACACCAGCGCCACCGCGCCGACGGCGCACGTGACGCCAAACCAACGCATCGATGTCTCGCCCAGCCCGAATGACCGGGACCAGATCCACCCCAGCCAATACGACAACGGGGGCATGCGGTCCGCCGGGACTCCGAAATCCCTTGATGAAGGATGAAGCAACCAGTGCAACAAATCGCCGGGCGACAGGCTGAGCCCACTCAGCTGTGTCACCTCGTCAATCCACAGGGTCTGGTGGGGCAGGAACAGCCCCGCCGCCAACACCATCATCCCCAGCGTCAGGATGGCCCCGATCGCCACAACCCAACCACTGTCCCGTTTGACGCTTGTGTCGTCGACGGGCCGCTGGTGCCCGGCGGCAATCATGGGCGCGAACATAGGGAGTCGCCCCCATCCGTGTCAATCGACGCCCTTGCGTCCTACGGCCGTTTGAAGGCATCTGCTATTCTGCCGCCGTGACCGCAAACGAATCACAGATCAGCGAAGGATCCGGCGCGAACAAGCCGGACAATCCGAAGGTGCCGGGCGTGACCATCGTTGTTCCCACCTACAAGGAAGCGGAGAGCCTTCCCCATCTGATCGATCGCGTGGCGAAACTTCGAGAGGCATCGGGCCTGACGATCGAACTTCTGATCATGGACGACAACAGCCGTGACGGCTCGGTCGAACTGGTCGAGGCCCGCGGGGAACCATGGATTCAGATCGTCGTGCGTACGTCAGATCGAGGATTGAGCCCGTCGGTGATCGACGGCCTTCGTCGGGGCAAAGGCGAGTTTCTGGTCTGCATGGACGCGGACCTCAGCCATCCACCCGAAGCCATTCCGGGCATGCTGACCAAGCTAAAATCCGGCGCGGATTTCGTGGTTGGGTCCCGGTACGTGCGGGGCGGCACCACCTCGGACGACTGGGGATTCCTGCGCTGGATCAACAGCCGGGTGGCGACCCTGTTGGCGCGTCCCCTGACCAGCATCCGCGATCCCATGTCCGGATTTTTCGCCTTTCGACGATCGACCTTCGAAGCCGGCCGCGACTTCAATCCGATCGGCTACAAGATTGCACTGGAGCTGATAGTCAAATGCGGATGCGAGCGCGTCGTCGAGGTACCCATCCACTTCGAGGATCGCCGCTTTGGCCAGAGCAAGCTGACCTTGAAGCAGCAACTGCTGTACCTGCAGCATCTTCGACGCCTCTACATCTTCAAATACGGGGCTTGGACGCAGTTGATGCAGTTCTTGACCGTCGGCGCCATGGGCACGGTAATCAACTTGGCGGCCCTGACCTTGCTTCTGGCGCTGCACCTGCCCACCCGCACCTCGGTCGCGACCGCGATCTTCGTCTCCATGTGTTTCAATTTCGTTCTGAACCGTCGGTTCAGTTTTTCGATCGCGGGCACGGGGTCCTGGCTGCGTCAGTTCGTTGGTTTCGTGGCGGCGTCGTCGGTCGGCGCGTTGGTGAACTACATGGCGGCCATTTTTCTATTGGCCCGCTTTCCGGAACTGCGTCCCCAGATCGCCGCCCTCATCGGCATCATGCTGGGTACCGCGCTTAATTTCGGCGCTAGCCGTTATCTGGTGTTCCGTTCGGCGCACGTGCGTATTGGCGGCGCTCCCGATGTGGATCCCGGGGCCGCCAAGTCAGTCTCCGATCCGCGTTCATGACCGAAGGCGCCGTGACCAGCGACCACGGCAACACCTGGCTTGACCGCGCCCGTCGCGCGTTCGATCGGCATCATGGCGCCCCCATCATCGGAAGCGCCGCCCTGGCACTGGCGTTTGTGTACGTGATCATCAAGGGGACGTTCGCGCGCGGGGCCAAGGACATCGACACCCGATACTTCTTCGTCGCGGGCAAGGTGTGGCTAAAGGGCCTGTCCCCTTACGATTTTTCTCACTACCGCGCCGTGTGGAAAAGTTGCTTCAGCGAGGAGATTTCGCAGGGTGGATTTGCCTACCTCCCGGGATCCATCCTCTATTCCGCGCCTCTGGGTTTGTTCGACTGGCCGACCGCCGCGATCGTCTTCCGCGCGATGAACATCGCCGCCGTCGGATTGATCATTCTGCTTGGCATTGGGTATGTGCGACGGCATGCGACCACCCCGATCAAACTGCGGCACTACGCCTGGATCGCGTTCGGCGTCGCGATGGGTGGCGTCCCGGGCACGATCCTCACGGGACAATCGTCGATCATCGTGTGCGCCGCGACCCTGACCTTGGTGACGCTGCCCCTGCGGTGGTGGCCGCTGATGCTGCCCGCGATGTTCGTGGCCAGTTCGAAACCGCAGATCGCGGGCCCCATTCTGGCGGTGGTCTTCTTCGCGGATCGCGCGGCCCGGCGGCATCTGGCGATCGCCGGAGCGGGAGCGATCGTGTTATCCGCTGTTGCGTTATGGGGAGATCACGCTCCCGTGACAAACTTGTTTCAGGCGATTCGCGGAAATGCCGGACTGGGCGCCAATGATCCCACCCGCATGATCGGCTTGGGACCGCTGCTGCGTTTTTTGCCCATCGGGGATGGGCCGATCAGGATCCTCGGATGGCTGGCGCTGGTCGCGGTGATCGTGGTTGTTGCCCGCCATTCATCGGAAGGCGCCACGCCGGAACGACGCCTGGCCCCGACGGCCCTAATGGCGGGGTTCGTTTCGGTTGGCCTTGCCTACCCGTATCACGGCTACGACACGGCCATCTTCGCTCCGACGTGCGCGATGGCCGGAATTCTTTCCGGTCGACGCCAATTGCTGTGCCTACCCGTCTTCGCCGTCATGGGGCGGCCCCGGTTGCTGACGTGGCCCCTGGGATCGGCGGCCGCCTCGGAGGCTACCCAGAACACGATCGTGGGACTGTTCTGGCTAGTTGCCTTGGCTGCTTTCATCTGCTGGGTCGTCCGTGATGCCCGGCGCCCGCGGAGGGCATTGTCTCGGTCGACTTCGGCCGCGCGGGGCCCGGGGCGGCGACACCTTGACGAACGGGACGTGGCGAGGCCCGAATAGATGTTGACTGACGCCGTCGCCAACACCATCGTTCGAGGGATCATGCACTCTGTATCGCGCCGGCGCGTTTTGCTTGTCGTGGCCATCGGCTTGATCGGTTGCGGCGACGGTGGCGCCCGGCCCAGGGACGGGGGCCTGGACGCCGCGAACAATGACGCCGCCAATGACGCCGCCCGCACGGGGGGGCGGTCTGGAACTGGCGGCGCCCGGATGGATGCCGGAATGGATGCCGGAATGGACGCCGGAATGGACGCCGGCGGTTCCGGTGGATCGGGCGGCAGCGGCGGTACGGCTGGCGCATCAACATCGGGATCCGGGGGCGCGATCGGCACGGGAGGTTTCGCCGGAGGCGAAGGTGGATCCATCGGCACGGCGGGATCCGGTGTGGCGGGGCGTTCTGGTTCCGGCGGTGGCATGACGACAGGCAGCGGAGGGGGTGCGGGCACCCGCGGCCTCGGTGGCACTGGGGAACGACCAGGGGTGACCGGTGGCACCGGACTCGGCGGAATGCCTGGAACGGGCGGCGTACCCCAGACGGGAGGCCAGGTTGGCACGGGAGGCGCGGGCACCGGCGGCGCGGGCACCGGCGGCGCGAGCACCGGCGGCGCGAGCACCGGCGGCGCGGGCACCGGTGGCGCAGGCACCGGCGGCGCGGGCACCGGCGGCGCGGGGGGCGGCGCGGGAAGCCCCAGTCTCTACGTTGTCGCCCATCCCGATGACGAATTGCTTTTCATCAACCCGCACCTCGAAGCGGACATCCTGGCGGGACGAAAGGTTCGCACGGTCTACCTGACGTCGGGCGACCTGACAGGCCCCTACCAAGAACGCGAGTCTTGGGTCATGTCGGCGGGCGCCGCGATGGCGGGCGTCGCCGACAACTGGTCCTGCGGGTCCACGACGTACGCCGGAAAGACCCTGCGCCTTTGCACGTTGGTGGCGCGACCTCTAGTGACGTACCTGTTCATGCGACTGCGCGACGGACAGCTGATGAGCATGATTACGGGCTCGACGTTAACGACCATCGACAATGTCTCGACGTACACCCTGGCGCAGGCCGGTGCCGTCGTGGCGTCCGTTCAGGCCGAGGTTCAACCAGGCCGCGTCGGCACTCTGGACGGAACCCTGGCGCACGGCGACGAACATTCCGACCACAAGGCGACCGCTTTCGTCGCGTTCGACGTCGCGCGTTCCGACGGTATTGCCAGGGAACTCATCATGTACCGCGGATACACGATGTACGCGGATCCGCCACCGCCCGGCCCCGAACCCAGGAATCTATCCGCCGCCGAACATGCCGAAAAACTTCGCATCATGGAGGTCTACTCAGGCGGCACCGTTCCGGTGGATCACATTTACGATCAGTGGTGCTGGCGGTTTTATCCCGTGGTCGCGTTGACCGGAGGCCCGGGTCCCCTGCGCGCGAACGGCGGATCATGCCTCGAGCCAAACGGTGCCGGTGATGGCGCACCGCTGCGGGTCGCGACCTGCAATGCCAGCCCGGAGCAAACCTGGATCGCGGGCGGCGACAGCCGGATTGTCGGTCTGGGGAGCAGGTGCCTGGGTCTTGCCAGCGACGGCACCACCGCCGTGATCGAAACCTGCGCGGGGAGCGCTGATCAAAGATGGACATTGATGGCCAACGGCCAACTCCGCGGCCCCCTCAACACGTGTCTGACCACCTCCGGCGGTGGTGTCGTTTCGAATCTCTGCTCCTCGACCCCCGATGCCGCCACCCCTCCCCGCTATTTTCCTCCGACCACCCAGCGCTGGGGTTTCTAGTGTTTAGCTTTTGCTCCCGCGGTCCGATGTGAGCAACAATGTTTGGCAACGTGCGTAAGAAACGGTTCCCGATGGTTACGGAGGCTCCCGCGGGGCGCGGTGTCCGCCCTCCCCTGTGCGCCTTCGTTCTTACGGTTGGCGCGGTTTTTTCCGCGGTCGCACCGATGGCTTGTTCGGGCGCCATGGCGGTTGCCCCGGACGCGGCGCACGCGGCCGACAGCGCACGCCCGATGGACGCGGTGGATGGCGGCCCAAGCGGCGGCGTCGACACGGGCACGGGTGGCGGCGTCGGCACGGGTGGCGCGACGGGAACCGGTGGCGGCAGGGGAACCGGTGGTGCCACGGGAACCGGTGGTGCCACGGTGGTCACGACATGTGGAAACGGCCGCGTGGATGCCACCGAGGATTGCGATGGCGGCATGCTGAACAACGGCACGTGCGCCTCCATCGGTTTCGAAGGGGGCACCTTGGCGTGTACCGCGGCTTGTCGGTTCGATGCCCAGGCTTGTACGGGGCCCTTGAAGCCAGTGGTCACAACCTCGCGCAGCGCGTGCAGTGCCCCGTGTGCCGTGTACTTCGACGCGACGACGACACCGGGCCTGATGGACAACGACTACGTCGCCGCGACCTTCCTGTGGGATTTCGATTCCACCAATGTCGATCCCAACGGGACGCACGAACAAGGGCGGGGATTCCTGGCCGCCCACGTCTTCGCCATCCCGGGGACGTATCAGGTCTCGGTCCGCGTGCGTGATGGGGCGGGACGCGCCGGCGCGACGGTCGTCCCCATCGCCGTGACCGCGATGACCGGCGCCACGTTGTACGTCGCCGCGACCGGTGATGACACGGCGCCGGGAACCATGGCCCGGCCCCTGCGCACCGTCGCCGCCGCCCTGTCGCGCGCGGCCGTGCAGGGTTCCGTCTTGCTGCGACGGGGGGATACCTTCCCGTCCAGCGCCATCGAGATGTCATCTCCCGGCCCGCTTCTAGTCGGGGCCTACGCCGATCCCGCGTCGCCGTCGAACGCGGCTCCGATCCTCAGGCTGTCCTCGTCCGACAGCGCCGTCAGCGTCTCCACTCAGGATCTTCGTATGGTCGACCTGCACATCGTGTCGACGGGGAGTGCATCTAACGGCGTGCTGGCGGGCGGACGCAACACCTTGCTTCAGCGCATCGACATCCAGGGGACCGGCAACATCGCCTTTAGTATTCCAACCGCCGCGACGCCCGTGTTCTTCGTCGACTGCCACGCGCACGATTTCGCGGGCTACGGTGTTTTTGGAACCCAGGTCATGCGGTTCGCGATGATCGGAACGACCATCGACCGCTTCGGTGGTGGCCAACACGGGGTCCGCATCCAGGGCGGCGATCGCAGCTATGTGGTCGATAACACCGTGACGTCCAACGACGTCGATTCCGCCATGTCCGCGCTCACGTTCCGCGGCAACAACGCGCGTCTGGTGGTCGTGGGCAACAGGGTCAACCGGCTGGTCGATTTCGCTCCCCAGAACGAAAGCGTGGACGAGCGGATCACCGACGCGCTGGCGGAAGCGAACGTCATGAACGACGCGCGGCAGGGTAACAACGTCTTTTACACGGCGCTCGACATTCGGGCGAAACACGTGGTCGTGCGCAACAACCTGTTCATAAACGCGGCGATCGCGGTCTCGGTCGAAGGCCACCCCCGATTGCCTGCCAACTTCGTCGACGGCATCGCCGTCTACAACAACACCCACTACTATCCGCCGGGGGCGGGTGACGACGTCCACTTTCTGTCCCACATGGGAACCACCGGCGGCGTGATCGCGCGAAACAACATCTTCTTCACCGGCGCCACCATCGCGCCGCAGTCGACCTTTATCCACGGCGCCACTTCCGGCGCGTTGACACAGGATCACAACCTCAGCTTCGCCCCGAACATCACGGGCAACTGGCCGGGGGCGGCCGGCGGTACGGGCAGCGTGGTGGGCAACCCTCGCTTCGCGTCGACCGATCCGACGAATCCAAACGCCTTTCGCCTGTCCGCCGGAAGCGCCGCGATCGACGTGGGGGCGTCCACTCCCACGTACCAGGATTTCGGCGGCGTTGCGCGCCCCGTGGGTGCGGCGAACGACATCGGGGCGTTCGAGTTCACTCCGTAGCGGGTTGCGTGTTCTCGGTTTCCGGGCTCCACCGCTGCACGCGGTCAGGCAAGGCGAACGCCGCCGACCGATCCGACGGATGTTCCATCAGTTCCCGGGTGACACCGGTAAGAGCACCGGCCAGCAAATACGGATACGGCGCCCAAAGTCCGTTCGGGATCCAGTCGACGGCTACCACGCTCAACGTCAACGCCACGCCCGCGATCAGATTTCGGTCGGCTTCAACCGGAATGAACCTCAGCCGCCGCCGCGCGAGAAAGATCGGAATCAACAGCGTACCGAACGACGTCACGAACCCGACGACGCCGATGATTCCCAACTGAATGACCCAGTATCCGTCCGCGACCGCGGGCTTCCCCCAGCGATCAAAAACGAAGTTGCGGGCCGCCATGCCCCACCCGAACAGGAAGCGCTGCCGCGCCCTTTCCAACAAGATATTTTCGTTCCTGAACCGAAACTCCAGCGACTCGGTCCGATCAGCACCCACCAGGCTCCGTGAGGTCTCAAGAATGGCATCGGTGGGCAACAAGTCCCACGCCCGCAACATTGGATAAAGGAACACAAACGACGCCAGCAGAAACGCAATGCGCATCTGGGTTTTGGATTTGGCCCACAAAAGCAGTGGAAGGCCCGCGGCCACAAACATGATTGCGCCGGTGCTTTTGCCAAGAATCAGCGTGACGACAAGGCCCCACCCCACCAGCCGCGCCGGCATGCCCATGACGACTCGCTTTGCCCGGCCAAGGGCGAACGAGGCGAAGATCGCCACCATGAAGAAGCGCGCCAGCGATAAGCCGTGAGACATGAAGACCATCGGACGAAAACCACCCCATCGTTTGGTCTGATCGAAGCTGTGTTGAAAATAGCCGTACAGCCACAGGTGCAGCTGCGGGCTCATGCGGACCTCGAACAGCGCCAGCGGCGTGTACAGCACCGCGGCAACCGTCACCCCGACCAGCAAATCGCGGAAGTCCTTCGCGGTGCGAAACAACAGGCACCCCAGGAAGAACGGAAGCGAAACCCGCGTGAAGTTCAGGGCACCGATGTACAGGCCATCTTTCGCGGTCAGACCAGACAGAGGCGTCAGGTACCTTCGAATCACCGGATCCTGGTTGGTCAGGCCGGTCAGCATCGCGCCCGTGACCAGCAACAGGCTGAACACGACGAACCAGCGTTCGTTGGTGGAACGCAGCACGCGGGACGGCCGCCGCAACATGCACCCGATGAACACACACAGGTACGGCAGGTTGTGCTTGTCGAACTGGGGCAGCAGAGGAAACTTAAAGTTCACCAACTCGGGCAGAAACATGTCGCCGCCAAGCACCGCAATCAGCGCTGCCCGTTGCGGACGCATGACGAAGAAGCAGCCAAGCGACAGCGGCACCCATAGGCCCAGGATGATTTGCGCGATGACGCTTTGAGGTTCCAGGTCAGGCCCCTTCCAACGCTTGTGTGGAAGGCGCCGACCGAGGCGTTCCCATCGGTCGGGCCGGCACACCGGACAGCCGCGCATGCGGCGCGCAACTGGCCAGCACCACCGCGTTCGGGCCGATGACGCTGTCGTGGCCGACCGTCACGTCTCCGATGACCGACACACCAATTCCGAGGTTGACGCGATCTTGAATGATCGGCCTGTTCCCGCCGGACGTGCGGCCAGCGGCCCCGAACGTCGTCGACGGGCGAATCTGGACGTCGTCGCCGATTTCCCGCGCGTCCAGGATCATCCCGCCGTGGCGCCAGATGCGTACCCGCCGCCCGACCTTAACGCCCTGACCCAGATTGATGCCCCACAACCAGTCCACCGACGTGGACATCACGCTATGAAGCCCCAGCAACGCCCTACCCAGGAACCACGGGCGAACACCGGCGCTCCAGTTTCCAAACCTAAACACGGCAAGCGCCCAAAAACCCGGCGCCAGCGGATCACCACCGTGGGTCGTGAAATCTTCCCTCAAAAGATCGGCCAACCCCAGGTCGGCCGGATTCGCGTTGCGATCCCGGGACGCCGCGACATCGTCCCTGGTTCCAGGCATGGGCGGCGGGGAATACCGGCTGGCGCGCAACGGATCAAGCACGTTGATCCAGATGTCGACGACTTCATGATCGCGAACCTGTCGGGGTCTTCGTTGCACGACTTCGCGCGACCATGAAATCACGCGCCCCGTGGTCCACAGCAGATTCGCGGTCAGCAGTCCAACCATGCCGTGGTGTTTCGCGAAATATCTTGATCGCGCCTCGTAGAAATAACGGGCCGCCCTTCGGGGAACCTCGTCGGCCGACGTGATGTTCGATGTGCCTCCCATGAAGTGCACAACCTTGGGTTCCGGCCAATACAGGATCGTCCACCCGGCGTCGCACACCTTCCGACAGTAGTCGATGTCCTCGAAGTACATGAAGTAACCGGGATCCAGCAGGCCGACCTGTTCGATGACCTCGCGCCGGATCAAAACGCAGGCAAAACCAATCCATTCGGGTTCGATCGGTGTATCGAAAAACGGAAGCGGCACGTCGTAGCGGCCCAAGATTTTCGTAATCAAGCCCGTGTTGGCGGCGCGAATGAATTCGCTGATCGGGTGGGGAAACCGGAAGCAACTTCGGTCGACGTTTCCGGTTGCGCCCACCAGGCCGGGACCGATCATGCCGGCCCGCGGATGTTGAGTCATAGCCGCGCGCAGCGCCGCGATCGCGCCAGGTCGCACTATGGTGTCGCTGTTCAGCAACAAATACGCGTCGGCCGGGGTCTCCCTGATGCCCAGATTGTTTCCGGCGGCGAACCCTCCGTTCACATCCGAGCGCAGGACGCGCGCCCAGCCGTCGAAGCCCGCGTGCTGAATATGGGCGGCGATCTTGTCGGCCGAACCATCTCCGGATGCGTTGTCGACCACAACGACCTGAATGCCAGGCCGAATTTCACCGCGCAGCGAATCCAGACAGTCACACGTCATGTCGGGTGTCCGGTAGTTCAGGATCACGATGGCAACCGCCAGGCCGCTGCCGCCTACCGCGCGGCCCTGCCCTGCCCCTGCCCCCGCTGCACCCCCGATCCCATCCGCCGCGACCCCACCGTATTGGGCGGGATCGATGCGACGCCCAGGAATGCCAAGCATGGTGGAACCCGGCAGTACGTCCCGCGCCAGGACCGTGTTCGGTCCGATCACGCTGTCGTCGCCGATCTGGATGTTCCCGATGATGCAGGCGTTCGATTCGATGCGGACGCGATCGCCGATGGCGGGTGTCGCCTTGTCGGCGCGCCGGCGCAATCCCATGGTGACGGCCCCGCGAATCTGAACGTCGTCGCCAACCTGGCGAACACCCATCAGGACGGTTCCGTGGTGGCCGATGCGCAGGCGCCGCCCCAGTTTCGCGTTGTACGGCAGATCGATGCCCCACATCGTGATGACGCTTTGGTGGGCCGCCCGGTACCACAACGTCAGCGGCGCGCGCACGGCTTTCGCCCGAATCCCCATGCGCCAATTTCCGATGCGGTGCACAGCCAGCGCCCAGAACCCCGCTGACAGCATGGTACCGCCGTGCGTCCGGAAGTCCTCGGCAAGCAGCGCCGACAAACTGACGCCCGGTGGGTTCTCGTTGCGATCGCCGGGCGGCAACGGAAGACCCTCATCCTTCGCAGATCCGTCGGCCGCGTTTGATCGAGCGCCGATTGACCACACGGGAACCGTTCGAGCCGGCACACCCAATACGTTGGCACCGGGCGGCACATCCTCCAGAACCACCGAGTTAGCTCCGACGACCGCGTCGTGACCAACGGTGACGGGCCCCAGCACGCAGGTGCCCGAACCAATATCGGCGCGGCTCTCGATAACCGGCAGCAACGCGGGCGCGGCATCCCGGTCGTCTAGCGCGCCCAGGGTTGTCGACTGGCGAATGTGAACGTCGTCGCCGATCGAACGCGCGGCCAGGCTGATGCCGCCGCTGTGCCAAATCGTGACCCTGCGGCCCAGGTTCACGGACGGGGGAATATCGATCCCTACCTTCCAGTCGACGGCCCTGGCTACCATTCGACAGATGCCGACGCCAACGGCGCGCAGCGGGAGGGACTCGATCTTGGCGGCGCAAGCGCCGATCCTGTGGGCGCCCACAGCCCAGAAACCGGGCGCGAACGGATCGCGATCGTAGGTCGCGAAATCCTCGGCCAGCAGCTCGCCAATGCCAAGATCGGCGGCAGACCGTGTGTCGTCGGGATTCGCCATCTGGTCCCCCTTTTCTATCCCATCAAGGGTTTCCGTACAGTTCTGGGATGGGCTGCGTGGAACCGCTCCGCCTGGCGACCAAGTCACAGCCAAGGGGCCCCGGCGGCGACCAGCCCAAAGCGGCTGAAATCGGCCGCGGATTGGCCGTTTTTTGGCGACTTACTTTTTGAGCGACGGCAGTGGATCACCAGATGAATTCCCGCTACTCTGCCGTTCTTACCGTCTAGACCAACCGAATCCGCGGGGGAGAAATCATGAAGAAGCTTGGTGTCACGCAGGGCCTGTTGATTGGACTCTTGGCGACGCTGGTTGCGTCGTGCGGCAGCAGCAGCCCGGCCACGGATGCCAGGGTCGACGGCAGAGATGCCACGACCGATTCGACCGACAGCAGGGTCGACACCCGGACAGACGCGCGGGTTGACACGCAGCCGGATACTGGTGGACCTGATCTTCCGGCGACCGATGTCCCGGCAACCGACGTTCCCGCGATCGATGTACCCGCAGCCGATGTCCCCGCGACCGATGTCCCCGCGACCGATGGCGGCACGACCGACGTCCCCGCGACCGATGTCCCCGCGACCGATGGCGGCACGACCGACGTCCCCGCGACCGATGTCCCCGCGACCGATGTCCCCGCGACCGATGTCCCGGTGGCGACCTACCTGGTCGGTGGCACCGTCTCTGGGCTGGTGGGCAGCGGCTTGGTCCTGCGCAACAACGGCGGTGACAACCTGACGGTCACCGCGGGCGCAACCAGCCTCCCGTTCACGTTCGCGACCCGCGTGCCAAGCGGCGGCGCGTACGCGGTGACGGTTTTAACGCAGCCAAGCTCACCGACGCAG
>JANOJB010000155.1:0-11877 GCA_031407985.1 Pseudomonadota bacterium | reverse complement strand
GATCAGGTTCTCGGGGATGCCGCACAACCCAAAGCCTCCCGCCATCAGCACGGCCCCGTCACGGATGTCCGCCACGGCTTCGTCGGCGGAGGGAACGGTCTTGTTCATGGGTCGCGCGCCTCCCTTCAGACTTTGTACCGTGGCCGCGCGGAAAGCGCCAAGAAGATGATTGCGGTAGCATGCCGACGGTGAAGCGGTGAGCGACGACGCGCTGGTCGACGATGCTTTAATCGACGTCCGCATCGATCGGTTGGCTACGGGGGGTGATGCGGTGGGGCGCCAACAGGGTGAGGCGGGGGGCGCGGGCGACGCGGGCGATGCAACCGACGTAAATGACGGTCGGGCTGTCTTCGTTGCGTTGGCGGCTCCCGGCGAGCGCGTGATCGCCCGGGTGTATCGCCGGAAGAAGCGGGTCGCGTGGGCCGAGTTGGTGGACGTGCGCCAGCCCTCGGACGTGCGGGTCGCCCCGCCGTGCCCTTTGTTCGGACGCTGTGGGGGGTGCCAGTGGCAACACGTGAATCTGGAGGCCCAGCGCGCGGCCAAGCGGGCGATCGTTGCGCGGGCGCTGGGATTGCCGGATGTTGAACTGGTCGTTCCGGTGGAGGGCGGTCAGGGGTACCGTGACCGTGCGCGGTTTGTTGTCGGCGCCGGGGGCGAGATCGGCTTTCGTGCGCGGCGCAGTCACACCGTCGTGGACGTCGATCGTTGCCTCCTGCTGTCGCCCGCGCTGGATACGGCGCTCGGCGGACTTCGTGCTTCCGCCGTATCGCTACCCGCCGGCACCGAGGTTGATCTCCTGGCCGGTCGTGAGGGGGTTCACGTGGCGCTGCGGTTGCCTCCGTTCATTGCGGTCGCTGCGTCCGAGGCGCTGGACGCGGTCGACGGAGCGACGCTGTTCGTCGCGTTGAAGGGCGTGGGCGTCGTTGGACTGCGCGTTTCTCGCGCCGGGCGGACGCGACCCTCGACCGTCGCGTCGTTCGGTGCCGTCGATGTCGACATCGCCGCTCTCGGCGAAGCGCCGTTGCGCGTTCCGGCTGGCGCCTTCGCCCAGGTTGGGCGCGCCGGTAACGCGGCATTGCTGCGCATCGTCCTCGAAGAGATCGGGCAAGGTCCTGGTGTGCTACTGGAGCTTCACGCCGGCTCCGGAAATTTCACCCGTCACATGGGGCGCGCGCTTCGCGTGGTGGCCTGTGACGCCGACGCCGACGCGATCACGCGCGGGCGCCACAATGCTCCCCAGGCGACTTGGTTGCGTCGACCACCCAGCGCCGTCGATCTGGTCCCAGATACCGTCCTGGTGGATCCGCCCCGCGAGGGCCTGGACACCGAGAATTTCGCCGCGGCAGCGCGGGCCCGACGCCGCCTTGTTTACGTGTCATGCGATCCGCAGACGCTGGGTCGCGACGCGGCGAACCTGGCGAAGGCCGGTCTGGTCCTGCGCCGCGCGGTTGCGCTGGACCTGATGCCACACACGTTTCATGTGGAAGTGGTTGCGGTGTTCGAGTGCGCCTAGTAACAGACGAGGGCGGCGTGGCGGCTGCGTCGAGCGGCGTACTGGGATCAAGGAGCAGTGACCTGCGGTATCGCCCGCCGAGCGGCGTCGATTTTCGGGAGCACTGCCTGGAGCCATCGCGGCATCCCCGCTTGGGCGGGTCACTGTCACGCGACGCGATCGCCGACTTCGACTAGTTGCTCGCCCGCTTCCAGCAACCGAACAACCGTTGGCCAAGCGCCCGCGAGAATCTCTTGCAACCGCGTGTTCGACGTGTTCCCGCAGGTGATCCAAATGATCTGCGGGGGCGGACCGTGTCGAAGTACAAGTTCCGCGAAGTCCGCGTCTTTGGACATCACGATCGCGGCGTTCTGGCGGGCAGCGAAGAAGATTCGGGAATCCTCGGCGTCTCGCAGGCCGACGTCTCGTAGGGCCACCGCGTCGACTCCCTGGGTCGATGTCAGCCAGTGCGCAAGGCTGGGCGACAGCTGGGCGTCCACCCAGATCGTCACGTCACGCAGCCAGAATCGGGTGATCGAGCCGACCGCTTGCGAAGCGAAGGCAGGCGGCAATGTCCTCGGGCTCCAGGTCGGGCAACTCATCGAGAACCTGCTGCTGGGTGAGACCGGTCGCCAGAAGGTCCAGGACATCGACCACCCGAATCCGCATGCCCCGAACGCATGGTCGCCCGCCGCACTGAGCAGTATTGACCGTGATTCTGTCCGCGAAATCTGCCACTGGGTTCCTCCTGCGGTTGCTTGAAGATAGCGGCAAGCGAGGAGGGGCGCCACCGATCGGGTGCCCGGAGCAAACGCCGCGGCTCCCCGGGCTGAGACCAAGAACGCGAGTGCCGTTTCCGCGTGGACCTCCGCCAAGCGTCAAGGCTCGATCCGCAAGAATTCCACGTGAAAGGAGACGGCGCCGAGCGGATCAACTTGATGGAGGATCATGGGCGGCGCGATCCCCGGGTATTCGGGCGTGAGCACGAACGTGCGGCGCGGAGGCTCGATGCCGTACCTGAGCCGCCCGGCCTCGACGACGATCCGCGCCCATGTCCCATCCTTCGTGCGGTGATCCCGGAGCAATCCGGAAGGAATCGTCGCTTCAGTGAACGTGGCGGTGCGTTTGTACTCCCGCGCGTCCGGCGGTAGTACGGGCATCTCGCATCGAGGGCAGTCGATCTGCGTCCCGATCTTCTCGGCGCGCCCCGCCTCGCTGGTGACCCATGGTCGTTGCTCCCAGGGCGGCCGGTTACGCACATGCTGGGAATGGCCGCAGGCCAGATTTGCGATCCAATGACCTTCGACGTCCTGGCGGAAGCTGGAGATGACGGTGGTGCAGATGGTCGGCAATGAGGGGACCTTCAGTCACGAACAGCTTAGGCGCCGGACGCGTGTTGGTCGACGGGGCAATCCGCTGGTCAGGTTGTCCGTCTGATCCGTCGATAGCCCCCGACATGCGATCCCCGCGCGGCGGTTTCACCTTGGTCGAATTGATGATCGTCGTCGTCATCATCGGGATCCTGGCCACGCTGGGCAGCATGAGTTTCCGTCGCTGGATCGCGCGTGCGCGTACCACCGAGGCGGTCGCGATGTTGGCCGAGATGAACAGCAAGGAGCAGACGTACCGGATGGAATTCGGGACGTTTCTACCGTTGCGGGCCGACGGGAACCTGACCCAGCCCAGCCCCGATGAACCGGCCGCGGCCTTCTTTCCGATCTCTCCCAACGCCGCCACGTTCGAATCGGCGCGCACGGCTGTCAGCGTGGCGAACAGCGCCGCGTGGCCGGCGTCGTGGAAGACCGTGGGGATCAGTCCGCGCGACACGTCGCTGTACTGCACGTACATGACGAACGCGGGTGGCGCGGCGCAGGCGGTGCCACCCGGCGCCACGTACGGGACGGCGTTGGTGCACGGTGTTGCGGCGCCGTGGTTCTATGGCCTTGCTGCCTGCAACATGAACGGCCCCTCCGGATATCCAACGGACGTAACTGTTTTCGGGATCTCGAGCTCGTCGCCAAATCTGCGCGCCTTCAACGAAGGCAACTGACCCACCTTCGGCGCGTGCGCGTGCGCTGGATGCATGCAGTGTCGTGTGGCCTTTTCCGTCCTTTCTGCCCCCGTGTGGGTCTGCCGCTTGAGGGCACCCCAGGTGACGATCTTCGGCGCTTTTTCCGTGTCGCGTCGTGAAGCAGCCCGCGCGAATCCACGAAATGCGGCCCGTTTCAGCGTGGCATGGTCGGTGCACTCTCAAGACTCCGACGGGACGCAACGGGCTCAAGCCGTGGTTCCCTTCCGCCGATGTCGGGCGCTGCGACACAAAAGTCCACAATGGAGGGTCCCATGCTTCGCTCGCGTAAATTCAGCTCCGGTTTCACCTTGGTCGAATTGATGATCGTCGTTGCGATCATCGGCATCCTGGCCGCCGTGGCCATCCCTGCTTTCAGCAAGTACATCAAGCGTTCGAAGACGGCCGAAGCGGCCGGCTCTTTGAACAAGATGTGGGCCGGCTCGGTGACGTTCTTCGAGACCGATCACGTTGACGCGGCCGGCGCCTCGGTAGCCAAGCAGTTTCCTGCGACCGTGAACAACGTTCCCGGCGCGGAATGCGCCTGCCAGGCGACCGGAAAATGCCCGGGCGGCGGCGCGGAATGGCAGCACGCCAGCTGGGTGTCGTTGCAGTTCTCGATTCCCGATGCATTCATCTACAAGCCCAAGTACACCAGCGCCGGCACGGGCACCGCATCGACGTTCTCGGCCGAGGCGATCGGCGATCTGGACTGCAACGGCACGCTGGCGTCGTTCAAGCGCCTGGGCGCGATTGACGGCAACGGCGATGTGTCGGGCTCACGCGCCCCGATCATCACCAACGAACTAGAATAAACACCGGGGTCTTGACCCCGCCTAGCTAGCCTAAAGTCGGCGCCGTTGGATCGAAAGATCCAGCGGCGTTCGTGCGTTCAGCGGCGCTTCTTCTCAAGGGGGTTGGTCCAGCGCAATGCCTCAAGATCGTCGGCAAGTTGGTTGAGACGAAGCGGGTCGACGCCCGGCCGAAACGCGCTTTTGAACGTGGTGACTCGGAAGGGTTTGGGGCCGACGACGGTTTGTTGCGACGTGAGCCCGCGCCGGAGGGTCTCGTTGGCGATCTGTCGGAACGAAACGCCGCGCGTGTGGGCGAGGCGTTTCAGCGTGTCGGAAATGTCATCGTCAAGGTCCAGCGTCGTGCGCATGGTGCCACATTGATATCAATGTGCGCGGCGGCGCTGCTCACGCCTCGGACGCCTTCGCGGGGCCGGTGACGTCCTTGTGGTGAAAAGGCGCGAACAACGTGGCCAGCAATGATGGGAGCGCCGCGACCAGGACGACCACGAAGAACGCCTGATAACCGACGGCCTTCTGAATGACGCCGCTCAACATGCCGGTCGCCATCATGCAGAAGCCCATGAATGCGGTGGCGAAGGTGTAGTGCGCCGTCTTGTACGGACCCGGCGCGATCTGCTGCATCATGTAGATCATGTGGCCCACGGCGCCGAAGCCCCATCCGAATTTTTCCAACGTCACGATGGATGTGATGATCACCGGGTCGGTGGCCATCGACTGGCTCAGGTAGACGAAGGTCGCATTCGGGATGTTGAGACAGAGGCACAAGATCAGCAACGACTTGTTCAGGCCGCGGCGCGAGACAAACATGCCGCCCAACAGCGATCCCAGGATGAACGCCCCCGTTCCGAACGTTCCGTTGATGTCGCCCAGAGTCTGATTCGACAGGCCCAGGCCTCCGTTGGCGGCGGTGTCGATCATGAACAGCGGTCCCATCTTGTCCAGCAGGCCCAGACCGAACCGGTAGAAGAACGCGAACGCGATCATTTTCACGATTCCCGGCTTCTGGAAGAAGGTCGAGAACGCCTTCCCGAAGGTCCGCATCGCGTCGCCCGCGCTCTTGGGCGAATCGCCGGCCCTGGCGCCGGCCGGCAGGACGCGGGTGTGATAGATGGCCATCAAGAAAAGCATCGCGGCGATGATCAGCAGGATGATCGTCCACGCCGTGCCCCAGCTTCCAGTTGAATCGTGCAGCGTGCCGCTGATGCGGATCAGCGGCCCCGAGGCCAGCAGGAATCCCATGTTCCAGCACATGCTTTGGAACCCCGTGTACTTCGCCTGATCCTTCGACGCGAGGGTCGTCACGTAGACGCCGTCGGTTCCGATGTCCTGGGTCGCGCCCGCGAACGCGGCGATACTCAGCAAGGCCACGACGGGAATCACGAAGCTGTTTCCAGGAAGCCTCAGCGCGAAGGCGGCAGCGGCCACCAGTCCGGCCAGCAGGAACTGCATCATGACGACGAAGAATTTCTTGGTTTTGTAAAGCTCGAGCAGCGGCGCCCACAAGGGCTTGATGGTGTAGGGCAGGCCAAGAAGGCTGGACCAAAACGCCGCCTGATCGTTGGGCATACCCATGTTCTTGAACATGATGTTGGCGACGCTGCCGACGGTGACGTAGACCAGCCCCATCGCCAGGTAACTGGTGGGCACCCACAAGAACGGGTTCTTGTAGGTGGGATTGGCGTCGGACGACGGCGCTGGTTTGGTGGTTGCCTCGATTGTCGTTTCGGCCATCACTTTCCGCCTTTCTTCTTACCCTTCGATTTGTAACCTTCGGCCGCGCCGCCCGGTGCTTCCGGTGCCGCCGTTGCTTCTCGCTTGCCCGCCACGCCGTCGCGCGGGAACAGAATGCCATAGGCGGCGTTCGCGATCGCGATGTCCGCCTGCGCCCAGAAACGGTGATACGCCATCTTCGGCGGTGGGCCGCCCGACAAAAATGCCTGCATCTTGGGCCAGTCGGGATCCTGCTTGTATCTGGATCGGATGCTCAGGAACGTCGACGAGCCGTCGATCACGTCACCGTTCGGCATCTTCCCGGTCCATCCCGCGGGCACGTACACCGGATCGTTGAAGCGTTTGTAATCGGCACGCGCCTCGGGTGTCGATACGCCCTTGGCGTCGCGGTATTTCGCCCACAGGCGATCCAGCAGTTCCTTCGCTGTCCTCTGCGCCTTCTTGTCACCGCTTTTGGCCGCGAAATAGGCCAGCGTCCGTGCCGTTGCCGACGCCACGCCCGCGTCGTTGCCCCAGTCCTTGATGGTGACGTGCAGGCCGGCGTTGTACGACCGGTCGCCGGGTTTAAAATTCTGTGTCTTGTCGTTCCAGTTCAGCTGCGGTTGCCCCGACCATTCCATGGTGCTGGGGATGGCGTAGTCGTCGCCTTTGAACTTCACGTTCGCGACCACCCACGCGGACCAGCGTTCCAGAATCACCTTCGCGTGTTCGTCGCCGGTCACGTAGTAGTACTGGGCGACGCGATCCATCGACCAGACCTGGAATCCGAACCACGAATTGCTGGGTGGATCGTGATAGACGGGGTGCGGATCGTACCCAAGTCCGTAGAACGTGTGTGTGCCTGACGGGTACGCGGCGTAGCGCCCAGCGCCACCATTGCTGGCGCCGCCGGCGATGCCACCCTCGGCGGATTGCAGCCAGCGATAGAACTCCAGCTGTCGACCCAGGCTTAACTCCCAGTCCCTGGCGCCCGTTGGCGACGCCGGCGTAAACCCCGGCACCTTCGCCAGCACGTACGCAGCCAACGGATTCTGATAGCCGCCATGCGCGGCCGACGATCCGATTCGCCAGGACCACCCACCCGACTTCGAGATCGATCCGCCCCAAGCGTAGTACCAGGACAGAAGGTAGTGCGCTCCACCGCGATCACCGGCGGCGGGCGGACAACTGGGATCCGTGCAGCCTTGTGATTTGAAATATTTGTCGAACAACGCGTAGCGCAGGTAGTCGCCCATCCTGGACGCGCGCGCCGCGACCGCGGTAGCGATGGGGGAGCCGCCAGCCTCGTCGGCCCAGACCTTGGCCCAGTACGCGGCCTGGATCGCGCGCGCGTCGGCGTCGGGCGCGGTGGTGTATTTCCACTGCTTGGCCGGCGCGCCGCCGCCCGGGTTCTTGACGAAGAGATCGAGGTAGCCGTACTTGCCGCCGAACTTGAATTCGTCCCAGCACGGCTGCGTAATGGTTTCGAACACCGATTCCTGCGGCCCGCGCTGGAATGTATTGATGTACGCGGGGCGGTCGACACCGTCGGCGTGATTGCCGAACCCGTACCAGTTGTCGACGTCCAGGATCCAGTGCATGCCGTAGATGTCCGGGCTGCCGTACGTCGCGCGCAGCTCCCGGTCGATCGGATCGGCGCCAACCTTGACCTTGGTGTCCAACGGCGACGGGTATTCGTTGGGTGTGTCCAACTCGGGTGCGTACGTCGCGGGGTGGCTGGGGTTGTACGACCCGACCGTCGGCTGATCGGCGTGGCGCGGAATGATGTACCGCTCCAGGTTCGTCCAGGCCGTGGCCAGGTACGACCAGTCTTTCGACACCTTGCCGTACGTCGCCTCCAGCCAGATGTAATAGCTGTACGCTTCCGACGTGGTTTCGTGGCCGTGGTCCGGGGCTTCCGCGTTCAGGGTTTCGACGGCGTGGTAGGGGACACCCTCGGGGCTGAAGTAGCCGTTCGCAGGGTTATGGATGTCGTTCCAGTGCGCCGCGAAGCGGTCCAGGTACACGTTGCCGGTCTTGGCCTCGAACGGCTTGTACGGCGGCGGCGCCAAGCGCGGAGCGTCGTCGTCGACGCCCGCGGCGGCCGGTCCCATGGCAGCGGGACGATTCCGCGCCGGTCCCGCGTTTCCCCCGTTTGGCTGCGCACCCTGAGGCGGCGGCAAACAACCAAGCACCCAAAACAAAACCAATGCCACGGGCCTTCCCGTCGCGTGAAGCGCCCCACCTGCGCACGAAGACCACGACGACGACTTCAAAGCCCTCTTGCCTTTCTTTTGGCCACTCAATCAGAGCGCCGTAAGGCGCGGGTCCAAACAACGCGAAGGCCCAGCTTTGCTGGGCCGGTCTGCCTCAGTATCAAGGGGTGGGCCCGCGGGAGGAGACACCCTCCCGCGCTCTACCCTTTGCAGATGAAGGCGACGTTATCGATCGAGAAATCGTAGTCGGCGCCTTGAACCTGGGTTTGCCATTGCAGACCGTACAGTTTGGACGCATCGATGTGCGCCTTGCGCGGCGCACCCCAGCCCTCCATCTGTTTCATGTCGCGGAAGGGGAACGTGTATCGCGTCCACTGCTCGCCGAGGTTGATGTCCATGCCGAAGTCGTTGAAACACTCGCTGCACACCTTGCCTTCTTCGTCGGTGTTCACGTCCGGAACCTTCAATCGAATCTTTCCGGTCGAATTCGACGCGCGTTTGGCGAAGAAGGTGATCCCCTCGTACTTGGACGCATCGAAGGCGCTCTTGGGATCCACGAAGTTCATTCCCAGCGCCCCGAAAACAATCGCGGCGGTTCCAATCTTACCCTTGACCTCACCCGCGAACTTCGAATTGAAGCCACCCTCCGACGGGGTGAACGTGCCACCCGCCTCACCGGCCTCCGGCCAAACCGTCGAGCCGACTTTGTCGACGTACGTGTACCAGTAGCCGCCGCGACCGTCGACGACGTGGTTCTGGTTGTTGTTGTCCTCGAAGTCGTCAATCTGACCTTCGGGTCCGCATTCCTTCAGCGCGGCGCCGCCAGCGTTGGTCTGCGCCCCGGGGGCGATGCAGCCAGCCGCCGTTACCGCGGCGCCCAACAAAAATGCGAGCGCCCATTGGGTCGTGTTCCGTAGGTCTTTGCCATGGTCTCGGGTCGTCATCATTGGCTTCTCCCAGCACGAGGAGGTTGAACCGCCGGGCGTTGATATCCGGTCTTGTGGCCCAGCGTCAAGGCCGGCCCTCAAGACCAATTGGCGGACAAGGTCGTGTCGACCATATCTGAGTGTTCTGGTCCGCCGCCCAGCGCATTTAAATGCAAGGTTCCGATTGAACGGGGCTTACTTCTCTACTTCAGGTTCTACTTCAGTTCTTGGTCGATTAGTTCCTTGAACTTTTCGAAGGGCTGGGCACCGACCAGGGCCTTGCCGTTCACGTAGAACGTGGGGGTTCCGGTCGCGCCGATCGAGTTGCCGAACTTGGCTTCGTCCTCGACCTGTTTCTTGAACTTCCCGGAGTCCAGCGACGCCTTGAACTTGGCGACGTTCAGACCCAGTTCCTGGGCGTATTTTTCAAGCGACGGGCGGTCCAGCGCCTGCTGATTCGCGAACAGCTTGTCGTGGTACTCCCAGAATTTGCCTTGCTCGTGGGCCGCCAGCGACGCCTCGGCGGCGACCTGCGCCTTGTCGTGGAAGGGCAGCGGCAGTTGCTTGAAGGCGAGGCGGACCTTGCCTTTGTAGGAGTCCTCGATCTGTTTCATGACCGGCACGGCGCGTGAGCAGAACGGGCACTGAAAATCCGAGAAGGCCACGACCGTGACCTTGGCCGAGTTCGAGCCTTTCACGGGCGAGTTGCCCAGATCGATTTTCACGGGACCGGCTGGGGCGGCTGGGGCGGTGGGGGCCGCCGCGGGGGCGGCTGGAGCGTTGGCGATGTTTTCGGCGATCAATTTTTCGTACAGCTGCTCGGGTTTGGTTCCCTTCTTCAACAGTGCGTCGGCCTTCTTGATCTCATCGTCGATGATGGTCTGAAAGGCGGGGAAGGGCTGCGCGCCCGAGATTTCACGGCCGTTGATGAAGAACGTCGGCGTGCCGTTGGCACCCACGGAACCGGCCAGTGCCTGGTCGTCCGCGATCTGTTTGTCGATGACGGGATCGGCGAGGTCCTTCTTGTACTTCGCGACATTCAGGCCCAGCTC
Organism: Pseudomonadota bacterium; assembly: GCA_031407985.1. GTDB lineage: Bacteria > Myxococcota_A > Polyangia > Fen-1088 > Fen-1088 > FEN-1088. Next base: position 1,598 of record JANOJB010000155.1, on the reverse strand, counting down.
CTGCGCGTATTTCTCCAGGTCGGCCTCTTTTAATGCCTGCTGGTTCGCGAACATCTTGTCGTGCATCTCCCAGGCCTTGTTCTGCCGGTTCGCCGCAAGGAACGCCTTGGCCGCGATCTTCGCGTTGTCGTGAAAGGGCAGGGGCTGGTTGACGAAAACCACGGCCACGTCCTTGGCGTACTTCTGCTCGATCTCCTTGATGGTCGGAATCACGCGGCTGCAAAACGGACACTGAAAGTCCGAAAACTCAACGATGGTCACCTTGGCGTTCTTCGGACCATGGCGTGGGCTGTGGGGTGGAAGCGCCACCTTCTTGGGTCCGGGCGGCGGCGGCGCGGCGCCGGAGGGTGCGCCCGCGGCGCCCGCCTTCTTGGGGTTTTCGGTGTCGATGTACGCCAGCATGTCGGTAAGGCTCTTGCCGGCCTTCGCCATCTCGACCACCTGCTTGGCGATTTTCGGGCTGCGCGGGCAATTCGGATCCTTCTTCGCGCAGCCGGCCATGTGGCCCATGCCGCAGCCGCAGTCGCAGTCGCGTTCGTTCAGCGCCTGCATGGCGGCTGTCTTCTGCGCGTCGGTGAAACCGTCGAACGTGATGCCGGCGACGCCCACCAGCTCGGCGGACTTCATCCAGCCGGCGGGGAAGTCGCCTTCCTTCTTGTAGACCTTCGCGGGGGCCGCCACGCTGCCGGCGCCCTTGGCGGAATCGCCGGCCTTGTCGGCTCGCTCGCTCCCGGACCCGCCGACGGCTCGTGGGCCCATCTCGCGTCCGATCAGGAATCCGGCGAGCAGTCCGACCAAGAGGGTCCACATCCAAAGTTTCGATGAATCGTTCGTTTGCGGGGTCCGCTGATTGGGTTCGTTGGCCATGGCGACGATTCATACCTGGGGCCGGGGACGCGTGCTAGGGGCCATGTGATTTTGGGCCCGGCGCCAGCCTCCTCCCACGAAGCCACAAATCGCGGCGGGCGTCACCCCCCTGCATTTGGCGGGACAAGCAGCAGCGCGAGGTCGACTTCGTCGTGGCACGCGGTCGCAACGGGGCCGCCGCGATCGAGTGCAAATGGCAGGCTGACGCGTTCCTTACATGTCTGACCCGTGACGTTGCTCGTCGGATCTTGCCGGATGGGGTGTTCACTTCCTTAAGAGAGGTAGGGGGAGGTCGGCTTTGGCCCTGATCGCGGGACATCTGACCGCCTACCGACCGCACCGGACGCAATTGGCCAGGTCAAGGTCCTAAATCCATTCCGCTTTTCGGCCGATGAACGCCGCGTGGTGGGAATCGATTTGGAAATCACGCCCCGGCGGTTCGGGCGGTACGTGTTGTTGGACCGCATCGGCATGGGGGGCATGGCGGAGGTGTTCCGCGCCGTCATGCCGGGCGCCGAGGGATTTCAGCGCACCCTGGTCATCAAACGCATCCTGGCGGATCAAGCGCGCAAGGCGAACTTTGTCGAGATGTTTGTTCAGGAGGCGCGCATCGGCGCGATGCTGAACCATCCCAACATCGTCGAGGTCTTCGATTTTGGGCAAATCGACGGTGGCTACTTCCTGGCGATGGAGTATCTGCGCGGCCGCGATCTGTCCGCGATCATGAAGCG
>JANOJB010000109.1:0-39110 GCA_031407985.1 Pseudomonadota bacterium | reverse complement strand
CTGGATCGCCTCCTCGACTTGTTCCAGCCGCCGGCGAGAAGCATTGGCCGCGAACGCGGCGTCGTGTTGAAATCATCCCCATGCCGCCGACACGTTTCAGGAAGATCCTGATTGCCAACCGCGGCGAAATCGCGTGCCGGGTGATTCGCGCCTGCCGCGAACTGGGAATCGGCACGGTCGCCGTGTATTCCGACGCCGATCGCGAGGCGGTTCACGTGCGGATGGCCGACGAGGCGGTTGCGCTGGGTCCGCCGCCCGCGCGCGAGAGTTATCTGGTCGTCGACAAGCTGCTGGCGGCCGTGCGTGCGACAGGGGCCGACGCGGTTCATCCGGGATACGGGTTCTTGTCCGAGAACGCCGATTTCGCCGAGGCCGTGGCGCGCGCGGGTGCCGTGTTCATCGGGCCACCGCCGTCGGCGATTCGTTCGATGGGCGGCAAGACGTCCGCGCGCGCGCTGATGCAGGCCGCGGGCGTGCCGGTGGTTCCCGGCGACAACGGCGCGGGCGGGCAGGGGTTCGCGTCCGTCGAGGAAGCCAAGGCGGCGGCCGCGCGCATCGGGTATCCGGTGTTGTTGAAGGCGACCGCGGGCGGGGGCGGCCGCGGCATGCGCCTGGTCGACAGCGAGGACAAGCTGGAAGCGGCGCTGGCGGGCGCCCGGCGCGAGGCGAAGGCGGCGTTCTCGGACGACGCCGTGTATCTGGAAAAGGCGATCGTGCGGCCGCGCCACATCGAGATTCAGATCTTCGGCGACACACACGGCAACGTGGTTCATCTGCACGAACGAGACTGTTCGATTCAGCGGCGCAACCAGAAGGTGATCGAGGAAGCGCCGTCCCCCGCCATCGACGACGAGCTGCGGGCACGCATGGGCGAGGTCGCTGTCCGCGCCGCGCGCTCGGTCGGCTACGTGGGCGCCGGAACGGTCGAAATGTTGTTCGACGCCGCGTCGCGAAGTTTCTACTTCCTGGAAATGAACACGCGGCTTCAGGTCGAACACCCGGTGACCGAATTGATCACGGGCGTGGACCTTGTCCGCTGGCAGATCGCCGTCGCCGAAGGGGCGAAGCTGCCGCTGTCGCAGGAGGAAATCCCGCGCCGGGGCGCCGCCATCGAATGCCGGATCTACGCCGAGGACTCCGTGAAATTCCTGCCGTCGCCGGGGACCATCACGTCGCTGCGCGTGCCGGCGGGGCCGGGCATTCGCGACGATTCGGGCGTCACGACAGGCAGCGTGATTTCGGTTCACTACGATCCGATGATCTCGAAGCTGGCGGCGTTCGCGGCCACGCGCGCCGAGGCCATCGATCGCATGCGGCGTGCGCTTGGCGAGTATCACGTGGGAGGCATTCGAACCAACCTGGCGTTTCACCGGCGCGCGCTGCGCCATCCCGCGTTCATCGCCGGGACCTACGACACCGGATTCATCGATCGGCACAAGGCCGACCTGACTCCGGCGCCGATGGACGACGAAACCGCCGAATGGGCCGCGATCGGGGCGGCGCTGGCGGCGCGCGCCGCCGGTGTCGGGGTCGACGCCAAGCTGGATACCTCGTCGGTCCAGCCGTCGACCTGGCGTCGGGGATAGGACTATCCGAAAATCGGTACGGGCAGATCGGTGCGCTGCTAGTCTTCCGTCGTGGCCAGGCAGGTTGAAAGCATCCAAGCGATCCGGTCCTGGATGAAGGGGTTCCAGGCCGTCGCCATCGCGGATCGCGCGGCGGACAGACTCCGCGGCCCGAATGGGAAATGGGCCAGCGAGGTATCGCTGACGATGATTGCGGCCGCACGACAAAACGGTCTGCGCCCCGATGCGCGCGACGTGTTCCGAGATCGAGAAGCCCGGGCGGTGCGGCGTATCTGGGCGCGACTTCGGCGTCGGTTCCGCACCCGATGAAAGGGGCCAAACCAACCGCTGGGTTCCTCGATGCCCTCGCGGCGTTGCGCGACGGGTTGGCGGACGCGGGAGGTCCCGCGGCCTTCATTGGTGGTGTTGCCGTGATCGCACGGGGAATAGCCCGGTACACCGCCGACATCGACGCAACGGTGCTTGCGTCGGGTACGAATATCGACGTACTTCTCCGAACCCTGCTGCATCACAAGATTGGGCCGCGGATAAAGGATGCCGCCGGATTTGCCCGGGCGAATCAGGTGCTCTTGCTGCAGCACGGCCCCAGCGGGGTACCGCTGGACGTCAGTTTGGCGTGGTTGCCGTTCGAGGAACAGGCTATCCGAGGGGCGCGACAATGCGTATTTGCCGGCGTGAGGATTCGCGTCGTGACCGCCACGGATCTGGCTATCTACAAGCTGATTGCGCACAGGCCACGCGATCTCGACGACGTCGAACGATTGCTGGCTCTTCACGGCCCGCGCGTGGACCTGAATCGGGTGCGAGGCGTACTGGAATCGCTCGCGGAGGCGTTGGAAGGGCCCGATCGCTTGGCGACGCTGGCGAGTTTCCGACGGCGTGTCTTGTCCGGCGAAGTTTCGCCGCGGAAGGCCGCGAGGGGCAGGAAGCAGGCAGGCCGGAAGCCTCGCTGACGAAGGTCGTTCGGTTCTACCTGAGTCCGACTTGGCACCGTCGAATTGACAAGGTTCGCGACGGCGTTAGCGTTACGCCTTTCCGAAGGAGACGTCATGGCAATTGGCACCGTTCAGACTCCGGCAGCAGACGCCGCGCAAGGGGCCCAGGTCACGACGCTGCTTGGCCGCGGCAGCGCATTCGAAGGCAAGCTGTCGTTCGAGGGGACGGTGCGCGTGGACGGCAAGATGTCGGGCGAGATCTTCACCGACGACGTGTTGATCATCGGCGAGGGCGCCGAGGTTCACGCCGAGATCAACGTCGGCGCCATCGTGATCGAGGGCAGCGTGCAGGGCAACATCAACGCCAAGCGCTCCGTCGAGATTCACACGCCGGGCCGCGTGCGGGGCAACATCGTGACGCCGTCGCTGTACATCGAAAAGGGCGTGCTGTTCGACGGCAACTGCCAGATGGAACCGAACCCCGCGGCCATTCGCGCCGCCGGTGGGCCGACGCTGGCCGTGGCCAAAGGCCGCGACAAGGAATAGTCCCGCCCTGGGCCGCGTGTGAGACGCGCCCTGCACATTTGTTGTGGCGCGGCCTTCACACTCCGGAGGGCCGCCCTGGGAAGACCGGCGTCCCGCACGGCGAAAGGCGCCGCGCGGGTTGTGGAACGACGATTGCTGTCTGGGACCGGGTGGGTCCGGTACCGACAGTCAAGACACTCGCTCTCTTGGTCGCGCTTCCGTGTCCGCCGGTTGCTACGGTACCCGCAGCGCCCCCGCGACGCGGGTCTCCGCGCTGAAGCAGGGGGGGCACGGCCGGGAGATCGTACTCAAGCAGGGCCCCTTGGGTGTTCACATCGGGCCACGGTCGTGGGTGCGCTTCGCGTTGCGGGACGGCCGCCGAACGCCCTGGTTCGAGGCGGGCAGCCTGCGCGTCAGCGACTTGATGATCGTGACGACGGACGGGCAGCCCCATCCGCTTGCGGGAGCTCCCGTCGTTGGGGGACTGGCGTGGGAGGACCTGGCGTCGATTGAGGTGAACGATCTGGATCTGGGGAAATCAGTGCTGGGTGTCTGTGCCGGCTCGGGCGTCGTGGCGGTGGCGGCGACGACTGAACTCCTGTTGATCGGGGCGCTTGAAGCGATCACCGGAGGGCACGCGAACTCGGATCTGGGTATCACGCGCGGTGCGTTCGACATGGTGGTGGGCGAGGCCCTTAAACGTCCCGAGGATGCAGCCGAGGTCAATCCCGAGATGCTCGATGCGTCGGTTGACGAGGTCGCAAAGACCAGGCCCCTGTTCTCGGGCAGGGCGCAGCGCCGCGATTTGACGATCTTCACGTTCGCGGCGGAAGGCGGCTTCGATGCGATGCCAACCCTTCCTTCCGATCTTTCCGGCGGCGCCCTCGGGGCCGTCGGTGGTGTTGCCGTGGGCTTGCGCTTGGTGAATATCTTCGAACTGGGTCTTGGTGTTCGTTCGTCACTTGTCGCGCCAGCGACGGACGCGGAGCCGGCCCGCATAATCAGCACGCCATTCTTTCGAATGGGCCTTCACCTGGATCTGGACGCCGCCCGCCGGGTGGCGGTGGCGGTCGGGGCCGACCTGGGCGGCCTTCCTGGTGAAGGCCATGCGCGTTTCTTGTACGGCGTGAGGGTGCGGCTTACGGACAGGGTGCAACTGGGCCTATACCCATGGAATCCCGTCGGGATCTCGCGATACACCGAGGCCGGTCAGCAGGTGTCGAGCAGTTCGCGTCTCAACCTGCTTGAACTGTCCTGGCTGCTCTGATTCGCGCCGCCACGACGTGGTGTCGCGAACGACAGAGCCGGTCACTTCGCGGGAGTGTTTCTTTTGGGGGCGCAGAGGTCCTTGATTCCGGCGGCGCAGGCGCGGCGCAAGAATTCGGGTGCGCGCGGATGCCCGGCTTCCTGAAGGGCGCGGGCGGTCACGCCCAGCCATTCACGAGAATAGTCCCAGGAGGAATCCGCGCCCTTGTCCAGCTCCAGCAGATCCTCGATAGCCCCCGTGGTTTGGCCATCACGCAACCTCAGCTCCGCGCGCTCGAGGCGATACAGACGATTGCCCGGCGTCAGCGTGACGGCGCGGTTCAGATCCGCGACCGCGTCGCCGATTCGCTTCTGCGCGGTGCGCGCGACACCCCGCAAGCGGAAGAACGATGCGAAATTGGGGTGGTCGTGAATCAATTTGTCGAGAAGGTCCTCGCTGGTCTTTGGGGTTTTCGCGGCGCTTTGGTTGGCGTCGTTCCAGTTCGCCTGCTCCGACGGGGTCAGCAGAACCCAACCTGGGGGCGGCGCTGGAGGTGGCTGCCCACCAGCAATCTCGACCGTTGCCGTGCTGCCGTCATCGCAAACAAGCCGATAGGCGTCGGTCATGCAGCCGGCCTTGCTGGCAAAGCCCGTTGCGACGCTCGATTGGCCCGGAACCCGTCCGTTCGGGCACAACAATGCCCCGACGTACGCGCGACCCGCGAAAATGAACGCGGGATCGCCGCAGGGAACGACATCTGGAGCCGTTGGTGTTTGCGTCGGTTCCGATGGACGCGTTGTTTCGGGGCCGGTCAACGCGACGCCACTGGGCGGGGTGCGTTGCCGCGGTGGAGCGACAGTCTCGATGGTGTTGGTCTTCGGGCGCGTGGTGTACCCGGGACCCCCGTGGCCACAGTCCATCGTCAACACCAACGCCAGAACCATGCCCGCTTTTCGTGTTGTCAGGTTTTTCATCGCAGCACCGACACCGGAACGCGGTCGAGGTTCCGGCGTAGCATCACAGGCGGAAGACAAGTTCCAGGGACAGGTTCATCGACAGCAGCGTCTGGTTGTTGGTCAGCCACACCATGGGCGCGAGCACTTCCGTGATCAGGTCGACGTTGGGACCAAGGGTGAATGCAAGGCCGGTCGCCACACGAACCACGGGGCCGTTGTTCGGCAGATAGCCTGACGCGAACCGCAGCGGTATGCGGACGCGGGAGGATGGATCGCCGGCCATGTATTCGATCTGGGCGTAGGGAAGGACGGCGTGGGCACGGCCGTCCTTGCCTTTCAGGTTCACGTAGCCGAGATAGCCGCCGAACGACACCCGCGGCGAGAAGCGCAGGTCCACGCGCGCGCCCGCAAGCTGGTTGTGAAAGGAACCCCGCAGTACACCGAAAGCCGCCTCGGTTTGCAGCGCAATGCGAATCGGAATGCGCGGCGCCGCATTGTCCGTCGGGTTCGTGGGGGGGGAGGCGGGCGTCTGTGCGCTTGCCTCGCCAGTGAAGATCGTCGTCATCGCCACAATCAGCGCCGCTGCGGTGATCACAAGGTTCGCGTTGCCGGGCTCGTGAACACGGCTGGTCATTCCTGCCTCCTTGAAGATGCCGGCATCGGGGTGGAAAGCGCGCGCATCGCGGCGTCCAGCAGCATGCGTGCATAGGGCGCGTTGTGGGCCTCGGCCGCGGGATCCTCGACGATCAGGGCAAGGTTCCACAGGGCGCGTTCGACCGGCGTGTTTGGTTTGGTCGGCGTGGGTCGGGGGACCTGCAGGCGGTCGGGCTTCGCGTTGGCGTGCGGAGGTCGAAATGTGTCCACCGGAGCGTCCGATTGCCCGGCGGCCTTGTGCTGCGTCCACAACCGCAAGGCGCGCGCACGGAGGTCGGTCGGCGCGGGTGTCCGCGCGTGGCAGGGGGCGCACACCCTCGGCCCCGCGGAAAACCCGTGGTTCGCGCCGCGCGCCAGTTCGGCCGGACCGCCGCGGTGACAACCGATGCAGCCGCCGGCGACTGTGGCGTGAGGCGCCGGTCCGTTCAACGCGTCGCCGGTCGCGGGATCGATTCCGCCCCGGCCCAGCCACAACGCGGCCGCCGACGCCGACGGTGCCGCTTCGGTTTGATCCGGTGTGTGGCAACCCAGACAGACGCGGCTTTTGTCGAGAACCTCGGCGATCTCGCCGAGCCAAGCGGGCACGGGTGGCGCGCGCAACAACGCCGGAACAGGCTGGGCGCCGCGCTCCGAATCGGGGCTCACCGGATCATGAACGGCGTGGCAAGCGGCGCACGCGATGCCGACCACGTTCGCAACTCCGTCATCGTCGCTGGGAGGTCGGCGATCGACGCTGCTGCCGGTCAGGCTGGCCAGAAATCCCCAGGTCGTGTGGCACCGCACGCACGAGCGATCCGTGGCGGCGCGCGGATCGCGATCCGATCGGGACATCGCGGTGCCACCCCACGCGACGACGTGCCCATAGCGCGGGGGCGCGTCGTGGCACGTCGCGCACACGCCCGTCCGCAAGATGCCCCAGCGCGCGGATGCCTCGGGCAGGGCACCGGGTCCGTGGCAGGCCAGGCAGCCCACGCCACCAAGACGTCGCAACGGCCGCGGCAGATCGGCCCAGCGTCGGGCGCGCGGGTCGATGGAGTTCGCGACGGCACCAAACCCGGCCGCGACGTGTGTGAAGCCACCGTCGGGAAGGCCCGGCTCGCCGGTGGCATGGCAGGCGATGGCGCAGTCGGGGTATCCGGGGCCGAACGCCGGTTCGTGTCCGCCCGGCCCCGGCGACAGGCCGCGCGCCAGCACGGTGGTCATCGGACTGGAAGCGGCAGCGTCAGTGATCGCCTGGTGACAACCGGAGCGGCCGCAGTCGAGCGGGGTTTCGTCGTAGCGCGCGGCGCGCAGGGCCAGATTCCGCCCGCCGCCGTCCCGCAGGTGAAAGTCGCCCGACACGTCGGGCAGGAAGCTGGTGACGCCGTCCGTGTTCGCGATTTCCGCGCCGCTGCTTCCCGGTCGGCCGACGACGTGCCAGCCCGTGCCCCCCAGGTAGACGCGCGCGCTGACGGGGGTGTTGGGCAGGCCGCGCGAACGTGGCGCCGCCGCGATTTGAATCTGATGTTTCTCCTGGTGACCGCGATCGTCGCGCCAGACTGCTTCCAGGACCAACTCGCCGCGGGTACGCGGTGACAGGGGGACGATGCCCCACGGCAGTGGCGCGCCGACGGTGTCGGTCATGGACGGTGTTCGCGCGTGCAACGTGAAACCGTCGTCCCGCGTGTCCAGTTCGCGCACGGCCGCGCCGCCGATTTGCCTCCAGGTGATGCGGCCGGCGCGCGCCTCGGGACACAGCGCGATCGCGGTCAGGGCGAACGGGCTATCGAATCCGACCGGCGTTTGGGGAGTTGTTATCGTCACCGCCGCGCCCGTGGCGCAAACTGCGGGGTTGCCCGATGGCGTGCGACGGCAGCCGGCGGTTATCGACCATGCCGCCGCCGCGGCGATCGCGCCGCCACCCCACAGGCGCGGCAACCGGCGGCGGCGAACGTGTGTGGTCGGGCGGAGCGTTGTCCTCATCGGGTCGGCTCTCCGACGCAGGTTCCGAAACGACACGCCCCCCGTGGCTGCGGGCAGTCCGCGTCCAGCCAGCAGGAAGGCGCTGGTCGCCGTGGCAAACAGCGGCCCGCGGCGCACGTGCTTCCGTCGACGCATGGATGGGCGTGGTCGCACGGATCCGCCAGCAGCGCACCCGCGCCGTTGTTTCTTCGTTCGCAAATCCGGCCTCCGGGCTGGTCGTTGATGTGGCGGCAGCGCCAGGAGCCGAGGTTGCCGTCGGGAAAATCGGGCGCGAAGTCCACACAGATCCGTGGACCGGCGCCATCGCCGGGCGGCCCGCCCTGACGGACGCCGCACAGCCACGCCGAATCGGCGGGAGCAGGCGCCACGCCCGCGGCAGGCTGCCCGCCCGCACAGATCACGGCGCCCGACATCTCGGAGCAGATCCATTCCCCGTCGTCGGGCATGCGTGGATGGCGTTGCGTGCAGACATCGCCCGCGCAGACGAAGGGCGGCGCGGATCGGGCGCGATCAGCGCAGCCGCGCGCTGGCCCTTGCCCGGCGCACCGCCACCCCATGGGCGATGCCGGTCCCGACGAGGGCGAGGGCAACGTGCGGGCAACCAGGTGAACCGTGTCGGGCACGGCATCGGACTTGGCACCCCAGCAGGCTCGGATCGGGCCGACGTCCGCGCAAAGAGATCCGAGATCCGTCGCTGGCGTCGGCTCGCTTTCCTTGGTCTGTCGAGGCACCGGCGTTTCGCTGGGGGTGCCATGGCAGGCGACGTGACCGAACAGCACCACCGCGGCAGTCGCCGTGGTCGGGAACCAAGACCCGGATCGGATCAAGATGCGCCCGAGGAAACGCGCCGCGAGCGACGCACATATGCGACGAGCAGCGCCAGCGCCAAGCCGGTGAACGCGAGATCCGCACACCGCGGCGCGCCGTGACCCGAGGTCGCGACGGCGCAACCATGGAAGAACGGCGGCGCGGTCACGTCCACGCACAGCTCGTTTTCGCCGCCATCGGAAATCTTGCCCGTGAGATCTCGCACCAGCGCGGCCAGACAGGTGCGGCCGACCGTGTCGGCTGGAGGCAGAGCCACCCGGACATGCTCATTCGCCGGCGGCATTGCCCGCGCCAGCACCGGGACGGATCCGATGCCCGCGCGCGGGCCGGCGGTTTGAAACACCAGCAGCGTCAGTCCGGCGCGTCCACCGTCGTCGCTGGCGGGACCGAGCGCCAGATCAAACACGATGCGTTCCTCCTGCGCCTTGGCGCAGTCGTTGTAGGGCCGTTCCAAATCCCACTGCAATCCCGTGAGACCGTCAAAGCGCGGCGCCTCGGTGTCCAAATCGGTGCCCACCGTGAAGACCACGTTCGCGCCGCGCCCGACCGCGGCGGCGCCCAGGCCCCGCAGCGCGGGCCACCTGATCGTGTACGTCCCACCCGCGATCAGCGGCACCGAAGGCGCGAAGGTCAACAATCCCTGGGTCGCGTCGAACGTGACGGCGACAATCTGCTCCGCGCCGCCCGGCAGCACCAGCACGACATCTTCGCCCAGGTATTCCGCGGAAATATCGTAGTGGGCGAACAGCGACGCGTTGGGCGGCACGCCCGTCGCCCCGTCGGATGGGACGGCATCAAGCAGGTCGGGCCGCCCGCAAGGTGCGGCGCGGGCGACGGTCGCCGCGCCCACGATCGCCAGCGCGCAGCCGATCGCGATCCGACCGCGCGATCCTGTCGCTGTGAGGGCGACATCGATCCTGGAACGGCGAGGTTTCAGGGATCGCACGTCACGGCCTCGCAGCGTCCCAGCATCTCGGCGTAGTCGCCGTCGTTGTCCAGATCGAATTCATCCAGGCAACAGTAGTCGTTCTTCAGACAGCACTCCTCAAGGGCCGCGGATCGCTTGCCCTGGCGCGAAACCGCGTCGCACGCGGCGGGCGGCGGCGATTCGCGACAGGGACCGAACGATCGGCCGTCTGACGCGCAGGATTGCTGGCCCCAGAACGTGCAATAGGAAACCAGACAAACCCGGCTGCTTCCCGGGACGCAGACTTCGCAACGGCGGGGGCATTCGGACCATTGTCCACCGACGCAGTAGCGGCTGCCACCCGCGGGGCAAGGGATCGGAACCAGGTCCTGGTCGACCTTTGAATCGCAGTCGTCGTCGCGGCCGTTGCAGAGCTCCGGTTGGGGGCGGCACGGTGGGGGCCCTTCCGGTGTGACGTCGACGCTTCGATCGGGAACCAGATCCGGGACGACGTCGGGCACGCGATCCGGTACGCGATCGGCGAGCAGATCCGGCACGCGATCGGGTGCGCGATCGGGTGCGGGATCGCTGGCGGCGTCCACGACGACCGGGGATCCGGGGGCATGGGAACCGAACAGCGGCGAGCGACCACACGCGCCGCAGGCGGTGAGGATCGCCAGCAACGTCACGCCCTTCATTCCCATTCCAGACACCTCCCTATAGACACCACATCCGAAAAAAAGAGAAAAGAGTATTGTGATCAAAATGGGGTTGCGGTGTCTATCTCGTCCGTGAGGACCACGATAACCGTGCGCCGCTGGGTCGGCGCGGCGATCGGTGCCGGTATCGGCGTCGTGGCTTTTGTGGTCCCGGCCCGTGCGCAGAACACCGCGGTAGAGGTCCGACGCGAAGAAACCCCGTTGACAGTCGGCGCCCGCTCGCCCTCCGAAGATCCGCAAGCCGATCGCGTGATCCTGCTGCCGACCGCGTACACGCATCCCAAGGGGACGGTCTTCGTATCCAACTACGACATCGTGCTGCTGCAGGCGGGGTACGCGATGACCGACCAAACCCAGATCAGCTTCTCGGCCGTGCCCCCGCTGGGTGACGAGGGCATCGCCTTCTTCGATCTGACGTTGAAGACGGGCCTGGTCCAATCGGGCCTGGTGCGGGCGGCCGCGCTGGGTTCAGTCACGGGCGGCGCGGGCACCGACATCGGGACCTTGTTCGTCGGCCGTATCGGGGGCGTCGTCCAGTTGTGCATGTCCGCCGGTTGCGGCAGTGGATTCACGTTGTCCAGCAACGGGGTGCTGGCGGGGCCCGTTCTGTTGATGGTCAATGGCGTGGGCGGCATCCTGCGGATCGGACGGCGCGTGTCGCTGTTGGCCGAGGTCCAGACCCTGGTTCCGATCGGGCGCGAGGGCAATCAGTGGAACGGGGCCGCGCTGGGCGGTGGTATTCGTTTTCATTTCTCGCGCTGGGCCTTCGATCTGGCGCTGATCAGGACGGTGCGTGGCCAGGATCCGATCCCGTTTCTGACGGTGACGTATCGCTCGGCCCCGTGATCGATCGATGACGCCCAGGCACCACTTGCTTGTCGCCGCGCTGGTTGCCGTGGTGTTGCCCGGCGCTTCGTGGGTGGATGGCTCGGGGTTTCTTGCGTTTCGGATGTACGCGCGGGCGCCCAGCTACCGGCTGACCGTCACAGCGTGGGATCCCGGGGCCGAACGGCGGCTGATCGCGCCCACGGCTCTGGCGGCGCGCGCTGGCGGAATCCTGGGACACCTGCTTGCGGGATCGGATCACTGGGTGACGTCCCCGCGAACCGAATTCCTGGCGGATCATCTGAACGACTTGGGTCGGATTGCATGTCAGGTGGCGCGGAACGCGGCGCGCGTGGAAATCGGTATCGACCGGCGTGCGACACGCGATGCACCGATTGAAACGCGACGCGCGGTCGTGGCGTGCCCATGAACCCGCGCCGCAACCCGGACGCGATCGCATCGCCGAACCCGATGTGGCTGGCGATTGCGCGCCTGGGTCTGGGCATCCTGTTCTTGGTGCGCACGACCGGGCTTGCGGCGTGGCCGCCGCTTCACATCGTCTCTAGCGCTCCGTTCCTACTGGGTTGGCCCGACGCGACAGGCATCCGATTCGGCGCGGCACTGGCGCTTCCCGACCCCCTGGTGATGTTCGCGTGTCTTGCGCGCACCGCCGCGGCCGCACTGTTCGTCATGGGGATCTGGACGCGGCCGGCCGGGCTGGTCGCGGGTGTGTCGGCGTACGTCGTCGCGTCTCAGGATCCGGTCGCGTTCAACATGACCAAACACGTGTTGTTCCTGGGGATGATCGTGCTGGCGTTGACCGACGCCGGCGCCCGCCTTGCGCTGCGCGCGCGGCCGGTGGGCAGCGTTACTTCGGGTTTCGGCTTGGTTCGTATCTGGGTCGCTTCGATCTATGTCTGGGCCGGGCTGGCCAAGATGCAGGGCGATTGGCTGTCGGGTCGGGTCCTGGAAGTCTTCGTCGGCCACAACGTGGTGCACGGCTGGTTGGCGACGCACCTGCTGGCCACGCCCGTTTCGCGCGCTCTGGCGGCACCGGTCATCGCCACTGGCGAGATCGCGATCGGGCTCTTGCTGTTGTGGCGGAAGTCGCGCCGCCCGGCACTGGTCGCCGCGTACGCTGTCCACGTGATCTTTCAGGTGGCGATGGCGCCCGATCTGCTGGGGTGGGCGATGGCGGCCTTGCTTTGCGTTTTCATCGGTGACCTTGGGCCCTGGCGCAGGGTCTTTGCGGCGGTCGATGGAAACGGGAGGATTGCACGATGAAGGATTGTTGTTTCTGGGAGATCTGCCTGCTGGCACTTGTTTGTGTCGTGGGTTGCGATCGCTGCGATCAACGTGGCCGGACCGGCGGCAACGGGATGTGCGGCAATTGCGTTCAGTCGGTTGATTGCGTGACGGGATTGTCCTGCGTCAACGGTGCCTGCGAAACGGCCCCGCCTTCCTGCCACGTCAAGATTGGGCTGTAGCCCCTGTCGCCCTGGTCGATCAGGGCAGGGTGGTGCCGACAAATGCGCACGCACCGTTCACGCAGGTGGTGCTGCCGCCCAGGCATTGAAAGTAGCTTTGGTCCCAGACGCACCGGCCACTGACACACCGGGCATTTTCGTAAAAGACGATCCACTGCGAGGGGGCGACGAACGCCGCGTCGGCCCCCGCCACCGAGGCGCATCCCGACGGCGGCAAGTCGCAGGCCGTCGATCCGGCGGTAACGTCGCAGCAGATCTCCGGTGGCGCGGGTGCCACGAGACCCGTCGGCAACTGGGGATCAGCATCCGATCGCGACGACGCCCCGGCGTCGGACAAGGCCACGGGCGGGATCGCCGGATCACACTGAACTCCGGCGTCGGCATTTGCGGCGTCGGGCCTTGCGACGTCGGGACGGGCGACGTCCGACCAGTCGTCATGTACCTCCCTGCTCTCGGAGGCGGCGTCGCGCGCGGTCAGGGTGTCCTTGCTTCCCGAGCAGGCACCCGCCATCCCACAGAGGATGACGAAGGCAAAACCGGTGGTGCTCGCGCTCATGCCCACGGATCTGACTCCCCTTGCGAGCATCTGGCAACTCCTTCCCGCATCGACGGCCGTGCGTCCGGAATCACGGTTGCACCCTGGCCAGGAAGCTATTCGACCACGGGAACGCGCGCAGCACGCCCGAACCGAGATCCAGCTTCCCTTCGAAGGAACCCGTCAGCAACATCGCTCCGCTCGGATCGGCGGCAATCCCGGACAGGTGCTGACTTCCTCCTCCGTTGCCGTAGTGCCAGAACCGCGTGACGTGCAACGTGGGACCAAGTTCCACGACCAGGAAATCCTTGTCACCGGCCGCTCCTGTATGAACCGTTGTGCCATCCAGGTTCAGCGACCCCTGAAAATCGTTCGCCACCAGGACCGCCCCGGAGGGTAGGGCAACCAGATTCGTGGCATACCAGTCGCTACCGAACGCGTGGCTGGCGACGTGCCGCCCCTGGGCGTCGAACCTGCCCGCGAACGAGATCGACGGCGCTCCCGGACTCAAGGGGCCGCCACCCAGATCGAATGCCCCCGCGGACCATCCGCTGATCACCACACCACCGTCGTTCGTCGCGGCGGCGGCGATGCATTTTTCGTGGGTGACGGTGGAGAAGGTCTTGAACCAAATCGGCTGCCCGTCGGGGCCGACCTTGGTCAGGGAGAAATCCTGATGGTTCGTGTCGATGTTGTGCACCACGAAGATATCGCCTGCCGCCGACAGTGAAACGAATGATCCCCGGTCGTCGTCCCGGAACGTGAATCGCGCCAATGGTTCTCCGGTCGCGGACAGCCTGACCAGCGATTGCCAGGCCGCGGGATCCGGAAAGATGGGACCCGACCGTGTCACCACCCAGACCGAACCGTCAGTTTGAGCCGTGAGGGATAGGCCCTCGCTTGGGAACTGCGGATCCAAGAAGCGTACCCACCGCACGCTGCCGTCCGACGCCACGCTGGCAACGGTGTCGTTCAGCAAGATCGCCAGTCCTCCGTCGGACCAGGCCGACAGTTGCACGCCGGATGTCGTGATGCTGCGGCTCCAGCGGTGGGTTCCCGATGCGGCAAACGACGATAGGACAAGACACCATGAGCCCGGCGGAATGGCGATCGGTCCACTGCCGAAGTCCACCTCAGCCTGGTGTCGCGAAGCCAGTGCAACGCGGCCCTGGCCATCGACGGCAACTGCCTGCAACGTACCTTCGAGGATGATCTTGCTCCAGTTGGCACCGCCGGCACCTGTGTCTCCCGCGCCTGCCCCCGGGGCGGCGCGGCTCCAGCCGTCGCACCCCGACGATGTCAACCTCGTCTCGGCCGCCGATCCCACAAGGAGGACGGGACCGCCGAAATCCGCTTCGGACCCGCTGTCCGCTGCGGCCCCGTCCAAATCCACGAGCACCGGTGGGTTCAGCGCATCGGTGACCAGGGGGATCTCGCGATCCAGATTGCCGGAATAACGGTCACCCGCGTCGGTGCCGGCGTCGCGGACCCCCGCCTCAGGGAAAATGCTTTGAGGTGATTTGGCGCAGCCCGAGATGAGAGAACACGTCGCCGCGACGCCGAACGTGATGACAAGCGGAAAAGATCGAAACGAGATGCGCAACATTCTGCCTGCCTCCCTTCGGGAAAGATTCTACGGCAACGGCAGGCAGGGAAGGGAGCTGCCGCGTGGTGGCGACACAATCAGTCCCAGCCCACACATCTCGTCGGTGGTTTTGGGTCCCGGGAAGACATAGTGATCCGTGTTGTTCAGCCACGTGCACGTCATATCTAGAACGTCGCCGGCGACGATGTCAGCGTCGATTGCGATCGCGACCTGACGCGCAAAGTTCCAGGTCGGGACGTCCGCCAGCGTCAGGACTCGGCCAGGCCCCGTAACCGTGGCGCTGAAACTGCGGCCCAGCAGATGCTGATGCGGCCATGCGAAGTACACGCGCATTCCGTCGGTGAACGTGCATCTGTCCACCGACGTCTCCAAATGGCCGGGACGCAACGCGGGTACGGGCGCCACCCGCCCCGTCCAACCGGCCGCGACGGTATGGCTGGCACCCGTGCCGGCCAGGGTCAGTCGGACTTCGGACGCGATCGCTTGCCCTTCTGTAAAACGAAGAACATGTGCCTCGACGACCAGACTAAGAGCGTCGTCTGGTAGGGCCAGCGCGACGCCCGCCGGCAGGACCAGCGGCCCACTCCCCGGTGCCCATACCTGTAACGGCACCACACCCGTTGGTTGCTCATCGCAGGCAACCGGACCCGAGGGGTAGGCGGCGTTGGATACGTAGAGCTTGCCGTGATGAAGGGCGACCGCGCTGTCCGCCGGCCGCCACTCGATCGTTTTGATACCCGTTTGCCGGACGGCGGCAGCGATATCGAACCCAAAACAAAGGTAGGCCTCACGACCGACGGGTACGTCGGGAAGGAACGACAGCGTCACCGATTCATCCGACGGACCGGCGTCGGCACCGGGGCGGTCCAGCCGGGCGCCACAGGACGGTGCGACTGTCGCGGCCAGCGCTGACAATACCGCCCACACCTGACGCGCCTTGACTGCCAGTCGGGGATTTGATAACGGTCGCGCGGGTTTCCCCATCTATGTCTGTTATCACGTTTATCGCCGAAGCCGCCGTCGCGCCCCAAGCGCACGGACCTCAGTTGCTGGATCTTGACGGGACGGTGCTGGTGCAGCTGGGGCTGTTCGGCGTGCTGGCCCTGGTCATGACCAAGTTGGTGTGGAAACCGTATCTGCGCGTCCGTACGGAACGCGTGACCCGCGTCGATGGGTACCGGAAAGACGCGGTCCGCATGGAAGCCGACGCCGCCACGCGGCTGGCGCGTGCCGAGGCTGAGCTGGCGGAGGCGCGGCGGCAGGGAAGCGGCGAACGGGCAGTGGCGCGCGCGGAGGCACAGGCCCGCGAACAGACGCTGATTGCCGAGGCGCAGGCCGAGGCGCAGCGAGCCCTGGCTGCCGCGAGGGTTCGACTGGACGCGACAGTTTCGGCCGAGAAAGCGCGGCTGGAGACGGGCGCGCGTGAGATTGCCACGCGGGCAGCCGCCCGAATTCTGGGACGCGAGGTAACGCCGTGAGTTCTTTCATGCGGATATTCCGAAACGCGGCTCGCCGCGGGTTGCCCGCGCTGATCGTCTTCGCGGCCCTGGTGGTGCCGGCCCTGCTACCCGCCGCAAGGGCGTCCGCCAGCGAGGGCGCGGAGCACGCGTCCGCGGAGGGCGGTGGACACGAGGGTGGCGAACACACGCCGTCTATCGACGCGAAGAAGCTGGCGTTGCAGTTTCTGAATTTCGGCGTGTTGCTGTTCATTCTGGTGAAGTTCGGCGGCGGCGCCGTCAACAAATCGCTGACGGCGCGTCATCAACAGCTGAAGGCGGATCTGGCGTCGTCGGCCGCGTTGCGCTCCGCCGCCGAGGCCAAGCTGGCCGAACAGGAGAAGCGGCTGGGATCGCTGGAAAACGAAATCGCCGACATGCGACGACTTCTGAAGGCCGAGGCCGAAGCCGAAAAGGCGACACTGATTGCGGCCGCGGAGGAACGCGCCCGACGGATCAAGGCCGAGACCGGCTTCCTGGTCGAGCAGCAGGTTCGCGAGGCCGAGGTGAGACTGCGCCGTGAATCGGCCGAGGCTGCGTTGAAAATCGCCGAGGAGATTCTGCGGCGATCGGTTGGTGCCGGCGATCAGCAGCGGTTGTTGGACACCTTTATCGGTGATGTCGAGTCAGCGACGCCCGCGACGGGTAGGGTGGTCTGATGGCCGTCACGGGTGGTTCGATCGCGCGGCGGTACGCCAAGGCACTGTTCGGGTTGGCGGTGGACCAGGGCGCGTTCGAACGTTTCGGTCAGGAATTGGACGATTTGGCGCGGGCGTACGACAGCTCGGCCGACCTGCGTTTGGCACTGGAAAATCCCGTCATCAAACCGTCCGAGAAGCAGGCGATCTTGCGTGGTGTCCTGCCGCGCGTCGCGCCATCGGTCCCCGTGCAGCGGTTCGCGCAGTTGTTGCTGACGCGCGGGCGCATCACGTTGCTGCGATCGATTGCCCGCGCCTATCGCGAATTGTCCGACGCGCGCGCCGGGCAGGTCCGCGCCACCATCACGTCGCCGTCGCCGCTGGGTCCCGAGGATCTGGACCGCGTGCGCCGTGCGCTGGAGAAGCGCACGGGTCGCAAGGTGCTGATCGAAACCGCGGTGGATCCCAATCTGATCGGCGGTATCGTCGCCCGCGTGGGTGATCTGGTACTGGACGGCAGCGTGCGTACGCAACTGGACGAGTTGCGCCGCCGGTTACTGAATTAGCCACAGCAAGGAAGAAAGTTGCCCATGGAAATCCGCGCCGAAGAAATCAGCGAGATCATTCGCAAGGAGATTGAAGGTTTCGATCAGAAGGTCTCGGTCATGGAGACTGGAACCGTTCTGGAGGCGGGCGACGGAATCGCGCGCGTTTACGGCCTGGAAAACGCGATGGCTGGCGAACTGCTGGACTTCGGCCGCGGCGTGGTCGGCCTGGTGCTGAACCTAGAAGAGGACAATGTCGGCGTCGCTCTGCTGGGCAGTTTCGAGGCGGTGCGCGAAGGCGACGTGGTCAAGCGGACCGGTCGCATCGCCGAGGTTCCGGTCGGCGACGCCCTGATGGGGCGCGTGGTGAACGCGCTTGGGCAGCCGGTCGACGGCAAGGGTCCGATCAATACGACCGAACGCCGCAAGATCGAGGTCAAGGCGCCCGGAATCATCGCCCGCAAGTCGGTGCACGAGCCGATGCAGACCGGTATCAAGGCGATCGATGCCATGATCCCGATCGGTCGCGGACAGCGCGAGCTGATCATCGGCGATCGCCAGACCGGCAAGACCGCGGTGGCCGTCGACGCGATCATCAATCAGAAGGGCCAGAACATGCACTGCTTCTACGTGGCCATCGGCCAGAAGCAGTCCACCGTCGCGTCGGTCGTCGACAAACTGCGCGCCGAGGGCGCGATGGAATTCACGACGGTCATCGTCGCGACGGCATCCGAGCCCGCGCCGTTGCAGTTTCTGGCGCCGTACACCGGCGTCACGCTGGCCGAGTACTACCGGGACAGCGGCCGGCATGCCCTTATCATCTACGACGATTTGTCGAAGCAGGCCGTCGCGTATCGACAGTTGTCGTTGTTGTTGCGCCGGCCCCCGGGCCGCGAGGCGTTCCCAGGCGACGTATTTTATTTGCACTCGCGGCTGCTTGAGCGAGCGGCCAAGCTGTCCGACAAGGAGGGCGCCGGTTCGTTGACGGCGCTTCCGATCATCGAGACCCAGGCCGGTGACGTGTCGGCGTACATCCCGACCAACGTCATCTCGATCACCGACGGGCAGATTTATCTGGAGAGCGATCTGTTCTATTCGGGCCAGCGGCCGGCGGTGAACGCGGGTCTGTCGGTCAGCCGCGTCGGCGGCGCGGCCCAGATCGCGGCCATGAAGAAGGTCGCCGGCAAGTTGCGGTTGGAGCTGGCGCAATACCGCGAGCTGGCGGCCTTCGCGCAGTTCGGATCGGATCTGGACAAGGCGACCCAGCAGCAACTGGCGCGCGGCGCCCGCATGGTCGAGATCCTGAAGCAGGCCCAGTACCAGCCGCTGCCGGTCGAGCGGCAGGTCGTGATCCTGTACGCGGTCACCAATGGTTACGCCGATGCCTACGCTGTTGATGCGCTGGGACGTTACGAGCGCGAGTTGTTCGCGTTCATCGACGCGCGCCACGGCGAGTTCTTGACCGAGATGCGGCAGAAGGGCACCGACGGCAAGGCGTGGGATGGCCTGGTTACGCGCATGAAGGCCGTCCTGGGCGAATTCGGGAAAGAATTTGCGCCTGACGTGAAGGCCTAGACCGACCAGATGGCATCTCTGAAGGTCATACGGACGCGGATCGCTTCGGTCAAGTCGACCCAGAAGATCACGCGCGCCATGAAGTTGGTGTCGGCGGCACGTTTGCGCCGCGCGCAGGATGCCATCGTGGCGGCGCGGCCGTACGCGAACGCGGTCACCGCCGCGGTACTTGAGATCGCGGCGCGGACCGGGGACGTGGCGCATCCGCTGATGCAGGCGCGGCCGGCGGCCCGTATCGCGCTGATCGCGATCACATCGGACCGGGGATTGGCCGGCGGCTTCAATGCCAACGTGTTTCGTCGCGTCACCCGGTTCCAGGCCGAAACGCCCGGGGCTGAAGTTTCGTTGCTTGTTGTCGGAAAAAAGGGGCGGGATTTCTTCCGCCGCCGCAAGGTCGCGATTCGTCAGGAGTTCGCCGGCGCGTCGGGGGATCAAGCGGTGGCGCGGGCCAAGGAACTGGCCGGCGCGGCGGTTCAGGCTTTCGAGGACGGCAGCGTGGATGCGGTTTATCTGATCTTCAACGAGTTCAAATCCGCCATCGTTCAGCGCGTGGTCGCCGAACAGATCCTTCCCGTGGCGCCGGCGCCGGGCCAGTTGGCCGCGGCCGAGGCGGCTGGGCAGATCGATTTTCTGTACGAGCCCGGGCGGGAGGAACTGTTGTCGGCGTTGATCCCCCAGTACATCGAATCGCAGGTCTATCGCGCGTTGCTTGAATCCATCGCGTCCGAGTTCGGAGCGCGGATGACGGCGATGGACAACGCGACGACGAATGCGCGCGACATGATCGCGTCCTACACGTTGCAGTACAACCGTGCCCGTCAGGCCGCGATCACCAAGGAATTGATGGAGATCGTCGGTGGCGCGGAGGCCCTGAAGGGATAGGCCCATCAGGAAACTGGCACGAAGACGTTTCTAGCGACCGCGGATAGCAAAGGCACAAAGGAAGACCCAGCCATGGAGACCAGCACCAGCAATCAGGGACGCGTCCTTCAGGTCATCGGACCGGTCGTCGACGTCGAATTCGAAGGGGGCGCGTTGCCCGAGATCAACACCGCGCTTCGCATTTCCAATCCGGCGATCAGCGATCGGGCCTGGAATCTGACGGTCGAGGTCGCGCAACACCTGGGCGAGCATGGCGTGCGTTGCGTGGCCATGGACACCACCGACGGGTTGGTGCGCGGCATGGCGGTCGAGAACACCGGCGCGCCGATTCAGATGCCGGTCGGTCGCGAGGTGCTGGGCCGCATCGTGAACGTCATCGGCGAGCCCGTTGACGAACGGGGGCCGGTCGAGGCCAAGTTGCGCATGCCGATTCACCGGCAGGCGCCGACGTTCGCGGAGCAATCGGTCAAGATCGAGATGTTCGAAACCGGCATCAAGGTCATCGACCTGCTGGCGCCGTACCGTCGCGGTGGAAAAATTGGATTGTTCGGCGGTGCCGGCGTCGGCAAGACCGTCACGATGTTGGAGTTGATCAACAACGTCGCGAAGAAACACGGCGGATTTTCCGTGTTCGGCGGCGTCGGTGAGCGCACCCGCGAGGGACGCGATCTCTACAACGAAATGAGCGAATCGAAGCTGAGCACAGGCGAGTCGGTTCTGTCCAAGACCGCGTTGGTTTACGGCCAGATGAACGAGCCCCCGGGCGCGCGCGCGCGGGTGGCGCTGTCGGCCCTGACGGTCGCCGAGTATTTCCGCGACATCGAGGGCCAGGACGTGCTGCTGTTCATCGACAACATCTTCCGGTTCACCCAGGCGGGTTCGGAAGTCTCCGCTTTGTTGGGTCGTATTCCGTCGGCCGTCGGGTATCAGCCGACCCTGGCCACCGAGATGGGTACTCTGCAAGAGCGCATCACGTCGACGAACAAGGGATCGATCACGTCGGTGCAGGCGATCTACGTGCCGGCCGACGACTTGACCGATCCCGCGCCGGCGACGGCGTTCGCGCACCTTGACGCAACGACGGTGTTGTCGCGCCGGATTTCCGAGCTGGGCATCTACCCGGCGGTCGATCCGCTGGATTCGACATCGACCATTTTGTCCATCGACGTGGTGGGCGCCGAGCACTATCAGGTGGCGCGCACAGTCCAGAAGATACTTCAGAAGTACAAGGAGCTTCAGGACATCATCGCGATCTTGGGCATGGATGAATTGTCCGAGGATGATCGGATCGCTGTGGCCCGCGCCCGCAAGATCGAAAAATTCCTGTCGCAGCCGTTTTTCGTCGCCGAGACCTTCACGGGTACGCCCGGCAAGTATGTAGAGGTCAAGGACACAGTGGCGGCCTTCAAGGAGATCGTCGACGGCAAGTGCGACGATTTGCCCGAGCAGGCGTTCTACATGCAGGGCGGCATGGACGACGTGCGCGCCAAGGCCGAGCAGATCGCCAAGCAGAACGCGTAACCGGACATCATGCGTCTTTCCATCACAACCCCACGCGGCGCCGTCGTCGAGGCCGACATCGAGGAGATCGCGGCGCCGGGCCTGCTGGGTGAGTTCGGCGTGCTGGCCGGTCACGTGCCGTTGATGGCGGCGCTGAAGCCGGGCGTGCTGACCTACCGGACGGGGGAGCAGACCAAAACGCTGGCGGTCAGCCAGGGCTTCCTGCAGGTCGCGCCGACGACGCAGACAACGGCCGGCGACAAACCGACGGATCGCATCCTGGTCCTGGTCGCCGATGCCGTGGCGGCGGGATCGGTCAACGCGGCGAACGCCAAGAAAGATCTGGCCGAGGCCGAGGCCGAACTGACCGCGTGGAAACGCGAACAGGACAGTGCCTATCAGGGACTCATTGCGAGGCGTGATTGGGCGCTGGCCCAGATCGCCGCCGCCGCCCGCGCGAACGCGTCCTGACAACGGATTCGACGGACGCGGGCGTGCTGGAGACGCCGGAGGCTGACGTGTCGTCGGAGGCACTGCCTGTGCTTGCGGTTCGACGGGCAGGGGCCCATCGCTTCTTCGCGACCTGCGCGCGTGGCACCGAAGGCGCGCTTCGTCGGGAAATCGCCGCCCTGCGAATCGCGGGTGCGCGTGGCGACACGGGGGGCGTTTCGTTCGAGGGACCGTTGGACATGGGTTTCGCCGTCTGCCTACACGCTCGCGTCGCGATGCGTGTGCTGCTGGAGGTCGGACGCTTCGAGGTGGGGGACGCGGACAGCCTGTACGCCGGAACCCGCTCCGTCGACTGGCGCACCTGGATGACCGCGCACACCACGTTGGCGGTCGCGGCGGATGTCAGCGACGCGCCCGACTTGCGCCACTCTGGTTTTGCCGCTTTGAAGGTGAAGGACGCCGTGGTCGACGCGCTTCGGGACGCCCTGGGCGCGCGCCCCAACGTGAACCCGCGCGATCCCGACGTCGCGATTCGCCTTCACATCCAGGGCAAGGAGGCCAAGCTGTTCCTGGATCTGGCGGGCGAGCCGCTGCACCGTCGTGGCTATCGCGTGGCGATGACGGATGCGCCGTTGAAGGAAACCCTGGCCGCCGCGGTGTTGGCGTTGGGACGGGTCGATCCGGAATTGCCGTTCGTCGATCCGATGTGCGGATCCGGCACGCTGCCGATCGAACATGCGTTGATGGCGCGGCGGATTTCCCCGGGTTTGCGACGCCGGTTTGGTTTTCAACGCTGGCCGCTGTTCGCGGGGGAGGGACCCCGGCAATCGTGGAACCGGCAGATCGAAGCCGCGCGCGCGGACATCCTGCCTGCGGCGCCCGCGCCGATTGTGTGCGCGGAACGGTTTCCCGATGCGGTCGAGGCGGCCCGCAAGAACGCCGCCGCGGCCGGCGTGGAACGCGATCTGATCTTCGATGTCGGCGACGTACGTGAAGCGAACCCGCGCTGGCCGTACGGAAATCTGGTCATGAACCCGCCCTACGGCGAGCGTCTGATGGGTGATCCCGCGGGAGGTGACGCCGGCGGCGCGCGTGCCATCGCACAAGACACGCCGCGCGGTCCCGCGCGTGGGGCCGCGCGCGATTCCGCGCGTCGTCTCCCTGGCGCCCCGGTCCGTGCTGCCGGTCGTGGTTCTGCTCGTGGCGCGTACCCCGCACCCGAGACGGATCCCGGACGCGCGGCCCGCGACACCCATGTCGCGCAGTTGAAACTGGCTGGTCTGTATCGCGGCATGGCCGAAGCCATCGAACGATTCAAAGGTTGGGGCGTCGTCGTTCTGTCCGGCAACCCGATGTGGATTCAGGAGGTGCGCCGCCGCCCGGCGATCACCCACCGTCTGTTCAACGGCCCGCTGGAGGTCCGCCTGCTGCGCTACGAGATCCCAGGGGCTTCCATCATCGGGGGCGCTTCCTAACCATCAAAAAGGAACGTCGTCATCGCCCGGGGGAGGAACGCCGTCATCGGGTGGCGCGCCGCCGGTTTCGTCCGCCGCATTGACCACGTCTATGTGGATCGCGACATTGTCGCCGAAGACCTTTCCGTTCCAGTCGCGTCCACCCATGCGCCCGGTCACCGCCAGGACTGTTCCCGGCTTCCAGGCCGCGGCGTCGTCGGCCAGCCGACCGAAGACCTTGATGGGGATCAGTTGCGGATACTGTCCGCCGGTTTCGAAGATCAAGGTCAAGATGGGCTTGCCCGCCTTGGAAACGAACGTGTCGACCCGTTTCAGCGTGCCCTGCCCCTGAAAAGTGAAGTCGTCTGTGTTGTTCATCGGTGGCTGCTTTCTATCACTACCGTGGCGCCGGTGATCAAGTCAGGCGACAAGGCCTCAAAGTCGAGGGGGGGAGCGAGACCTGTTGGTCCCGTTGCACTCGTGCGTGCTAGCGTGCCCGCTTGGTGAAGCCGGATTCAGGTCCTGGGGCGGAGCGTACTTCAAACGGCGGCCCCTTCCGTTGGTGGAACGCACGACCGCTCTATCTGCGCATTCTCATCGGCTTGGTGTTGGGAATCGGGGCGGGCCTGATCTTGGGGAAAGGCGCCGGTTCGTTCGACCAGCCGGCGCGGCTGGTTCTGCGGGTCCTCGGCGCCCTGGCCCCGCCCTTGATCCTGGTCGCCGTGGTCCACGCGATCATCACCGCCGAGATCCGTGGACGTTTGGCGCTTCGCATGGCCGGTTTGCTGCTTCTGAATACATTCGTGGCGATCATCGTCGGCCTGGTGGTTGCCAACGTCGTCAAGCCCGGCCGCCACGCCCATCTGGATCACCCCACCGGGCCGTCGGGCGTGCGCGGCGACGTCATGAGTCAGTTGCTCGACAACATCCCCAGCAGCCTTCTTGGTCCGTTCGTCGACAACAAGGTGATCGGCGTGGTGTTGATTGCGGTCGCGTTTGGGTTGGCGATCCGAACCCTTTCGGGCGCACAACGCAAGACCGCCGAGGATCTGGTCGCCTTGGGATTCTCATCGATTCTTGTGGTGTTGTCCTGGGTCATCGCGTTGGTGCCGTTCGCGGTGTTTGGCAAGGTGGCCAGCATCGTCGGCACCAGCGGCTTCGCCCCGTTTGCCGCATTGGGAATGTTCGTTGTCGCTGTGTTGGCGGCATTGACCATTCAGGCCACATATTATCTGGTGCGCATCCGCTTCGGATCGTGGGTTCGCCCCAAGGCCCTGTTGTCGGGAACACGCGACGCGCTGGTCATGGCGTTCTCGACGGCCAGCTCCACCGTCACCATGCCCGTGACATACGAACGCCTGCGCACGCGCGTCGGCCTGCGCGAGCAATCCGCCAGCCTGGGCGCGCTTGTGGGTTCAAATTTCAACAACGACGGCACCGCGTTGTACGAGGCCATGGCGGCGCTGTTCATCGCCCAAATGCTGGGGATCGAACTTAGCCTGGGCCAACAAGTGATGGTGGTCTTGACGTCCGTCATTGCGTCGATCGGAGCGGCGGGAATTCCCGAAGCCGGCCTGGTTACTATGACGCTTGTGTTTACAGCGGTGAAACTTCCTACCGAATACATCGCACTCTTGCTGACCGTCGATTGGTTCCTGGACCGCTGCCGAACGACCATCAACGTGATGGGTGACATGAACGTCGCCTGCTTGCTGGATGGGCGTCAACGCGAGGCCACGACCGGCGACCCCAAGTCCCTTCGATAGGTCGGGACCGCTTGTGTCCGGCGGTCCGCCGTCGTATGGCAGATCACGATGGACGATAGGCGGGTCATCGCGGTCTCCCCGCGACACAGCGTCCTTCTGGCGACGGAGCTGTTCCACCTGATCGAGAAAGCTCCGCGCCACGATTTTGTGGTCCGCACCCTGGTGCACCGCGAGTCGAACGGGTTGCAGTTGATGAGCGCCGATATGGTCATCGCCGGCGCCGAGACACGCCGCGCGCACGTGGCGGCGCAGACCTACCCGCTGCATTTTCGAAAGACATACTTCGCCGGACGCTTGAACGGCGATCCCGCGGCCGAATACCAGCACCACCTATTTGCTTCGGGTCTGTGCTCTATACCGCCGCCCATCGGACACGATTCGATGGTGTTTCGTAGTTGCCTGATTCCGGGTCAATCGTACGCACGCCTTTCGCCGTTCGGCGCGGAGCCTCCCGAGAGCAACATAACCACGGCGCAGAAGCTATCGCTGGCGACCACCGCCGGGCTGTGGCGGATGGCCGAAGAGACCTTCGCGCAACTGACCGCGCTGCACGCGGGCGGACTGGTGCACGGAGACGCCCAGTTGCACAACTGCATCATTTGTCCGGCGCCGCTGGAAGCGATCCTGATCGACTTTGAAGCCGCGGCCCTGCGGGACACGATGGACGACTCCGCCTGGGAGACACGCCGCAAGGCGGATCTCGACCCGCTGTTGCGGGAAGCGGTTTACCTGCAGTGCGCGCTCGGCCGGCAGCCGAGTCCGCTGGGCGAGACGGCATGGCAACTGATGCCGGAGCTGTTCAAATCGGGGGAGCGCTTTCGGCGCGCCATCGAGACACAATCCGGTCTTTAGCGCGGTCGCGTGCGCGCATTAACCAGCCGGACAAGCTCCCGAAACATGGCGGAAGTATGTTGGACAGACGGCCGCCTCATTCTGCGCTGCATCCCAAAAAATGTCGCTCGCGCATGAACAAACCCCGTTCCCTCCGGGCCGCGAGGCGCTAAAAAGAAGGTCGGTTGTCGGTCTATTGAAACAGGTCGAAAGGAGACATACGAACCATGAACGGACGCACGGCTCGAAGGGCAGCGATAACGGCGGCGACGAACTACACCCATCCAGGCGCACCGGTCGACTACAAACAGAGTTCGGCCGAGTCTTTGTTCGGAACGAACGTCTTTGGCTTGGCGACCATGAAGGCGCAGTTGCCCAAGGAGGTGTTCCGATCGGTCAAGCGCACCATCGAAACGGGCACGACGCTTGACCCTTTGGTCGCGGATGCGGTCGCCTCGGCCATGAAGAGTTGGGCCTTGGCGAAAGGCGCCACCCACTACGCCCACGTTTTCTTTCCGCTCACCGGCTTCAGCGCCGAGAAGCACGACAGCTTCCTGTCACCCGACGGCGAGGGCGGCGCGATCACCGAGTTCGCGGGCAAGACCCTGGTTCAGGGTGAGCCGGACGCATCGAGCTTCCCGAACGGTGGCATTCGTTCGACGAACGAGGCGCGTGGCTACACCGCCTGGGACGTGACCAGTCCGGCCTACCTGTTTGAAAGCGCCAACGGGACCACCCTGTGCATCCCGACCGCGTTCGTATCATGGACCGGCGAAGCGCTGGACAAGAAGACGCCCCTCCTTCGTTCCGGCGTGGCGCTAAACACACATGCCGCGCGCATCCTGAAGTTGTTCGGCCACGAGAAGCCCGCGATGGTGGTCTCCTATGCCGGCGCCGAGCAGGAGTACTTCCTGATCGACAAGAATTTCTATTACGCGCGTCCGGATCTTCTGAACGCCGGGCGAACGCTGTTCGGGGCCAAGGCTCCCAAGGGCCAGGAGTTCGAGGACCACTACTTCGGCTCGATTCCCGACCGCGTACTGGCGTTCATGATGGACGTCGAGCGCGAGCTGTTCAAGCTGGGCGTACCCGTGAAGACCCGCCACAACGAGGTCGCACCGGGACAGTTCGAGGTGGCTCCCGTTTTCGAAAGCTCCAACATCGCCGCCGATCACCAGCAACTGGTGATGGTGCTCTTGAAGCGGGTCGCCGAGCAACACGGGCTGGTCTGCCTGCTGCATGAAAAACCATTCGCGGGCGTGAACGGTTCGGGCAAACACGTCAACTTCTCGTTCGGCAATGCAACCCAGGGCAACCTGCTTGATCCCGGCGACACGCCGCACGACAACGCGCAGTTCCTGGTGTTCTGCGGCGCGGTGATCCGCGCCGTGCACCTGCACGCGGGCCTCTTGCGCGCGGTCATCGCCACCGCCAGCAACGACCATCGACTGGGTGCCAACGAAGCACCTCCCGCGATCATCTCGATCTTCCTGGGGCAACAATTGTCCGACGTGTTCGAGCAGATCAGGGGCGGCGGCGCCAAGTCGTCGAAGATGAGGGGCACGCTTGAGATCGGCGTTGATTCACTGCCCAAACTGCCGATGGACGCGGGCGATCGTAACCGCACCAGCCCCATGGCCTTCACCGGGAATCGCTTCGAATTCCGGGCGGTCGGATCAAGCCAGTCGATAGGTGATCCGATGATCGCCGTGAACACAGCCGTGGCCGAATCGTGTGACTACATCGCCACCAAGCTTGAGTCGGCGGTAGGAAGCGGCAAGAAACTGAACGTCGCGATCCAGGACGTACTTGCCGAGATCATGCAGAAGCACGGCGCCGTGATTTTCGACGGCAACGGCTATTCGGCCGAATGGCACGCCGAAGCGGAAAAACGCGGGCTGCCGAACTACAAGACCGCTGTCGACGCGTTGCCGGTTCTGCAAAAGCCCGACGTGATCGCGTTGTTCGACAAATACAAGGTGTTGTCGCCGCGCGAGCTGCACGGGCGGTACGAGACCTACCTGGAGCAGTACTGCAAGACCGTGAACGTCGAGGCCAACCTGACCACGAAGATCGCCAGGACCTCCATCCTTCCGGCGGCCTTTCGTTATCAGACCGCGTTGGCCGAGAACGCCACCGCCATGAAGGGGGCGGGGTTCACGCCCGACACGGCCGTGCTGAAGCAGGTGACCGACTTGGTCGCCAAACTACAGGTGGGGCTGGGCCGACTGGATGAGGTGACGGGCGAGCACGCTGGGGGCGACGCGTTGGCCGAAGCGAAGCATTTCTGCAAGGCGGTGTTGCCCGCCATGCTGAAGGTACGCGAAGCGGCGGACGCACTGGAGTCCGTGGTGGAAGACGATCTGTGGCCCCTGCCGACGTATCAGGAAATTCTGTTCATCAAGTAGGAGCATCCTGCCTCCTGCATCCTGATAAAAATCCGCTCGCCGCGCGGTCTTGAACGCGGGCGGGCGGATTTTCTTCGTTCGGTGCCGGTGTAAACTGCGCGCATGCGAGCGATCGGCTTGGTCGCGTTGTCTATGCTGATGGTGGGCTGGTCGGGTTGCGGAAATGCGGCCGTTCGCACGGCCGACGCAGCGACGGCCGCCGATGCATCACCGACGATTCGCCTGCTGGTCTTCTCGCGTACTCTGGGTTTTCGCCACGACGCGATCCCGGCGGCGCTGGAAGCCGTGCGGGACATCGGAGCCAGGCTGAGCTGGACCGTCGACAGCACGGAGGACGCCGCGGCTTTTTCGTCCGCGAATCTGGCGACCTACGATCTGGTCGCGTTTCTGATGACGACAGGCGACGTGCTGGACGATGGCCAGCAGGCGGCGTTCGAGGGTTTTATTCGTTCGGGCCGCGGATATCTGGGCGTTCATTCGGCCAGCGACACCGAGTACGACTGGCCCTGGTACGGAGCCCTGGTGGGGGCGTACTTCCTGCGCCATCCGCCGATCACGACCGCCGCCATCGACGTGCGCGAGCCGCGGCATCCGGCGGCGGCGGGGCTGCCCGCGCGCTGGGTGCGCGAGGACGAGTACTACACCTTCCAGTCAAACGTCGCCGCGACGGCGGGGATTCACGTGGTACTCGCGCTGGACGAGGACAGCTTCAATCCGCCCGCCGAATACCGCATGGGCGATCACCCCGTCGCCTGGTACCACCAGTACGACGGTGGCCGCGCGTTTTACACGGCGCTTGGTCACACGCAGGCGTCCTATGCTGACGCGAGCTTTCGCGGTCACCTGGAAGGCGCGTTGCGCTGGACCGCCGGTGTGCCCTGAATGACCGTCGGGACAGGATCGGTGCGCGTGATTCGTCAGGATCCTCAGCCGCTGACGTTGTCGACCGAGGCGACGCGCCGCACGCCCTGCCAGGTGACAAGGGCCATCACGTAGGCCATGAGCAGGCCGCCGCTGCCCCACAACACAAGGTGTGAGGACAGGGGCGTCGATTCGTCGACCAGGGGCCCGGGGGCGAAGCTAAGTGGAAGCGCGATCGTCCAGGCAGTTGCGGTCCACGCGATCCACCGCTTGGTCCGTTGCGCATGGTGGCGGATTTCGAGGGCACTGGGCGGCGCCGATGGCGCCAACTCCGATGACCGCGGCAGCGACGGACGCGATGATCACCACGGCGAACGGCGTGCCGTCCGCCTTCGCCAGCAGCACGGTCGACATGACGCACAGCCAGACGATCGCGGCGCCCAGGGACGTGAGCAGCGTATAACGCAGCCGCCGGACCGGGAGCGGGAAGGCCCACGATTGACCGGCTCCAAGAGCAAGCCCTTCGACGAGCCCGGCGGTCACCACAAGGGCCGCCTGCTCCAGGCCCCGGATGCCGGCCCTGACCGAGAGCAGTCCAACCGTCGCCGGTACCAGAAAACCCATCGCCTCGGCCAGCGTCACGCCGAAAATCCACCGGTGGCGCGCCTCGTGCGAACGCCAGCCGGCGCCGACACCCAGCGAAAGAATCGCGACACCCAGAACGCCGAACACGACGTGGAGGAAGTGGATTCCGCGCAACAGGGCGACCTCCGCGGCGATCCACACGGTCAATGCGCCGCCTGCCAGCACCGTCAGATCGACCGCGGCGCGCGACCGTTGCCACACGGCCATTGCGCATACCAGGCTGCTGCCGCCGACAACGACGCCCAGAAGCAAACCGGGCACTAGAAAGGTTTCAAACGGCGTCCCCCGTAGGAGGTCGACGGGCACATACCGGTTTCCGTGCGGCCAGAGGATCAGCTCCGCGCTTCCGCCGAGGGCGGACAGCGCAGAGATAAGGCCGAGGACGATCACCAGTCTGCGAGTTGGGAATGTCACCGGAGCCAGGATCGGTGACGCGGTGTCACCCGCCAGTACGCGCATACCCTCCGCGGGGTGCATCGCAGATGCCACCCCGTACCTTCCGATCTGGCGCGACTCATGCGGCATTTCATGCGTGAGCCTCGGGATCGGACGCAGGGTTTGCCGGGACTCGACAGGGCACCTGATCGCAGTCAACCTGTGCGCCGTGGACCACGCCACACGCCAGATCCGAACACGACCCCGAACCAATGTCGGGCGCGCGCTGGAGCGCGTATCACACCACGTCACCGTTTGGTCGGGGAGTTCCTGGGCTTTTGCCATCGCGGCGATGGTCATCTCGGCGTGGTTGGTCACGGGGCCGTTGTTTCATTTTTCAGACACCTGGCAACTGGTCATCAACACGTCAACGACGATTGTCACGTTCCTGATGGTATTTCTGATCCAGCGTGCTCAGAACAAAGACGCACTGGCGCTGCACCTGAAGCTGAACGAGATCGTGGCGGCCATTCAGGGAGCCAGCAATCGTCTAATCGATGTCGAGGCCTTGTCCGAGGACGAGCTGCACGTGCTCCAAGAGCACTACCGGCGTCTGGCGACGATCGCCAAGCGTGACGTTGACATCAGAAGCTCGCACTCGGTCGAAGAGGCCGAGACCCGCCATCGCAGAAAAGGACCGGTTCCCCGCTGATGAGCGCAAGCTTGATGCGTGAGCTGAGACCCACGTTGGGGAGACGCAGGTTGTTTAGCCGCCGTCGCCGACGGGAACCGGCTGGCGCGCGCGACGAATCATCCAGTCGATGGCGCTGGCCACCAGGACGCCGGTCGCGGTTCCGATGACGTCCCAGGTGAGATCTCTCCACGACGCGTCTCCGTGGCCGCCCAGGTCCCACACCTCCTTGGCGATACCCGCGCCCATCGCTAAAGTGGTCGCGGCGACGACGCGGGTGGGGCGCGAATCGGTGAACATCGCGCAGCCACCGTAGCCGACGCCGGCCAGGGACGCGGTCGCGGCGAAGTGCAGGGCCTTGTCGTGCCCGAACCAGGGATCCGCATCCTGGGCGTGGGCAATCCGCGACTGCCCGAGGCAGGCGATCGTGAAGACACAGAAGACACACAGGAAGGCAGGCAGTCGGGACATGTGCGGATCCGGGAATCCTAACGCGGTGATCGTAGGTGTGGGTGTTTGCTCGCCGCGCGTCCGCTGGCGGAGTAATGTCACCAACCGAACCGGAAAAAAACCGGCGAGCTGAAACGCAGAATCAAGGAGTTCCAAATGTCGTCGCGCAAAACCGCTGGTCACCTGGTCCTTCTCTCGTTGGGTATGTTGTTCGCCGCGATCGGTTCGGTCGGCTGCGGCGGCGGATCGGACGGGGGCACCGGAGGAAGCGGCTCGGGCGGTAGAGGTACTGGCGGCAGCGGAAGTGGCGGCAGCGGAAGTGGCGGCAGTGGAAGTGGTGGCAGTGGTACCGGTGGCAGCGCGACCGGCGGCAGCGGCAGCGGCGGCAACAGTACGGGCGGCAGTGGCACCGGCGGCAGCGCCAGCGGTGGCAGCGGCACGGGTGGCGCGGCATCCGGCGGTGCGGTGGGCGGAGCGACAGCAACCGGCGGTGCGGGCGGCCGTGGCGGCAGCGCCGGTGGAGCCGGCGGCGGCGCGAC
The DNA here is from genome assembly GCA_031407985.1 of Pseudomonadota bacterium. Lineage (GTDB taxonomy): Bacteria > Myxococcota_A > Polyangia > Fen-1088 > Fen-1088 > FEN-1088. Next base: position 7,233 of record JANOJB010000109.1, on the reverse strand, counting down.
CGGTGGCCGTGGCGGCAGCACGGGTGGGGCAGGCGGCGCGACGGGCGGCCGTGGTGGCGGAACGGCGGGCGCGGGCGGCGGCAGCGCGTCGGCAACAGCGATGATTGCACTCCTCACCCCAGGGACAATCACGGGGACCGCGGCGTTTGTGCAGGTTACAAACGGTGTGCAGGTGACCATTAATCTCGCCAACTGTCCTCAAGGGGTGCACGGCATCCACATCCATGCTGGTACGGGTTGCGCGATGGCCACGCAGGGTGACCATTGGGGAGGAACTGGCACTGCTCAAATGCCCACGCGTGGCGAGGGGATCGGTGCGGGTATGGGACAGATCACCTGCAACGCCCAGATGACCGCCACGCTCGTTTACACGCGAACGAACGGCGACGCAGCCACGCGATGGACGATCGGGGACGGATCTGGAACCGACATCATCGGTCACCCCATCGTCGTTCATGGCCTAACGAATACGGATCGGCACGGCTGCGGTGTAATCCAAGCCAACTGAATCCTGGCTGAGCGCACACGGGGCAGGCGGTGGCCGCCGCGGCTGGCGTGGACAACGTCATGACGGGGAAACGACGACCTACTCTGTCAGAACACCGCACTCAGGGTGTGCAGGTTCTTGAACTGGCGCTGGGTGTTGGCTTGAATTGCAGCACGCGACCGTCGCTGTCGAAGGAGACTGAGTACAGGTACACCATGTCCATCCGAGCCTTGCGCGCGGATGAGTAGAGCGAAGAACTGCAGTACTGGAGCGTGAGGTCGTCCGATATGTCCAGGCAGTACTGGTCGACAACCCCAGGATCGTTCGGATTGTACCCGCCTTGAATCGCCCGCTGTGAATCCAAATTCCCTTTTGAGTACCGCTCGTCCTCGTCAGTATCACACCAGTAGAGGCTCGATGAGGGGTTGGGCAGGGACGCCACGCAGGCCCCCAGGATCCTCGAAGGACGACAGGTGCCACGACACCGCGTCGTGTCCGTCTTACAGCGCGCTTGGCACAGGTGATCGATGCCGCAGGTTGCTTCCTCGTTCATTCCCACGGGACAATCGGCATCCTTGCAGCATGAATGGCAAGCGTTCCCACACTTGAACTTGCCAGCGCCGCATTCGAAGTCACATTGCGCGTTTACACAAGTCGCGGTTCCGTTCGAGGGGACCGGGCACGCGTTCGCGGTTGTCGGATACGCGCACGCACCGTCCGTGCGGCTGGCGCAAGAACCTCCGCAGGGTGTGCCAACACCAACGCACGCGGTTCGGTTGCCGTGGGGAACGCCCGACGCCACGGGAGTGCAGGTCCCCTGCAAGCCAGGGATATCACATGCCATGCAGGACGCCGCGCAGGCCTGATCGCAGCAGTAGCCGTCCGGGCTGCAAGATGCGCCCGCCACGCAGCCTCCCGGCGTTGTATTGCAGGTTTGCCCTCTCTTGCTCTTGCAGGATCCAGCCGTATCGCAGGTGCCCAAGCAACGACCGGTAGGGTCATCCTTGCTGATGGCCGCTATACAGATGTGGCCCGCGGAACATGCCTGGCAGGAACCCGGACAATCTGTGTCCGTGCAACAGGCCCCTGCGGCAATGCAGGCCGTTGTACCGCCGCCTGTGCAAGATTGCATGTTCGCCGGACAGGCATAGCTGCACATGTGCGTTCCGGAGTCACAGGTTCCGGTCTGTCCGCCCGCTTGCGGGGCACAGTCCGTGTTGACACAACAACCGGCTGTTGGAACGCAATTCGCCGAGGCGGTGCACCTCTTCATATTGGCCGCGCATGTGAAGTCGCACCTCGTGGCGTCGCACGTGGCAGTGGCGCCGGGTGGGGGTTGGCACTTGTCACACAGCGTGCCGCAGTGATCCACTGAGTTGTCGTCCACGCACATGCCGCTGCATTTGTGCTGATCAGTCCTGCATTCCGTCGAGCCGCCGGTACCGGCCACGCCCGTCGTCCCAGGCGTCCCGCCTCCGCCGACAGTTCCACCCGTTGAGCCGCCGGTTCCCACTGAAGTGGCGCCGGCTGTCCCCCCGTTGGCAACAATATCGTTTCTGGTATCGGCGGTGTCCGAAGGTACAGCCGCGTCTGAATCGCACACGACCTGAGGTGGCGTGCTGGTCGGCCAGCAAGTGGCAACACAACGACCGTCGGTCGGTGTCTGGTGGCAGCTGTAACCGTCCGGGCATCGGTTGTTTCCGGGTTGAGCGCTGGCGCATCTGAGGCCGCCCGCCGGCGGATTGGCCTGGTACCTGCAGCCGTGGGTGCCAAGGCCCAGCAGCCCAAATACGGCCGCTGCAATCCTGACTATCGAAGCGAAACCAGCGCGGCTACGGACCATGGCAGAACTCCTCGGGCTAGCTTCAGAAACGTCCGGACCACGCAGCTACGGCCCCACCTTCGGCAAGCGGCAGCAAGGCAGCGTGCGTGTTGTTCGCTTCTCGGTCCGATGTCACACCGAGGGCGAACGTGACGGCTCCGGCTGCGACCAGCGCCGCACCGACACCCAAGCTCACATATTGCGCGGTCTGCTGGCGCTTGCCTCGTCTATCGGCATCTGGGTCAAATGTGTTGCCGACTTGGCTGTTGGTGTTGCCGGCTGACCTGGCCTCGAGACCGAAGGTAACTCCCGCGCCGATGGCCGCAACGCCAACCCCGGCCAAGGCGATCCCCACCGTGCGCAGGCGCGCCTGGGTCCGCTTCTCATCGCTGACCGGCTGCGCCGAAAGCTGTTTGGGAGGAATGAGAGACGTCGTTTCCGGCGCAGCGGGGATGCTGTCTCTGCCGTCCTTGGGCGGTGGCGCCATCGTATGCGCGGTCGTGACGACCTGAGGCGGCGAAAGTTCGACCGTCTCGCGCGTCGGATTGCTTGCCGTAATAGTGACGGTTCGGTTTGCGCTTGCATACCCGGGTGCCCGGATCTCCAGTCGGCATTCCCCGTTCCGAACGCGCACGGCCTTCTTCATTGGCAGCAATCCGACCACCCTTCCCTCGACGACGACCTCCGCGCCGGCGGGTCCACCCAAGACCTGTAGGCTGCCAAACTGCTTCCGGACGCGTTCGAGGGTGTCCATCAGAACCTTGTCGTTCTTCTGAATCCAGGGGTCCGCTGGTGCGCCCAGTGCCTCTCCCAGATGAATATCGGCGTCCTCCCAACGACCGAGCGCGACCTCGGCCAGGCCCATCTGCGCAGCGGCGCGCGGACTGCGATGAAGCTGATAGGCCCTGCGAAAAAAGTCCAGCGCCGCGGCGTCGTCGCTTCGCTTTCGCGCTTCGAAGCCCTGCCTGTTGAGATCGTCCTCCACCGGATCCGACGCGGCGGCGATCGCCGGAGGCGTCCATCCCCCGGAAAGTAAGAGACCGGCAGCCAGAAACGCCAATAGCCTGTGACCTGTTTCGACGCCATACTGCCTGATCCGATGTGGAGAGCCGAAGGTCATCATGTGATGTTTCTTAAATCGGGAAGGTCGCCCAACGTAGCCAGGAGAGATATTGGTGTCAACCGTGCGCATTTGGGGCAAGACCAAACGGCCTCGCTTCCATGCCTGGTGTGCTTGACCTTGTTATCTGCGTCGCGGCTCTGTTGTTGCTCGAATCTGCCCCTCCAGTTCTTGGGTGGACCTTCGACCTAACCCCGAAATCGGGTACCCCCAGTTGAACCCGTGGCTACCGCGATTCGCGGAACGCGTGGTCGTATTGTTTGAGTTCGGGCCAGAGATCTCCAAGCCGCCCGACCAGCCCCCGGCAAAGTACAACCGGCACATGACGTTGCTGTTGCCAGCCGTATTCGTCGTGCAGATCGTGGATCAGGGCCATGGGTGGCACCAGCCCGCCCAGAAGTTTCCCCACGACGGCATCCATGCGATCAAGTGACATCACCGGCAGGGTGAAGATCGCCAGTCCCAGACCTGTAGCGACCTGGCTAGAAATGCCGCTCGTCGCCAGGCCCGCGTCAGCCACCGTTCGCAGGCCAGCGCTCCCACCGCGAACAGGGGCGGGTAGGCAGGCGCCAGGTAATACGGCTTGCCGCGCGTCAGCAGGAACACGCCCAGACTGACAACGAAGATGGCCCCAAACACGCGAAGGACGCCGTGGTCGTCGGTGCGAACGAGGCACAGCCACAGGCCCGGCAGCCACAGCAGGGCCGAGAAGGGATGCATGTATCAGGCGACGAAGTACATTTCGTCGCGGTGCAGGCCGTATTGGTCGATGACAAGAGCACACCACAAGCGGCAAATGACGCCCTCGTCGGGCCGTGCCGGCGGGACGCCGCATTGTCAGGCCCGACGGGCGGCCCGGATGCCGATGAAATATGTCACGCAGGTTCCCAGCACAGTGGTTCCGAACCCGAACGTCAGCGCATTGAATCCGGCGATGCAGCTTCCTGGAATAAGGACGCGGTATGCCATCACGACGGTCGGGACGACAAATGAAATCAGCGGCAAGGACAAACGGACCAGCCTTCGACGGTTGGTGGATGGGGGACACGCACGCGGAACCGGACAGGTGTTCGATCGGCCCAGCAGTCGGTTCATCAGCGCTCTCATTTCCGTGATCCTTTCTTGGTGTTCTCCTTGGTGTTCTCCTTGGCGTTCTTCTTGGCGTTCTTCTTGGCGTTGTTCGTGGGGTCAACCAACGCGGCTTTCACAAGGCCAATCACAGTGGCGCGAATCGTCGCCTCGGGCACGTCCTGGCGTCCGGTGTCCCAATGTCGATGGACGGCCCAGAACGCGCACGTCTCGACCATGAATCGCGCCGCGGTGCTGACGTCGATCTGCTTGCGTAGGCGTCCGCGTCGGATGCGGTCGGACAGGTACTGACCAAGGGCCGCCAGGAGAAACCCCCGCGCCCCGCCGAACCAGATCTTTCCAAGCTCGGGAAGGTCCCGTGCGGAACGATCGACCAGTTTGATGCCCACGCGGTTGCGTGCCAGCGCGTCGTAGATGTCGCCGACGATCGCCGCAAGCTCGTCCGCGGCCTTGCGCCGACGGCCACCCAGCGCATCAGCCAGGGCCGGCATGACCTGCCCCGCCGCCAGGCGATCGACGATGTACCGAATCGTGCTTCCAGGCGGTGGAGATGCAAGGGGCAGTTTTGCGGGTGGCTGAAAAGGCACGTCGGCCGAGCGGCAGACCAAGTCGAACAGCGCCTCCTTGCTTTCGACATACAGGTAGACGGTGCCCTTCGCGACGCCCAGCGCTTCGGCGACGTCGTCCATCCGCGTGCGCTGGAATCCTTGATCGATGAACACACCCGTCGCCACCTGAACAAGGCGGGCAAGCCGGTCTTCGGGAATCGAACGCGCCACTTCGTGTCCTATATGACTGACTAGCTCGGTCACTCAATGGGCGGCGAGGAACGGCGATGAAAGGCAGGGGCGCCGGCTCACGGGGTCAGCTCGATGGATCCCCGCCTTCCTTTGGGCGCATCTCCACTTCAAGGGTAGGCTGCAACGGAGAAAGGGGACGTGCGAGCTCATGCCTATTAGGCCCAAGAAGACGGGGACGGGTACAACGGCAAAAGCCCGGATCGGGGGGAATCTCGGGGCCGCGATCAAGTGGTTGAAGGATCACGGCACCAAGGCCACCGTCGCCGGGATGGCGCGGTTCGGAATTCCGTCGGGCAACGCGTTGGGCGTGTCGATGGCCCAAATGAGGGTCCTGGCCAAACAGCTGGGACGGAATCACGAGCTGGCCGCCGCGCTGTGGGACACCGGGCTTTACGAGGCCCGCATGCTGGCTTCGCTGATCGACGAGCCCACGCGCGTGACGCCCGCGCAAATGGATCGTTGGTGCCGGGATTTCGACAGCTGGGCCATCTGTGACACCGCGTGTTTCGCGCTGTTCGATCGCACGCCGCACGCGTGGGCCAAGGTCGCGCAGTGGAGCGGTCAACCTGACGAATTCGTCAAGCGCGCTGCTTTCGCGCTGCTGTGGGGCCTAACCGTTCACGACAAGACCAGCGGCGACGCGCCGTTCTTGAAGGGATTGGTCTTGGTCGAGCGCGCGGCGGGCGACGATCGGAATTTCGTGAAGAAGGCGGTGAACATGGCGCTGCGCGCGATAGGCAAGCGCAACCACGCGCTGAACACCGCCGCGGTGGTCGTGGCCCGCCGGCTGGCTGACGCGCGGGAGGCGGCGCCGCGTTGGGTGGGCGGACATGCGCTGAGGGAACTAACCAGTCCCGTCGTGATCCGGCGGTTGGGGTGATCGTCGGAGACGCCGAACAGATCATCCCCGGGATTTGACGTGCGGATAGGCAAGAATCAAGCGGTCCGCTGTGACAATGGTCATGTCTTCGACCCGGCTGGTCGCGATCAGAATCCGATCGACCGGATCTCCATGTATCGGCTCGGGTAGCGAGTAGGCCTCCTCCATGATCTCGATCGTCAGAGGGAGCAGATTCCATCCATTGCGATCGACGCATTCGCGGAACCAAGTCTTCCAGTGGCGGGGAAGGATAATCCGCTTCCGATCGACAAGGCATGCCAGCTCGCCCACGGTGACGACCGAGACGAACACAACATTGTCTTCATCGACCAAAGCGTCGCGCGCCGCCTTGGACAACCGGCTTGGATCCTGCGCGGTGAAAATCACCGTGCAGGTGTCGAGCAGAATCCTCACCTGGATCGCTCGATCATTTCAGGGGATTGTGATCGTCGCGAAGCGCATTCCACTCGCTTTCGGGCACGGCGGGGCCCGTGATGTCGCCCCGAATCTTGATCTTGCCGCGGTCGAACGCCAGCTTGCTTCGGTTGGGCCGCAACGGAATCGCCGTGATGCGCGCAAAAGGAACATTGCGCCGGCAGATGACGACGTCTTCCCCGTTTTCGACGGCGTCGAGGTGCTCGCTCAAATGGTTCTTGAGGTCCGCCACATTTACGGCCTTCGACATAGCCATAAACATAGCCCACTTCATTGCCTAAACCCTGTCCAATCCAAAGGTTGCATTTGCCAGTTCGCCATCGTTTGGGCGTATCGAAGGATGGGGATGCGGCAACGCCGTCGCAACAAACACACGACGGGCGTTAGACTGCGGCGATGACTGGTCCGATTGTGCCCGCGCCCGCGCCCGCGCCCGTTCCCACATCCGCGCCCACTCCGTCGCCGCTTGCCACGGCCGAGCCCTGGGATCTGGTTGCCGAGGGCTACGTGGCCGAGAACATGGTTTCGTTCGAAGCGTTCGCGCGCGAGGCGTTGCGTTTGGTCCCGGCGGCGGGCGAGGTGTTGGATGTGGCCGCTGGT
>JANOJB010000040.1:0-5700 GCA_031407985.1 Pseudomonadota bacterium | reverse complement strand
CGCCCGTCGGTCAGAGAACCAACCTTGGTGCGGTTGCGGGGATGGCCCCGAGGTCCGCAACCGCTGTTCCGATCGTGTCCAGCTGGGCAATCAGGCTCGCAACCTCGCTGGTCAGCGTATCGATGTGCAGCTCAGCGAATGGGGCGGGCGTTTTCGCTGCGAGTTTCGCCAGGCCCTTGCGCAGGAGACCCGCCGCCGGGCTGCGCCGGCGTTGTTGCATGTGGTGTAGGCCAGCGGCTATCTGGATCAGGCCGTGCACGAAGATGCGTTCGCCGCCCTCGAGGTCATGCCACACGTCCTCCCACAGCTCGTGCGCCTGAAAGTAGTCGCCGCGATTGAAGGCGGCGCGGCCGGACGAGAGAAGCATGTGTCTTCGCTATCTTGTTACCAGGGCCAAGCATCGGGCATGCCCGCATTGTAGTCACATGTTTCGACGGCCCGCGACGTAACGGCCCGGTGACGTCGGGCAAAGAACCGGACGTGAACGTCGATCTCCACGGCGTGAAGGGCGGGAAAGGCGGCACTGATCGAGCGTGGATATCGGCGCGATGCTTGCAAAGGCCTTCTGACATGAAATGTGCAGATCTGATGAACCGAGAGTTTGAACGAGTATCTGGAACCGCCACAGTGCTGGAGGCGGCGTGCCTCATGCGAGATCGGTCGGTTGGTTTGTTGGTGGTTCTGGGAGCTCTGCCCGATCAACCGGTAGGCGTCGTCACCGACCGCGATTTGGCAATTCGTGTATGCGCCGAAGGCCTGAGCTCGACTGAGACCCTGGTCGATCAGGTCGCGACCATCGGATTGGTTTCCTGCATCGAGCAGGAAGAACTGGAAACAGTCGAAGCACGCATGGGCGAGGCGCAAAAATCGCGGATCATCGTTACCGACACGACGGGGCAGATCGTAGGTGTGCTCAGCTTGACGGACATCCTGCGCGGCGACCGGGCCGGACGAGCGGTTAGAACCGCGAACGCCGTTCTGGCGCGCGAGACCACGCCGCACGCACCCTTGTCGAGCATTCACATCACGCCCTCGACCCGGCAGGAGGAGGACGCGGCCGTCCGTCACGAGGCCCCGCCGGTGATGGGAGAGCACCGGGGCTCGATGAAAGAATTTCCAAGCTAAACGATCAGTTCACCCGGCCACCCCGCCGGCCACCCCGCCGCCCTCGGGATAATTTTCGGCGACCGAAGTTGTACCGAGGGAGTGTCAGGGGGCTTGTACGATCGGCCGTCCCATCGCGACGGGCCGGCGCTTCAGAAAACGAGGCGGCGCGCGCAGAATCACCGCCGGCAGCAGCGCCACCGTCGCCGCGCTGCTGATGACCATGGTCAACGCCACCAGCGCCCCCAGCAGCACGTGGACCTTGAATCCCGAAAATGCCAGGCACAGGTACCCGCCCGCGACGGCGCTGGCCACGTAAGCGATCGCCTTGCCCGACGTGGTCAGCGCGGTGGCCGTCGCCTGCCGCAGATCGCCCGTGCGTTCGAATTCCTCGCGGACACGGAACAAGAAATAGACGGCATAGTCGGCGCCGATGCCGATGGCCATCGCCGAGATCGCGGCGGTTCCCATCGACAGCGGAATCCCCGCCCAGCCCATCAGGCCCAGGTTCACCAGCGCAGCCGTGCCGAGCGGCAACAATACGAGAAAACCGCCAGCAATCGAACGCAGCAGCAACGAAGTGATGACCAGAACCAGAAGCGAGATCTGAACGAGGTTGATGGACTTGCCCCTGACCATGGTCTCGTTCAGGGCGATCGCATTGGTCACACCACCCCCGACGCGGGCCTGCACCGGCAGCCCGGTGAACAACCTGTCGGCTTCGGTCTGGACCGCCACCGTCATGGTTTTCATGGCACGAAAATCGTCGGTGCGCAGATACACGGTGATGACGGCGTTCTGAAACCCGGAATCCACCAGACGGCCAAGGTCCTCTTCATCGCCGCCCATGGAATAGAGCAAGAGGTATTGCGCGACCCCTTGCGGTGAGTCCGGAATCTTCCCCGACCCTCCGCCGTCCATGACTTGGCTCATTTGTTTCAAGAGATCGACGATCGACACGACCTTCCCGATGGGAAGCGGTTGCCGCGCGATGAAGTTCGAAAGATCGTCCATGCGCCGCAAGACCTCGGGGTTCTTGATGGCGTCAGGCGCGTTGCCCTCGACCAGCACCTGAATCACGCGGGTGCCGGCCAGGCGCGCGTCGGCCATCCGAAAGCCGCGCACCGGCGCATTGCTCTCGAAGAACTGCGCTCCCAGGCTGTTGCCGGCCTGCAGCCGCATGGCACCCAGCGCGGCGACTAGAATCAGGGCCAAAAACACCCACAGGATGGGCCTTTCTTTTCCGTCGCGGACGAGGCGCGCCAGCTTGTCCAGAATCGGGTCGAAGTATTCCTTGCGCTGCTCGCGCTCGGTTTGCCTGGGCGACGGCGGCGCAAGCAGCACGCGAACCGCCGGGATGAACGTCAGTTCGACGGCCAGGGCCGCCAGAATGCCGAACGCCGTGCACAAGCCGAAGTTCTTGATCGACGGCAAGCCGAAGGCGGCCAGGGATCCGAAGCTGAGAGACGCGATCATTCCGGCGGCCAGCATCACGGCGCCGACCCTGCTGGTGGCCTCGATGACCGCGTGGCGGTTGTGCTCGACCGGCGACAGATCGGGACGGGCCGAGCGGACGCGTCCGTACTCCTCGTAGTAGCGCTTCAGAATCTGCACGGAATGACCGGCGCCGATCGCCAGCAACAGGATGGGCGTCATGATGTTCCAGGGATCCATGGGCGCCCCAATCAGGCCCATCAGCCCCAGCGCCCAGATCACTCCCATTAGCGCGGTGACCAGCGGAACGAACATGCCCTGCAACGTGCGAAACGCGCGGTAGTGCAGATAGCCGATCATCGCCAAGGCCAGCAGGAACAATCCGGCGACGCGCCGGGTGTAGACCTGCAGCCAGTGCAGGATGGTCGGCGCACCCGCTGGAAGAATCTCGAGGCCGGGCTCGCGCTCGGCGGCCACGATGCTCTCCAGCCGTGGCGCCAGGCCTGGGGCGCCCCCCGCCTTCGCGAAGTCGTTGAAATCGACAAGCACCGAGGTCGCGCGACCGTCGTCGCTGACGAACAGGCTGGTGATGAACGCGTTCGCCTTCACACGCTCGCGAAACGCGGCGATCTCGGCTTCGTTGCCAGGCACCTTGGCGGCCAGCGGCGTGATCTCAAGCGCGTCGTCCGAGCTATGAACGTCTTTCATCCGCGGCGACATCAGGGAAATCACGCTGCCCGGTTTGACGCCGGGCAGGCGTTCCAGCGCTTCGGTCACGCGCTTGACCTTGCCGAGGATGGCAGGCGTGTAGACGGTCCCGGTCTCGGGATAGAAACCGACCACGGTGAGATACTTGCCGCCGAACAACTTCTCGATCCGTTGTCCGACGACCACCAGCGAATGACCCGGCGGGATCTGGGCATCGATGTCCAGCAGCAGCCGGATCCGACTGACGAAGAAACCCAGCGCCAACGTAAGACCGATGACCAGCGCGATCACGACCTTGGGCCGGCCGACTACGAAGGTCACATAGCGGCGCAGCATGGGGTCAACGCGCCGTTTCGAACAGCGAGCGAATCAGGGGCTCGCGGTAGTCGCTTCCGGGCGCGAAGTAACTGGCCAGCACCACGCGCCTTCCGCCGGGTTCATTGTCCAGTCTGTCGACCAGCACCTGGCCGCCGGCGGATACGACCACGGTGCGCAGCGAATCAGGCCCGATCACGTAGAACAGTCGGTCGCCCTTTTCATAACCGCGCTCCCCCAGCGCCGCGAACCACTGCGGCAGACCCTGACTGACCCGTTGCTCGAGCGCGCCGTCGATGAGACCCGCCTCGCGCGCCTGCTTGATGTTGTCGCGGACAACCCCCACCCATCGGTCGAGCGAGACATTCCGCATGAAGCGCATCTGGATCACCGCGCGTCCCGCCGCCATCGCTACCTGCGCCAGCGGTTGCACCAGGGCATCGGCGTACGGCTTGCCCCGTGCCAACTCGGCAAGGCGAACTTGCGCCGGCTTGTCGAACCGTACGTCGATCGATGCCACGTTGATCCTGAGAATCGTCTTCTGCAGCGTCATGTGCATGAACGAATACGGCCCCTGCGCCAGCTCGGCGGAATCCAGCGACGGCAGCGTGCCCGCGTTGACGGACGGTGCCGCGATGAAGATCGCCAGAACGACGTTGATCCGTCCGAGGAGGCTCAGCGATCTGAATTTCATCTCGCCCATCATTCCTCAAGACGAGCCCCAAGACGAGAGTATTTGAGGGCAGGTGCCTTGCGAACGGGTGGCTCAAGACCGTTCGCGTCGACGGTGCAGAATTCCTGACCCTTCGTGGGCGGTTGTCGTCTCTAGGTTACTTAGTGGCAAATCTCCACCAGCCCCGATCGACAAGAAGAACGAGCGATCAAGCGAGCGAGCGTACGCGCGTAAAGTCTCTTGTCCGAGCCGGGCAAGGACTCCTCCCTTGAGCTTTCCCGAATTGTATCTGTCGAAACCGGGCGTCGCCTTTCCCGCCACGCGCGTCGACAACGCAGAAATTCTCAGCCGTGTTCGCGCGTGTTTCCGGGGATCGGATCAGCAGTTCGCTGTCATAGCGTCGGCGATCAACCGCGTGTTTAGGCTGTGCGGAACCCGCGTGCGCTATCTCGAACCCGACGCCGGCGCTCGCGTGGCCGACTACGCCGTTGCGGCGGCGAAGCAGTGCCTGGATGACAACCGCGTGTCGATCGACGAAGTCGACCTGGTTATCTGCGGCGGGATCGCGCGCCAATATTTCGAGCCGGCGACGGCCATGGAGGTTGCGGCGAAGCTGGGTCTGAAGAAGACCCATGCCTTCGATGTGACGGCTGCCTGCGTCGGACACGTCGAGGCTGTCCAGGCCGCCGCTGCTTACTTGAGCCTGCAGCCCGCCTATCGAACCGCGCTGATTTGCACGTCCGAGCTGTCCGGGAACTATCTGAGTTACGACATCCAGGAACTTCAGGATCTCCACATGAAGTCAGCAGGCCTCACGATCGGCAACGCGGCGGGTTGTCTGCTTCTGAGATCGGTGCCGTTTCCCGGCGGTGGTATCCGCCTGCTGGGCATCAGTACCACCACGGCACCCGACCATTGGGATCTATGTCAGGTTCCCATCGACGGAACCCTCATATCGTCGTCGGTCGAGTTGATGAGACTTGGCCAACTGGTTCCGCCCTGGGTGACTGAACGCCTGGCCGCGCTGGGGATGAAGCCCGATGACATCGATCACTACGTCATGCACCAACCCAGCGAGAGCATCATCCGGAAAATCATCGAGGACATGGGCGTCGACCCCAAGAAGGGCGTCTACACGCATTCGATTTACGGCAACACTTCCAGCGCCAGCGTCGCCGTAGGGTACAAGCGCCTCCTCGAAGAGCGCGTGGTGCGTTCGGGCGACAAACTGGTCCTCGGCAGCGCGGCGGCCGGATTCTCGATGGTGATGGCAATCGGGGTTTGGACCGGACCGTCGGTTACCCCTGGGTTCTAACCAGGAACTGTTCGGGGCGGGCGTTTTGTTTGGACCAGTTCGGCCTTACCTGGCCACGTACAGTTTGTAGGTAGTCGATACGCTTCTTAAGTACGTCCTTATCCGCACACGTAGGTTACCCCCCTACCAACGTTGAGGAGACGGCCATGAA
>JANOJB010000032.1:0-20863 GCA_031407985.1 Pseudomonadota bacterium | reverse complement strand
GGTAGGCCCGACCGAAGGTACGCCCGGCCCCCCACACGCGTCACCCCGCGCGCATGAAGCGCCAGGCGTCGATGAGCTTCTCGGACGGACGGTCTTCGATGGTATCCGCGTGGGCCACCAGGAGACGCTTCAACGGGAGCGCGGCCATGCGATCGATCGATCGCGCCGCAGCATCGTTGGGCGGAGTCTTCGCCCGCACGTCCGGCGGCATTCGGACTTTGTCGTAGCAACCCTTGATCCGCGCGGCCCAGCGCCAGGTCCAATGGTCCCGCGCGCACGCGCTGATCACGACGTCCGCGCCGATCAGCGAGCCCGTCGGACGATGGAAGAACACCGTCTCGTCTAAAAAGGGACAGCCATCAAGCGGGATCGCGTCGAGCTCCTTCACCGCGCCAAGGAACGCGTCGTCCCGCAGCCCCATATCGAAGCGAAGCTGCGGATTGCGCGCTGTGGCCGAGGTCGGACCGACAACCTTCGCCGACGGGAAGCGCGCGGCGGTGGCGGGCGCGCCCAGGTGATGGAAGCAGTTCGGCACGACGATCCAGCGAAGCTCGCCCAGCGCGCGGAGCGCTGCGCAGAAGCCCTCCGTTGGCTCGGGCGGGCTGTGCACCAGAAGCCCGCCGTCTTCAAGTCGCAGCACCGTACTCCGCGCGCGCAGACGAACCCCGCCAAACCACACCGGCCGCTCGCTCACCCAGATCGCGTTCGGGACGACGACTGACAGTTCGCTGGTATCCATTCAGAACCCCGCCGTGGCCGTGCGTGCTGCCACGGCTTACAGGGCCCCGACGATAGGGTCCAGCCGACGACCAGTCAAAGGGCCTCATCGGTGCTGCAACCAGCCCCAATCCAGTAGGGCGAAGACAGAGTGATCGATTCCGTGGTCCCGCGGCATCTACCGCAATAGGCGTGGCATTCGCCCAAACCATTGCCGCCGATCGTAGGTGAGCCGTCGGACGGTGCGGGGGACACGCCAACCTGGGCGAGAACAACGCCCCAGCATTTTTCATCACCAAGGAGTGCCATGAGGTTCCATCGGAAAGTTGTGTCGGTCGCCGCCGCGTCCTGGCTGCTGGCCGCCTTTGTTGGCTGCGGGCCACAGGCCCCGAGTACTGGCGCGACTGGATCCGGCGGGGCGGTAGCGCCAGGCAGCGGTGGTGCGCAGGCCAGCGGTGGTGCGCAAGGAACCGGTGGGGGCGTCGTCGTCGGCAGTGGGGGCGTCGTCGGCACGGGTGGCGTCGTCGGCAGTGGCGGTGTGGGCAACGTCGGCACGGGTGGCGTCGTCGGTAGCGGCGGCGTCGTCGGCAGTGGCGGGACCAGCACCGGTGGACAAGGCGGCGCCGCGGTTGGCGGTAGGATCGGAAGCGGTGGCGCCGGGTCCGGCAGCGGCGGCGCTGGCGGCAGGAGCGGCGGCGCGGCGGGCGGCGGCGCCGGCGGCACGGGCGGCAGAACGGGCACCGGCGGCGCGGGCGGCACGCCCGCAAACGGCAACGAGTTCTACATCGGACCGAGCGGCAACGACACGAATCCGGGAACGTTGGCGCAACCATTCAAAACGCTGAACCAGGCCAACGCCGTCGCGACGGCGGGGACCACCGTGTGGATCATGCCCGGTACGTTTCCATACGCGCCGACGATGAACCTGACAAAGAACGGCACCGAAGCCAACCCCATCCGCGTGTGGGCGATGCCGGGGGCGCGACCCGTCCTGGATTTTTCGATGCAGACCAAGGGATTGTCCAGCGCCCGTGGGATCGAGATCAAAGGGAACTACTGGCACGTCAAAGGCCTGGAAGTCATGAACGCGGGTGACAACGGCATCGCGATTTCCGGATCGCACAACACCGTCGAGGACGTGATTCTTCACGGCAACAGCGACAGCGGCCTTCAGATTACCGTTCCCGAGGCGATGGCGACGGACAACAGCCTGGGCGCATACAACACGATTTTGAACTGCGATTCCTACGAAAACCTGGATCAGCCGACCGGGGGAGAAAACGCCGATGGGTTCGCCGCCAAATTGCGCATCGGACCGGGCAACGTGTTTCGTGGATGCCGCGCCTGGAACAACGCCGACGATGGATGGGATCTGTTCGCGTCCGATGACGTCGTGGTTATCGATAACTGCTGGGCGTTTCTGAACGGCCAACCGGTCGCAGGAACCAACCCCGCGGGCGACGGGAACGGATTCAAGTTGGGGGGCGCGCCCAATGGCACCGGACAAGGTGGCGCGGTTCACCTGGTGACCAACAACGCGGCATTCGACAACAAGGCTTGCGGGTTCGTGCGAAACAACAACCCCGTCGTGCCATCGCTGTCCAACTGCAAGGTTCGCGGGAACGGCACCGACTATTGCCAGGTGTCGTGTTCACCGACGGGAACGGAAACGACGACCTCCGCCCAGGCGAAACTGATCAAACGAAACGCCGACGGCAGCCTGCCCGCGATCCCGTAGCGCGGGGACTCACGCGCCCGGGCGATTGCCCCCGCCGTCCAAGATCTCGCGCACCCGATTGGCCAGGCGATCGGCGGTGAACGGCTTGGGCAGAAGCGGAATGCCGTCGGGAATGGGCTCGTTGCCGGTGTAGCCGGACGTCAGCAGCACGCGCATGTCGGGCCAACGTACACGCGCCAGGCGAGCCAGTTCGGTGCCGTGCATGCCCGGCAACACCACGTCGGAAACCAACAAATCGAACCTTGCGGTTTCCAGCAGTGTCAGGGCCGCCTCGGCGGAATCGGCGCCCGTCACGACGTAGCCGCGATCCGAAAGCATGCGCATCAGGATGCGTTGCAGTTGTTTTTCGTCCTCGATCAGCAAGATCGTTTCCGTACCGCCGGGCGAAACCCGCGCATGACTGGCAGTGGCAACAGCGCCGTTCCCCGACACCAACGGCAGGAAGATCGCGAAGGTTGCTCCTTTGCCCGGCGCGCTGGTGACGCCGATGGCGCCACCGGCGTATTGCACGATGCCGTGACACGCCGCCAGACCCATGCCGGTTCCCTTGCCTTGTCCCTTGGTGGTGAAGAACGGTTCGAACAACCGTGACATGACAGCAGGCGCGATGCCGTCGCCGTGATCCTCGATCGACAGGCGAGCGTAGGAGCCAGGCACCAGCTCGGCCGGCAGTCCGTCCTGGGCCCCGAACAGTCCGGAAGCAAGACTGACGCGAATCGTTCCTCCCTGGGGCATCGCATCCCGGGCATTCACGGACAGGTTCAACAGCAGCAATTGCGCCTGCCCGCGGTCGATGCGCACCTGGGCGTCGGCCGGCGGACTATCAAACTCGATTGTCATCCTTGGTCCCACCGCCCGGGTCAGCATCGGCAGTGATTCGCGAACCACGTCGACCAGATTCACCAGTTGCGGCGTTCCGGCATCCCGACCGGCGAACACCAGCAACGATCGGGTCAGCTCGGCCGCCCGTTGCGATGCCTCCAGGATGGCTTCGCAAGATTCCTTCGCATCTTCGGTCTGCGCCTCGTGCTGCAACAAGGCGACGGAACCCATGATCACCGACAGCAGATTGTTAAAATCGTGCGCGATCCCACCCGACAAACGCGCCACCGCTTCCAATTTCTGCGCCTGGCTAAGTTGCTCCTCCAACCGCTTGCGGTCCGTGATGTCCTGCACGCCGCCCATCAACTTCAGCAGCTTGCCGGTTGCCGGATCGGAAACCGGACGAATGCAGTCGCGCAACCACCGCGTCTGCCCCAGACCGTCCGTAATGCGGTATTCGTTCACGCACGGACGCCCCTGTTCCAGCAAGGGAATCACAGCGGCAAGCGCGGCGTGGTCATCCGGATGAATCACCTGCCACCAACCACCCTTGGCCTTGACGTCAGCGGGGGTCATGCCGGTGGTTCGTTCGAATGAACCCGCCACGATCTCGGGAAACAAGGTCGGGTTCAGGTAATCCACCACATAGACGTAGTCGGATGCCAGTTCACCGATCAGGCGATGCACATCCTCGCTCCTGCGCAGCCGCTCCTCGGTGCGTTTCCGCTCGGTGATGTCAACCGACGTGCCGGTGATCCGCCAGGGTTTTCCTTGGGCATCGACCAACACCCGTCCGCGGCCCTCGATCCAACGAACCGCTCCGTCGCGAAGAAAAACCCGATGCTCAAGCACGTAACTGGCCGGTCTGCCCTGCTCGGTCGTCGCGCGCAGGGCGGTCTCGATAACGGCTCGCACTCCGTCGCGATCTTCCGGGGGAAGCAAAGTCAGATAGTCCACGAACGATGCTGGTGCAGCCCCCGGATCGCGTTCAAAAAGCACGAACAACCTGTCGGACCAGCGAATGACGTTGCTCTCGATCTCCCACGACCAGATCCCCATCCCGACGGCGTCGAGGGCCTCTTTCATTTGATCAAGGTCCGACATCCAGCCCGCGAGCGTAACTGACGGTCCGGAGCGAGCAAAATAGGGACTTGTGCTTATTCCCAGATCGTCGACTCACCGCGGCCGGCCGATACCGGCCTGACTTCCTGCACAAGCTGGGCGCAAAACGGGCGCGAGAGAACACCGGTGGGGCAATCTCCCGCGCCCTTGAATCTATTTCATGTTCAGCGCGACCAAGAGGCCCAACGCCAGCACGAACATGGCGCCAATCAGCAGGGTCTTCTTGTCGAGTCCTTTGGAAACCGGACGCTCGTCCGGCCCTAGGTTTTCGTTGTCGTCCATGACAAACCTCCAGTGAAAAATCGTCGTGCGACGCCCGAAGGCGCCACGCGCGCTACGACTCGAACAACGCCGACGCGCTGCTGGGAGGTCCACGGGAGCTTCGACCGGAGGAAACACAGCGACCAGGGCAACTGATCTGGCGGTGAACGGCCGGCGACGTCGGTGCACATGCCGGGGGCGCGATCGACTGTCCCGCATCTGGCGCCAACGTGAGCAGGAACGACGTGGGCAGGCTGTGCCCCGTACGCGCATCAACCGGACGCACCAGCCGGGTTTCGGCGCGCCCCGCCTGAAGCAGCCCCGGCTGATCGGCGGCTCCCAGCCCATCATGCGCGCCCGCCCCCTCGAAGGGGCGACCACCGATGGCGGTCACGCCGGCGATGGCGACGGCACAAACGACGATCGTGGAGAGGACGCGACGCAACACTGTCGATGAGGATAGCCGCACAAGCGCCAAAGTCGACGAGACCGCAGGCGCGGGCTGCGCGCGGTTCTCGCCTAGCCGATCTTGTCGCCGGGCTGTGGGGCGTCGGAACCGTCGGCGAAGGTCACGATGCGGTGCGGGCGGTCACCGCCGCCGCCGGCCAGAATCATGCCTTCGGACAGGCCGAACTTCATCTGGCGCGGTTTCAGATTCGCGACAACCGCGACGCGCTGACCGACCAACATCGCGGGATCCGGGTAGTAGGCCCGCAGGCCCGTGAAAATCTGGCGCAGGCGGCCTTCCCCGATGTCGACCATCAGACGAATCAACTTCTGTGCCTCGGGAACGTGCGCTGCTTCGCGAACGATGCCGACGCGCAGGTCTACGCGGCCCAGATCCTCGATACCGATTTCGGCGGGGGGCGCGGAGGCCGGCGCGGGTGCACCCGCCTTCTGGACCTTCGAAGGCGCGCCCTTGCCGCCGGTCTTCACCTCGGTCTTCCCCTGGGTCTTCGCCTGGGTCTTCGCCTGAAGCTTCGCCCAACTGTCCTTCAACGTGACCGTCCGATTCCAAACTTGCTTGCCTGACGTGCTGTCGAAGTCCAGGCAGAAGTAGCCGAGCCGTTCGAACTGCACGCGCGCGCCCGGCTGCAATCCCGCCGTGGCCAGGTACGGCTCGGTCAAACACGACGAAACCGTCGTCAGCGAATCCGGGTTCATCTCCTCGATGAAACTCTTGCCTTCCGTCGTGCCGGGGTTCTCGACGGAGAACAACCGATCGTACAGCCGCGCGTCGGCGGCAACCGCGTGTGCCGCCGACACCCAGTGCAACGTCCCACGCACCACGCGACCATCCGGCGCGCCGCCACCCCACGATTCCGGATCCCAGGTACAACGCAACTCGACCACCTGGCCAGCGTCGTCCTTCACGACACTGGTGCACCGGATCAGACACGCGTAGCGCAGACGCACCTCGCGTCCCGGCGCCAAGCGAAACCAATCCTTCGGCGGCTCCTCGCGAAAATCGTCGCGCTCCACGTACAGTTCGCGCGAAAATGGCACCTTGCGCGTGCCGGCCGCGGCGTCCTCGGGGTTTAGCGGAGCGTCCAGTTCGCGCACTTCGCCCTCGGGGAAGTTTTCGATCACGACCTTCAGCGGGCGCAACACCGCCATCACCCGCGGGCTGCGGCGGTTGAGATCCTCGCGCAACCCGTGTTCCAACAAACCCACGTCCACCAAACTGTCCGTTTTGGCCACGCCGATGCGCTCGCAGAACGCGCGAATGGCCTCGGGCGTGTAGCCGCGCCGGCGCAGCCCCGCCAGCGTCGGCATGCGCGGATCGTCCCAGCCCGACACCAGGCGTTTTTGGACCAGCTCGGCCAGCTTCCGTTTGGACATCACGGTGTACGTCAGGTTCAGGCGCGCGAACTCGATCTGCCGCGACGGGAACAGCTCGGTCTCTCGAATGCACCAGTCGTACAGCGGGCGGTGCGATTCGAATTCCAGCGTGCAGATGGAATGCGTGATGCGTTCGATCGCGTCCGACAGCGGATGCGCAAAATCGTACAGCGGGTAGATGCACCATTTGGTGCCCGTGCGGTGGTGCGGCGCTGTCTTGATCCGGTACAGGACCGGATCGCGCATGTTCATGTTCTGCGTTTCTAGATCGATGATCGCGCGCAACACGTGCGCGCCCTCGGGAAACTCGCCCGAGCGCATGCGCCGGAACAGGTCCAGGTTCTCATCGACCGAACGCGATCGGTAGGGGCTGGGCCGGCCCTTCTTGTAGAAGTCGCCACGGTATTCGCGGATCTGTTCCTCGTTCAGACTGTCGACGTAGGCCTTGCCCTTCTTGATCAGCTTCTCCGCCAGGTCGTACAGCTGTTCGAAGTAGTCCGACGCGAAGTATTTGTTCGACCAGTCGAACCCCAGCCAGCGAATGTCCTGCTGGATCGACTCGACGTACTCCACGTCCTCGGTCGCCGGGTTGGTATCGTCGAAGCGCAGGTTGCACGTACCGCCAAACTCGCGCGCCAGGCCGAAGTCGACGCAGATCGCCTTCGCGTGTCCAATGTGCAGGTATCCGTTCGGCTCGGGAGGGAAGCGCGTCGCCACGCGGCCGTTGTGCAGATTCGCGGCCCGGTCGACGGCGATCAGTTCGCGGACGAAGTTCCCCGCGCTGCTGCTCGATGATGAGCCAACACCCGACGCCGTCGCTGATGCCGCGGGTGTTTTCGGTTTGCCGGTTTCCATGCAGGCGCAGCTTGCCTTGAAGACCGGAACCGAACAAGACCGTCAGGTTGCGTTTCGGCGACGGGTGCGGCGCGCTAGACTGTTGCCGATGACGCCGGAGCAGTTCAATTTTGAACCTTTCGAAAGGGCGATCGCACAGCTGGAAAGGGGTCTGACCCAGGCCGCGGCGGCACCGGGCGACGATCTGATTCGCGATGGCGTCATCCAGCGGTTCGAATACACCATCGATCTGTCGTGGAAATTCCTGCAGCGGTATTTGAAGGACATCGCCCAGGTTGACGACGCGGTGATCCGCACCAAGAAGGATCTCTTTCGCGAAGCGGCCCGCGTGCGCCTGATCCCCGACGCCGCCGCTTGGATCGGACACTACGAGGCCCGCAACGAAACCTCGCACACCTACAACGCGGATGTAGCCGCGCGGGTGTTCGAGCGCGCGCGCCTGTCGGCTGGCGACGCGCGCGACCTGATGGAGGCGCTGCGGGATGCCACTTCACGTCCAGCCTGACCACCTGGCCATGGTGCGCGAGGTGCTGCGAAGGCACGTGCCCGACAGGGAAGTACGCGCGTTCGGATCGCGGGTTACCGGAACAGCGAAGGCCACGTCGGACCTGGATCTGGCCATCGTCGGCGACGGACCGTTGGGGTTCGCGACACTGGCAGCGATGCGGGACGATTTCAGCGAATCGAACCTTCCGTACGGTGTCGACATTATCGATTGGTCGACCGTCGACGAATCATTCCGCCGCATCATCGAACGCGATCAGGTGGTGATTCGATCCCCCGACGGCGACAGCACGTAGTCTTCCGATGGGCGAAGACGCGGGGCGCGACTTGAGGCACGGCGGGCACTTCGAGTAGAAGGTGGGCCCCGATGACAGGCCGACTGCCCCAGGCGCCGGGTCTCCCCGTGTCGTCACCCGTCGCTCTGGTCGTGAGCCGGCGATCGCACGGCCGTGCAGCGGTGGCGCTGGCGATCGGGTTCACGTTGACGCTTCCGACCGTGCGCGCGTCCGCGGGATGGGGTGCCCCGCTTTCACGCGCGGCAGGAGCGCCCGCCTCGGGTGCCGCTCCCGCAACGCCCGCAGACGCGCCAGCGCCCGCTGCGACGCCTCTTCCAGCCGCCGCACCCGCGCTCCAACCGGAAGCTACCGTCGCACCCGCCCCTGCTCCCGTCGTCGCGCCCGCAGCAGCAACGACGACCGCACCCGCACCCCTGGTCGTCGCGGCGCCCGCGGTTGACCCCGCGGCGCCAGATCTTCTCAAGAAGGACGAACTTCCCGACGCGGGCTACCTGCCCGGATACCGCCTGGCAAAAGCTTTGAGTCTGTCGCCGTACGCGCCGTTGTACGGCGGCATTCCGGGCGGAATGACAGCCGCTTTCGGCGCGCCGATGTCGGCGTCGAACTGGACGTTTCGTTTCAACGGATTTCTGACCGCGTCGCTTCAGATGAGCATGAACCAACGGCCGCAACCACTGCCTGGCCAGGCCAACACGGTCTTCCACATCCAGCCGCAGACCCTGGACGAATACGCGTCGTTCGTCGGAACCGGCACCATGCCGGGAAACTGGGCTGCGTTGAATTTCGAATACGGCAACAAGGTGGTCAGCGCGAACTTCTCGCTGAACACCTGGAATCCCAGCCAGGCGTCGACCTACTACCTGCCGGGCGCCCAGTACTTCGTCAACAACGCGTTTCTAACCTTCAACGCCCCGCCCGCGGGTAACTTCGGACTGCACGCGAACGTCGGCTACTTCACGAACTACTACGGATCGCTGAGTCAGTATGGCCTGGGCATGTACCAGAACAGCGTCATCGGAGGGGCCCGCGGCCTGGGCGGCACGGTGCTGGCCGAGTACGCCATCAACCCGTCCGTGACCGTCATGCTGGAAAACGGCATCATGGGCAACCGCACCGGCAAGGCCCCCGAAGGCTACGAGAACAGCGTCATGGGCAACCAACCCACCACGCCCCAGAGTACGGTTCCGAACGCAGGCAATGGCAGCAACGCCAATCCCATTTATCCCGCGTCGTGGATTCACCATCTTCACCTGGGGATTCTCAGGAAGGGTGATCCTGTCCTGCGCGCGCAGGTTCACTACATCACGAACTGGTCGCAGGATGGCGTGATTCGCGACCCCGGTTTCGATCCGCGAAACCTGCCGACCGACAACCCCGTCTCCCGGTGCATCGACGAATCGCGACCAAAAGATGGGCGCATCAACATCATAGGCGTCGACGCGACCGCGAACAGCAAGCTTTGGGGTTTTGTAGGCGTCGCGGCGGCGTACATCAAGGGCGACAACACCTGTGTCCTGCGGGGCCTGATCACCTACGGCGGCGAGGGGCAAAACCTGACCGATAAGTGGTGGGGCCAACCCAACGGCGGAACCGGAACGATAGCGGTCGCCGCGATCAACTATGGCCTCAGTCTGGGAAAGATCGTCGCCCACCCCACTCCGTTCAACGGCGACGGCCCCGATATCCTGATCAACGCCGGCTTCACAATCGCCAAGTCGTCGACGGACTTCGAACCGTACGATCGCATCAGACACAAATACGGTTTGGATGTGTTGTACAAATTTTTTCCCTGGCTGGGCGCCGGTGTGCGCGGTGATCGGGTCGTGCCGACGTCCCTGGATTCAGGCGAAACATTCCATGTCATCGCGCCGCGCCTGGTGTTCCGGTCCGACTGGCAAAGCCGGGAACAGATCACGTTGTTGTACGCGAAGTGGTTCTATGGATCCCGCAGTCACCCCGAGGCCAGTCAGTCGACGTCGGCGTCGGGGAAAATCGACGACCAGCTGATCGCTCTGAACGTGAATATCTGGTGGTGAGGAGAAGCGAATGATGAACCGGCTGCTTGTTGTTTCTGTTGTCTGCTGCGCCGCTGTTGCACCGTTGTCGGCCCGCGCCGAAGAAGCGAAGGAAGAAGCGAAGGAAGAAGCGAACGGCGACAGCGACGAGATGACCTCGATGGGCCTGGAGCCATCCATGAGCCTGGATCCCGCGGCGCCGCAGGTGGGCGCGCTGCCCGGCGGCGTGACCCCGGCGTTCGGCAAGAAATCGACGAAGGAGAGCGACTGGCGCTTCGATTTTCACGGCTACCTGACCGCCCCGCTGAACATGGGGTTCAACACCCGCCCGATGCCGCTTCCTGGCCAAGAGAAGACCGTTCTGCATACGCCCCCCGTGGTCCCCGACGATCTGGAAACTTTCTCCCACACCGGCGTGGTGCCGACCACGTACGCCCGCCTGAATTTTTCCCAGGGCAACAGCATCATCAGCGCGAACGTCAGCATCGTCGCACGGCAAGCCAACGCGGCGACGACTTTCCTTGAACCGTCGGCGCAACAAGGCATCACCGACCTTTTCGTGGCCATCACACCCGAGCCCTACAAGAAGGTTCGCGTGCAGTTCCTGCTGGGCGCGTTCTCCAGCCGCTACGGTACCGCGGGGGAATACGACGAAGGCCGTTACGGAACGCCCATGATCGCGCGCATCAACGGCATGGGCGAGCAGGTCTCGGCAAAGGCGGCTTTCGGGAATTTCACGCTGATCGTGGAGCAAGGTTTGCAGGGACAGGGCAACAAGGCCGCCGCCAGTACCATCCCCGACGCATCGAACGACTTCGCGGATCCGGGCGCCGGATCGACCTTCGCCAGCCATGCTCACGTGGGCCTCGGGTATCGAAAGCTGGGTGTGCTCGGGGCACATTACATCCGCGCCTGGAGCCAGGACGATCGGGCGGGCGGCCTGGCGCTGGACGGCGGCATGGACATCGCCGCGACGGATCTCCGGATGACGCTGGGTCGCTTCGGGCACCTGTACCTGGCGTTCGCCTATACCAAGGCCGAAAACGCACGCACGGTCAGCCGCATCGTCAGCGTCCTGAACACCAAGGGCGGCAAGGGCTTGATGGACAACTACCTGGGCCTGCTGGGCAATGGAACCGGAACGCTGACGACCATCGGTGGACAGTACGATCTCAGCATCGGCAAGCTGGTCAGTTATCCGACGCCGTTTTCGGGCGACGGACCGGATCTGTTCGTCAGTCTGTTCGGCATGCAGACCCATGTCAGCAGCGCCGACTGCACCCCGTGTGACGGCAGTGGGCCGCGGCGATTCGACGACATCACCATGCGAAAATTCGGAATCGAGGGAACCTACAGCCTGCTGTCGTGGCTGGCGTTTTCGACCCGTTACGATCAGGTGGCGCCGAATGTCGATGCGTCCGACTATTCGTTCGCCGTGCTGGCACCCAGGCTCATCTTCCGCAGCGACTGGGTCGCGACCGACCAGATCATGTTGCAGTACGCGCACTGGTTCAACGGATCCCTGACGACGGTGCGCGCGGGCGATCCACCCAGACCCGATGTCACCGTGATTCCCGATACCGACGTGTTAACTCTTTCCGCCACCATGTGGTGGTAGTCAGGCTAACAGGAGACTCCCATGAACAACGCGCCTCGGACGATGCATGCCAGGTTGGCGGCCGGAATGTTGGCGTCGACCCTTCTGATGTCCGCTTGCATCGGCGTCTCCCAGAAGCGCTCGGGTGGCGGCACCCCCGGGGCCAGCAAACCGGCGCCCGTCCTCGGTAAGGCCGCGCTGGCGGCGGCCAACGTCAGGACGTGCCCAGGCGCCACACGCCCCGCGGACGACGGCGATCTGGACGACTTTGAAGACAAGGACACGCAGTTGACCCGGATCTCTGGTCGCGACGGCTACTGGTGGACGAAGAAGGACGACCAGGGTTCAACGATCGAGCCAAAGCCGTTCAAGCCCGAAGAGGGCGGCGTGCCGCCATCGACGCGCGCCCTGCGCGGCTTCGGCGTGACGACCAGCGCGGACGGCGCGTGGGGCGCGGGCTTTGGCGCAAACTTCTCGACGAAGAATCCGTATGACGGCGCCCGCTACGTGGGGATCGCGTTCAAGGCCAAGATCGGTCCGAACTCCACGCAACGGTTTCGCTTCAAGATCGGCGACGTGAACACCCACAAGGACGCGGGCGTCTGCAAGGAATCCTGCTGGAACCACTTCGGGCAGGACCTGGAATTCACGACCGAGTGGAAGGAATACAAGGTCCTGTTCTCCGAGTCGCCGCAGGAAGCTGGCTGGGGCAGCCCGCGCCCACCGTCGGTGACACCCAGCAAGCTGTATTCGCTGGATTGGTCAATCGGCACCGGGCAAACGTACGATCTGTGGGTCGACGACATCTACTTTCTGGACTGTAAGTAGCCGGCGCGCCCTGGGCGTGCGACCTCCGCGCGTGCGCTAGCGACGTTTGGGGGAAGCGGCCTTCCGCTTCGGTTTGGTGATCTTGGCGCGCGCCGACGCCCGCTTCGACACCGCCTTCGACACCGCCTTCGCGGGTTTCTTCGCCGCCGCCTTCAGTACTGCCTTCGCGGGTTTCTTCGCCGCCGCCTTCAGTACTGCCTTCGCGGGTTTCTTCGCCGCCGCCTTCAGCACTGCTTTCGCAGGTTTCTTCGCCGCCGCCTTCAGCACCGCCTTCGCGGGTTTTTTCGCCGCCGCCTTCAGCACCGCCTTCGCGGGTTTCTTCGCCGTGCTCTTCAACGCGGCCTTCGCGGGCCGCTCGGCCGAGGCTTGTTTCGTCTGCGGCGGCACCGACGGAGAAACAGCTGGTGTCACGGAGCCCATCATCGGAAAGTCCACCGCATCGATCTCGGCGGCCAGATCGAATCCATCAAGGGCGGCGCTGAAATCGTCCTTGTCGAATGTGTCAACGGCGGCGGCGAAGTACGACTTCATGCGCGACAGATAGTATTCATTCCACCCTTCGCGGTATCGGTCGCTTTGGCCCGACGGGATGTCCGTGTGCAACAGGGTCAACAACGTCCCTCCCAGCGTCGGCTCCAACGTGATCTCCAGACGCGAGTCCGGGCTGTCGCCGGGAAACTCGGTCGTGCGCCAACTTTGTACGATGCGTGTGCCGTCGTTCAGCTCCAGCGTCTTGCCCTGCACGTATCCGTCCCAGGCGCTGTACGCGCCGCCCACGAAGGGCAGGACCGCCGCCTGGCTTCCCGTGAAACTGGAATGCTCACCGCTGTCCAGCCACGCGCTGAAGATGCGCTGCGGAGTTGTGGGAATCACCTCGGAGATCAGGATGGTTTCGTTCGCCATGGGTTCGCCTCCTTCGCGCACGGAAGTCTACTCCAGTGAAGCCGGTTGCTGGTTTTCGATTCCACGACGTGGTTTTTGTGAGGACCGCCGTGTGACAACCCACCGCGCTTTGTCGGGCTGATGCGGACTTCTCTTATCGCCTTCTTCTGACGTGACGAAGTTCGTCTTGATGAAGATTGTCTCTTCGTCGCTGACGCTGGACGCCACGCACCTGGCAACGCGCAGTGACAAACGTTCGGAGCGGCTGTTCGCGTGGGTCGGTGATCGCCGACCCCCGGATCCCGCCGAACGGGCGACGACCAGCGTCCTGGGCGATGTCGCGCGTGCGGTCATGCCGGCCCCGGCGCCAGCGACGGCGGCGGGCGGACCGGGCCGACACCACGCACGCCCGTTGGTGGACCGCGACGGATCGGGCCTGTCTGACCTTCCCGTCACGCGCGACGTGTTGAGCGCCCTGCTGGTCGCCCGCATTCTGGATCGCGACGGAGGCCGGCAAATGGCCAACGCGTTGCGCGGCATCGCCGACATTCAAGCGGCCCACAACGCACCGGCACAGGCACAGGCGTTCGCATCGCCGAATCAAACCGTGGGCGGTGACGCACCGCCACCGCCCAGCGCGGGCTTCGGCGTTGAATACGATCTGCACGAGGAACACCGCGAGACTGAGGTGACGCAATTCCGCACCGCCGGATCGGTCACGACAGCCGACGGCAAGACCATCGACATCGCGGTCGCGCTGGAGATGGACCGCGAAGAGATTCAAATCCGCGACGTCAGCGTCCGCCTGGGTGACGCGAAAAAAGTCGATCCGTTGGTCCTGAATCTGGGCGGCGGCGCCGCCACATTCCAGGGTCGACACACATTCGACCTGGATGCCGACGGCCAAACCGAAAACATCGCGCGCCTCGCCGCCGGCTCCGCGTACCTGGCGCTGGATGCGAACGGCAACGGACGCGTCGATGATGGCGGCGAGCTGTTCGGTCCGCGCAGTGGTGATGGATTCTCAGAGTTGGCCAAACGCGACGACGACGGAAACGGCTGGATCGACGCAACGGACGCCGTCTATCAATCGCTGGCCCTATGGTCGCCCGCAGCCGGCGACGCGCCGAGCGCACTGGTCAGCCTGGTCCGTGCCGGCGTCGGTGCCATTTACCTGGGCAACGTCGCGACGCCGTTCATGGTGAAGACCGAAGGCGCCGCGGTTGCCGAGGTCACGAAGACCGGTATCTTCCTGCGCGAAAACGGTACCGCCGGCACGGTCCAGCACGTCGACCTGCTGGTTTAGGCCTCTTCACCCGCTGGCGACGGTTCGGAGTACTTCGGCGGGCGTGACCCGCTTGATACCGGTCAGATGGTCGAAGTCCTTGTCTAGCGAAACCAACAGGTGAATCCGGGCGTTCTTCATCACAGCAACATGCAGCGCGTCCCTGGCTGACGGTTGTGGCCGTTCTTCAAGAACGTCGCAAGCCACCAACACGTCCCCTTTTGTGACGGGTAGAACGTCAGTCACCACCCCAGCGGCGGCCCGAACGGCCTTCGATGCGTCGTTCACACCAAAGCGACGCGCGCGAACGTGCAGGATCTCTTGAAGCACCTCGCTGCTGGTGACGGCGTCGATTGTCCCGTCGCCAATCGCCTGGATGACGGCCCGGCAGGAATCGCGATGCGGGCTATCTCCGCCAATCGCGTACAGGAAGACGTTGGCGTCAAGAAACACCCTAGCCACGGCGCGCGTCCAGTTCCTTTTTCAGCGCCTTCCAGGATGGCAGCCGGGTTTCGGGTAGCGACAGGAAGGCATCCGCGGCGGCCGACCTCCGGCCGCGATCCACGACGGTCAGCAGATGGGCCCGCGCGGATTCGCGCATGAGATCCGACACCGACGCCTTGCGCTTTCGGGCAAGCGTCGCGAGCACCCTGAATTCTTCGGGCTCCATGAGGACCTGAACACGTTTGGTCTTGGGCACGATCGAAGTATGTGTGTGTATATGCACATGTCAAACGAGTAGCCGAGACCTCCGAAGGACCCCGCGCCTCACGGGCAGATCGGCTGACCGTCGCCCAGGCCGCTTGCGCCGCTTCGACGCGAACGCAATTAACCCCGGGGCGCGTCGATCCCGCCGACGGCGTCCGCGGTTCCAGCGTCGCCCGGCACACCGGCTTCACCAAGAATGCCGCCGTCGGGCGCTGGATCACCGGCCCGTGGCGATGTCAGCAGGCGCTGGCGGTTGTATTCCTTGTCCGTAAATTTTTCCCACGTGATGGTGGGAACAGAAACGCTGGTGGCTGCTTTCGAACCGATCAACCGCCCGAACGCGCCGTCGATGGGCAAGGTTTCGCCGTCGACGCTGACAAAGGGCGTGATCGCCTGATTGGGATCAAGGCCGATGGCGTAGTAGCGCCCCGCTTCCAGCGGGATTGCCAGCGGGCCGCTGGTTGCCCAGCCCTGGCACGAGCCGACATCAAGCTGCACATCCTTCAGTTTTCGAAACGCCCCCGTACGGGTGGTCGCTTCCTGAATCGCGATGGTGATGCGGGTACGTTCCAGATCGGCGCGCAGGAAGACATCGATTCGCTCAAGAAGGTGTGGCGACGCGATCTCGTAGATGTTCACGCGCCCCATTGAAGACGCCGTCTTGATCGCGGGCGCGTTGGGACCGAATTCGTCGGTGCTGATCCCCGAACCCGCGTCGTCACCCGCTCCCGAACCAGCGTCCAGGCTGTCCGCGTCGACCTCGGGACATAACACGATCACGCGTCCGTCAGTCGCGGCATCGGCCGCGCCATCCGTTGCGGCGGCGCCCGTATCCTTGCTGCAGGCGCCCGCTGCGGCGAGCGACACCAACGGAATCAACCGCGCGAGGAAAACCAACTGTCTCATGTGCCGTGATGACCCACGTTGTGGGAGATCTTCTCGTCAGGTTCTGCGGATTCATTGAGCCGCCGCGCTTCAGGGCTTCGGGATCCGGATGGTTTTGCTGATCATCAGCGACCCGTGCGCCGCGAAGATCAGCGTGATCGGGTGCAACTGGAACGGCCCCAGGGTCACGTCCCCCAGCCACATCGCGTCCCCCAACCGGCCGGTCAGCGCCAGCACGGTCAGCACCAGCGTCAACAACAGACTGGTCGGAATCGGCGCGCCCTCGAAGTACTTCACCTTATCGGCCCCCGCCGCCAGGGATTCGGCGGTGACGTTGTAACGGGCCAGGCGACTGACGCCGCACGCAACGAAGAACATCAGGATCGCCCGATCCCACCCCCCGCGCAGCCCCGCCGCGTACGCGATGGCCGCCGGCGCGACGCCGAACGAGATCACGTCCGCCAGGGAATCCAGCTCGCGCCCCATCACCGAATGTTTGTGACGCCAGCGCGCGACGCGGCCATCAAGCGCGTCGAACACGAACGCCAGCGGCCCCAGCACCACCGCCAGATAGAACAGAGACATTTGCCCGGTTTCGACGTACGACATGGCCGCGAAGATCGACCCCACGCCCGACGCCGCGTTCAACAGCGTCAGGACGTCCGCGAGGTGAAACTCGCGAATCATCGAAAAATGTTTCGGTTTCCCGTCGTGTGGCACGTTCATGGCGTCCTCCGTCGATCAACCTCAGTCTTTGCGTCCGTCGAGGGACAAAAGGTACTCCACCAAATCCGCGATCTGAACGTCCGACAACTGGGTCGTCTTGCCGTGCCGATCGCCGGTATTCCGATCGCGCAACACCGCCCGCAGATCGGGTGCCGAGCCGTCGTGAAGGTACGGGGGTGACAGCCACAAGCCGTGCAACGTCGGTGTGTCGATCCCGACCAGCGAACCACCGAGGCGCTTTCCCGATCCGGTCCCCAGGGTTCCCACGTCGTGCAGGCGCGGTTGGCCCGGCGTCACAAACGCGCTGTCCGACAAACGCGCGCCCATGTGGCACATGGTGCACGCGGTCTCGGCTGATTCAAACAGCAGGCGCCCGCGCGCGGCGGCTGAAGACAGCGCGCCCGTGGACGAACGCACCGGGCTGGGTGGCAACGTGGCAAGTGAGCCGACGTAGGCCGCCAGATCATCAAGTTCGGCCGAAATCCCGGCCTTCGGCGCGCCGAGCGTCTTGTCCCTGCCGCCGGCGTAAAAATCGGCATCGGGGATCAGGCCCATGCCGCCAAACGCGCCGCGGATGTCATTCTCGAAATCCTGCACCTCGTCGAAATTTCCGCTCCAGTGCAAGGGACCGTCGCCTCCCGATCGCCCCAGCAGCGAAATCGTGTTACGCAGGCCTTCGCCCCGATCGGTGAAATCCCACGTCCGCAGATCGGAGTCTCCGTCCAGGTGGCAATGCGAGCAGGCGATGTAACCCGCCATGGCCAACCGTGGATCCAGACAGTCGTTGAACAATTGTTTGCCCCGCAAGACCCGCGTTTCCAGGGGCTCACTTTCAATCAAGACAATCCGTTCGATGGGCGTCGGTACCTGCTGGACGTTGTCGAGATCGTAAATGGTCACCTCGCGCGACAGCGACGCGTTGACCAGCAAGAAGCGACCGTCCGCCGTGATCACCACACTGTCGGGCGCGAAACCGACGTCGGTCAACGTACCGGCGCTGGAACCGGCCAGCACGTCGTACCGTTCGACGGTTCGGTTCCCGCGCATGGCCACGTACAGGTAGTCGCCGCGCGGCGAGAATACCGCCGCCGATGCGAATCCGCGATCGTCGAACAGCACCCGCCGGGCAACGCGCTCGATTCCCGACGGCAAGTCCAGAAAACTGGCAATGGCCCGAACGGTGCTTTCAAAGGTCAACCGTCGCCCGTTCCGAAAACCGCCGTCGCGAAAATTGGCGGCAAGCGACGGAACCACCGCCTGTCGACCGTCAGGGGAAACCACGATCTGTTCCAGGTAGCTGGGAACGCCGCCGGATGCGCCGTCGGTTGGAACACGGTCGTCGAAGGCCAGCGGCCAGATCGCGGTGGCTCCCGACGCCGGATCGTGAACCGCCACCTCGCCGCGCGCGTCGGGCGAGCGCCACCTGGTGACGGCGACGCGTCCGTCGGGCAGCAAGCTGACACCCCGCGCGTCGGCAAGAACGCCGACGATTCGATCGATCTGGGCAACACCCGCGGCATCGACCACGATGCGCGCCAGAGAGCCCGACGTCTGAAGCGTCACGTACAGTGCGTCCGCGGCGCCCGCGACCCCGAAAGGGCGAGCGCCCGGGGTGAAGGCCACGGACTGCGCGGGCGACCGTCCATCGATCGGAATCAAATCCAGTCGATCACCGCCCGCGCAGGCGATCGCCAGCCAGCCGTTCCACGCCGCGATCGTGCGGGGCCCCGCCGCGGTTGCGACGCGATCAACCACGCGAAAGTGATCGTCCGTGGTTCGTTCCAGCACAATCACCTGATTTGCGTCGGGCACGACGACGGCGATCCGGGACGATCCCGGAATCAACGCCAGGGGCCCACTGGGGACACCGACGGCGATCGGGGGAAAGGTCACACTGACGACCACCGTCGCCGAGCGCTGATGGCCGGTGTCGTCGAACACGGTGAGCACGGCCCGATAGCGTCCGGGCGCCGCGTAGATCGCGTGCGCGACCGGATCGGACGTGGGATCCCCCGACGCGCGGCCATCACCAAGGTTCCACTGGAACAGCGTCGCACCCACGGACGCCGAGCCATCCAGGACCACGTCCTCGTCGACCAATGCGTATCGCGACGGACCTGGAACGGCGGTCAGGGCGGGGGCGGCATCATCCCCGGAATCCGTCGCGTCCCCAGCGACATCCAGGCCCGCATCGCGTGGACGCGTCTGGTTCCCGCCACAACCGAAGCCACCAAGACCCGCGCAAAAAAGGGCCAGGACCATCGCCCCCACGTACCGGCGATTTCCCGCCGTCATTCCCAGGTGTCCAGTTGCTTGCGCATCAGGGCGCCGCGGTTTCAAAGGTCATCGAGAAGGGCTCCGCGACGGCGTTGCCGCTCCAGTCCTCGATCACGCCGGCGGGAATCTCGACGGTGTACCGGGTCAGCGGTTTCAGGGGTTGTCGTGGCGACACACTCAAGATGGTGTCCTGCGCGTTGATGATCGCGTCCACCGAAACACCGTCCTTCTCGCCGTCCTCCTTCTCGCGCAGGCGCACCGCCCCCGATCGCCAGGCGCTCATCACGTCGATGGCTTCGCTGAAGGTCAGGCCGATGCGCGACCCGATCGGAAGGCCCGTGGCGCCGTCCTGGGGCACGCTGAACGTGACCCGTGGGGGACGACGATCCGGTTCCCGTCGCCAGGGCGCAACCGCGCTGCCGCGATCAGGTTCGGCCGCGTCGTCGACGCTCAGAATCGCAACGTTTCCGACGGGCGTTACGAAATCCAGATCGCCGACCAGATCCAGCGTGCCGACCTTGATCAGGTTCGCCGGATCCGTCATGTCCAAGACCGTGCCGAAGGTGGAATCGCCGGCGAGAAGAAATGGCTCCTGGACGAACACGTAGGCGCCCGCCCCCCCCGGGGACTTGTAGTCCCCGACGAATGTGGGCCGCATGGGATCGCGCAAATCGTAGATGATCACGCCGCCCGCGTTGGTGGGCTGCGCCGCGAAGAATGCGTGGCCGCCACTGACGTTCGACGCGTATTTGTTGGTCACGTTCCCATCACGGTCCCGCACGTCGAAGTCGCCGCCGGGAATCGGCTGGGGATCCAGGGGATCGCTGATGTCCATCACCACCATGCGCGGCGATCCCGACTGGGTCACGAACAGAAGATTCCCGATCGCTTGTACTTGATGGACGCGCAGGAACGGCTGAAAGAAAAGCTGCCTCACAATTTTGGGCGCCGACGGCACCGCGGCATCCACGATCACCAGGCCATTGTCCCCGGCGCCCAGGTAGATGTACCGCCCCTGCCAAAACGCCCAGAACACCACACCGGCATAGCCATCGGGGTAGTGAAATCCGGGCACGTCCACGCGCGCCGCGAAACGCGGAGCGCGCGTGTCGCTGACGTCCCAGATGGCAACTCCACCCGTCATATTGTCGGCCAGCGCGCCCGTCACCGCCCACACGCCGTCCTGGTTCGAAAATCCGATCGTGTGGGTTTCGCGCAGCTCGGCGGATTCGGTCGAGCTGACGGTCACCGGCGCGCAGGGATCGCTGATGTCATAAAAGGTGAGGCCGCCCTTGCCCCACTCGGGTGCCCAGGCCAGCAGCAGGTAGCCGTCGAACATCACGGCCAGATCGTGGTGGTCGTGGATGTCGCCCTTGCCTCCGTCCAGATACGCGCAGTTGCGGAACAGTTGGTCGTCGGTGAACGTCCGGCCGGGATTCCCGGGGCCGCGATGAACCCAGTCGGGCAGGTCGGGCGTGTCGGGCGTCGCGTCCGGTGCCCCGG
>JANOJB010000377.1:0-11934 GCA_031407985.1 Pseudomonadota bacterium | reverse complement strand
GCGATCATCTACAAGCTGGCCCTGTCCCGAGTGTTTCCGCCTGGGTCCACTGGTCACCTGGTGGTACCGATGCACGACGCCTTTCTTTGTAGCTTTCCGGCTGAAGGTGCAGACAGAAGCGCTGCAGAGGCGGCGACGAGTATGCGATTTGCCTTCAGCGAAGTTATGGGGGTCGATGCAATTCGCGTCACGACCAGCCGCGAGTTCTAGCGCTCCGCCTCAAGGCCATGAACTTGAGGTACTGCCTCTCTTAAGTCGATCCACCGCAACCAGATCACTCCCTTGTGCGGTCGGACGCACGTCCGTTCACCGCCGAACTTCTCCTGCTACTGCACGACGGCCGTGAACTCCTGCAACTGCAATCCCGCCGCTGCGCTGCCGGTCCAGATCTCGAAGCCGCCGAACACGTCGGTGACGTACCAGTTGCTCGGGATTCCGTGCATCGCTGCATCCGCGAGAATGGGCTTGATATCGAACGTCTTGCTTGTTACCGCAGTCCCCATAACGACGTAGGAGACGACTGGCCGGTTGGGATTGGTCCCACTGTTGCGTGGCCCCACCCAGACCTCGTAGGGGGTTGTACCGATCGTTACCGTGCGCACCATGCTGCCAATCGGGCTTCGACCCGACGGACGGTACAGCCACACCATGACGAACCCCGATATCGCGTCGTCGTACGCGGACGTGGGCGCCCCGGAAGCGACCCAGATGTCGTAACAAGCGTTGTAGTCGCCACTCGCCCGGTTGTACCGAAAGGTTGAGTTGAGGGAAGTGATCGCGCTGATCTGCCGCGGCAAGTTGTCGTTGCCAGCCGTCGAATAAACGCCCTTCGGAGGATCGTTCTTGTTCTGCGTGTCGCCGTTGTTCCCGATGTAGATCGACGGGAACGACGCCGGAACGCCCTGCCCCGTCACGTTGCCGGTCGTGCTCATGATCGTGAAGCTGTTCCCGCTGTACATGATCGTCTGATCACTTCCGGCTGGTGTGCCCCAGTTGTTGTTCTGAAGTATGTACTGCTTGCCGGCGGCTCCCGACGACGCCACCTTCACGCGCTGGAAATCAAGGTCCGTAATGCCCGGACCACCGATCGTTCCCGTCACCACCGGGTTCGCGGGCGTGGGCGTGTACGCGGGCGCGGCCGAAACGGACGTTCCCGTTGCGAAGCCGCCGATGCAGTAACTGAACGGGCTCTTGATCGGCAATCCAGGAACCAAGAACACAACCGCCGAAATGGGCCTGGTCATCGGGAAAGCCGTGCCCGTCTGATCCCAACACTTGGTGTTGAACCTGGAGAAGGGAACAAACACAGGCCCCTGCACTTCGGTGATCGTGTAGCACCAGCGGTCGTTCTCACCGACGGTGCCGGCCTTGCCGCCGTCCGGTCCCTGAATCTGCACGCGCAGATTCGAACCCGTGTTCTTGCTGAAGCTGATCGCCAGCCCGGTTCCAGTCATCACGACGCCCGGGGGTCCGGTCAGCGTCGGGTCAGCCGGCTTGTACCCGCACTGGGTGGCTACGCCGGTCGGGGTTTCGTTCAGATTGAAACCCATCAAGGCAACCGATTCGTAGGTCGAGTGCACCGTGCCCGACACGCAGTACGGGGCACTTGCGGTCTTGGTGACGAAATCCTGAGGCATGTTCGTCGTCGTCGTGCTGGCGACAACGTCGATACCGGTCCAGCTGCAACCCTTCCAGGTTCCCGACGTCCACCAGCCCGCCGGGGTTCCGCTGACACCGCCGGCCGATCCCCCGCCTGTTCCCGTCGTCGTGCCGCCCCGTCCGCCAGTTCCCGTGCCGGTCCCGCCGGTCCCCGTCACGCTACCGCCAGTTCCGGTCACGCTGCCACCGGTCCCTGTCACGCTACCGCCAGTCCCTGTCACGCTGCCGCCCGTCCCCGTCACGCTGCCGCCCGTTCCCGTGCTGCCGCCCGTTCCCGCGCGACCGCCCGTCCCCGTGCCAGCCCCGCCCGTCCCCACCGCGCAGGTCGCGGCGCAAACGCCGTTACAGATCATCGGACGGTCCGTCGGGCACACGCAGGCGCCCGTGCAAACCTGATCGGCCCGGCACGTCGTGCCGCAGGCGCCGCAGTTCGTCGGATCCGTCGAGATGTTCGCGCAGCTTGAACCGCACATCCGGGTCGCTCCCGAACACGTCGACACGCAGGCGCCGGCCTCACAAAGTTGGCCGGACGCGCACGCCTTGCCGCACGTCCCACAGTTGGCAACGTTGTTGGTCGTGTTGATGCATGTTGAACCGCAGGTCGACAACCCCGCTCCGCAGCCCACGGGGGCGACGGTCGTCGGGGCGGGCGTACAACTGGCCACCAGAATCGCGCAGCCAAGTGCCGCGCCAAGAGCCAACAAAAGGTCGCTGCGTTTGTTCATGCTGAAGTCCTTAGGTAAACGGCCTTGACGCATCCGGTGAATGGCCCAGGCAAAACGCCGGGGAAAGCCCGCGGGGAACTGTACCCGAATCACAGCCACGGGTTGGAATTCGAGAAACCCAAGCCCCTGACATTCGGTCGATTCACACCCTACCCCAGGTCCGGCCCAGGCGGAAAACCGCTGCCTACAACTACAGGGAGAACCGGACCCCGGTGACCGAAAAAACCTTGATGTGACAACAGGCTGGCGCGTGACATACCTGGACGCCGTGAATCCAATGGGGGTATTTTCCCGCAGTCGGCTTACTCGCTGTTCCATCAGGGTGGTTGGTTTGGGATGGGCGGCCGATCGAAACCCCCGCATGAGCCCGGTATCTTGGTGAATCCTCGCATACCCCCGTTGTCGCGCATGGCGCTGGCTATCGGCGTTGCCGTGGCCGCCAGTGCTTGTGTGCCGTCCAACCCGCACGGCGGAGCGGGTGGTACGGGCAGCATCGGCAGTGGCGGCACGTTGACCGCCAGTGGGGGTCGGACGGGAACGGGAGGCGCGGTAACCGGCGGATCCTCGACGGGAGGCTCCCCCGCGACGGGCGGACGCGGTGGCGGTACGACCACGACCGGCGGCACGACAGGCACCGGTGGGACCATCGCTTCCAGTGGCGGCAGCGGTACCGGAGGCGTGGCATCAACCGGAGGCATGGGAACCGGAGGGGCACCACCGACCCGGGGCCCCACCCCGGCCATCGGGGGAACGCGGTTTCCTTTTCCGCAAAACCGCGAACAGAGCCGCTGCATCTATCCGGCGCTGTACCGCAACGAAGACGTGAAGGCCGCCTACGATCAATGGAAAACCGACACCGTCACCACCGACGGCGCCAGGGTCGGCACGAATCAATACCGGCGCGTCAAGCGCACCAAGGAACCGGGCCTGGAAGCCGGATCGACCGTGTCCGAAGGCATCGCCTACGGAATGATGAACGCCGTCTACATGGGGGATCAGGCCCTGTTCGACGATCTGTGGAAATACGAACAAAGCTGGCTGGATCGCAACGGCTTGATGGACTGGTACATCAACGCCGCGGGCACCATGCGCCTGGGCACCGGCGCCGCGACCGACGCCGACGAGGACATGGCGTTCGCGTTGCTGATGGCGGACAAGCAATGGGGCGGCATGGGCACGCTGACCAAGACCTATCTGACCCACGCGAAGGAACAGATCACCAAGATCTGGAACCACGAGATCTTCGACTACCGACACCTGAAACCAGGCGACACCTGGGGCGACACCGGCACCATCAACATTTCGTACTACGCGCCCTACTACTACCGGTTGTTCGCGAAGGTCGACACCGTCAACACGACCAACTGGAACAACGTCATTGCGCAGATGTACGACACGTTGGCCAAATCGTTGACCGCGGCCCGGGGCAACCTGGACAACGGGTTGGTGCCCGCGTGGTGCGACAGCAACGGCAACCCGAATGGCGGGGCGTTCATGACGGGGGCACCCACCCATTACCAGTACGATTCCTGCCGCACCCCCTTCCGCATCGGGATGGACTGGTGCCTGTTCGGCGAAACACGCGCGCGTGACTACGTGGCCAAGACCAGCGCGTTCTTCAGCGGGATCACGGTGGCGAAGATCGTCGACGGCTACGACCTGAACGGAATGCCGCGACCGGAATTTCAGAAGGACGCGCTGGCCGGCATGCAGTCGGCGGCGTTCGTCGGTCCGGCCGGCGTGGGCGCCATGAACAACGCCATCAACCAGACCTTCGTGAACCAGGCCTACGCCGCCCTAGCGACCCGCAATCTGCTGGTCGGTGGAACCTATTACGACGAATCGTGGACGGTCCTGTCGCTGCTTATGATGACGGCGAATTTCATCGATCTGACGTTGTACTGAACCGTCCGCGCCGTCGCCCCTGCCAGCAACCGCGCGGAGGACGCGCCCGAACTGAATCCGCGGCGCCCGGGCTCACCCGCGCGGGCGAATGCCGACGAAGCCTTCCCTTTGGACGGCTTCCAACAGACCGACATCGCTTGTCACGAATTGCCAGTGGCGGGCGGGCCGATCGTCCGCAGCCAGCAGGGCCGCCCCCAGTTGCAGGGCATCGGCCGCGCGGAGGGCGTGGGTGTGCAGCAGCCGCTCCGCCCGCTCCCGAACGGGATCGATCAGGCTCACCTCGTGCCACCGCGTCGAAAGATGCGTCAATCGATCCTCCATCTTCCCGATTGCCTCGCCCTCAAACGCTCCCTCGCGGGCCAGTCCGCAAATCGCCGACATCACCTCGGTGCGGGTCAAACACCACACAATCTGCGACGCGTCGACCCGCAACAACTCGCGACACGATCGGCTGCTGGGTTGCTCGACCAGCAGCGGGACAATGGCCGATGAGTCCCAGAATCTCACCGGCTGGTCCGCCGTTCGTCGAGAAGCGCTGCGGAAAGCCGTTGCTTCGGGTCCGCGGGCCCAGGCTTCAAGATCGCGATGGGAAGCCGGCCGGTCTTGCCGCGACGAATGACGCCGCGACGCTCCAGGCTTGCCAGAATGGCCCCGTCGTCTCCCGCTCCCGGTAACGCAGCCTCGATGGGGATGATTTCCGCGATCGGAGTGTCGCGATCAAAGATGCGAACCCGCCCGCCCTTGCGTACGAACGCCAGATGCCGGGACAGGTTGTTCTTTGCGTCGGCAATTTTCACGTTCCGCATGTAGCTAACTTAGCTATGTTCGGCACGCCGCGCAACGTCGCCGTTTCAGAACAGCGCCAATGCGGCCGCCAGGGACAGGACCTTCAGCCCCATGAGTTTCTTTCCCGTGAACGCACCAAAGTGCCGGCGGTCGCCCGTGATCAAGGCATCCGCGCGCCCAACAGCGGCCGCCAGGATGTGAACATCACCAGTATCCAGACCAGTACGGGCGGCGTCCGCTCGCGTTTTCGCGTCGGCTTCCGGGACAAGGAAGACCAACTTCATGTTGTCGGTCAGGTGCCCGACGGCGGCCGCGCGCTTGCTGGCCAGGTTGCGGCGGGCTTCCTCGAGCGCATATCCCGACGACATCAAACGGCACGCCCCCACCCGCGCGAGGTCGACCAGCACGGCCGCCCTGCTGTCGGGCGCGTAGGCCGCCGAGAAAAAAACGTTCGCGTCCAGAAAAAAACGGGGACCGTCAGCCACGGAGTTTTCGGAAGCGCCGCTTTTCCGCCAGCGTCAGCGTGTTCTCCCGCTCGAACTCCTTCAATCGTTCGTCCGAGTACGTCTCCACCGGCAAGACCGCGGCCGGCTGTGGCCGGATCACACCCTGCGAATCCAGATCCACCACCAAGGGATCCCCCTTCTGGATTCCAAGCTTTTCGCGAATCTCCCTGGGGATGGTCACCTGACCCTTTTCACTCATCAGGACGATGCTCATGGCCTGACGTCAATTCTGACGTGCCCACCAGTATTCCGTAAGTAGGTAATTCCTACCGTGCGCGGGCCCAGTGGACGACCAGAGAACCCCGGCGGCCTTCGACGGGATCCGCAGCAGGCATCGCCACGCGCGCGATGTTGCGATCGGTTCCCGGGCGATCGCCTGGCTTACCGTAGTTCAGGTCGGGCGACGTGCCGGCCGGGTAGGAGCCGACCACCCGAAAATCTCCACTGGCGGCGACGTTCATGTGCGCGACACCGGCCGGGATCACGACCACGTCGCCAGCGGCAACGGTCACCGATTTGCCCCGTGGCCCCCCCAGTTGCACGCGCACGC
This sequence comes from Pseudomonadota bacterium, assembly GCA_031407985.1. Taxonomy (GTDB): domain Bacteria; phylum Myxococcota_A; class Polyangia; order Fen-1088; family Fen-1088; genus FEN-1088. The sequence goes on along the minus strand of JANOJB010000377.1, from coordinate 5,803 downwards.
GACCACTGTAGATGCCCAGAACCTCGTGCGCGGTGCTGTGATAGTGGTGAACGTGGTACAGCCCGTTACGCCACGAGGCGCCGCCCCATCCATGTTGACCGAACAGGGCCTCGAACGCGGATGCCGGATCGCGATTGGGCAACGCGACGACACCCGGGTAGACCAGTACGGGAAGTGGGCTGTTGGGAAAAACCCCGTCGTCGGCGAAGACTTGTGTCGTGGGAGCAGAAGCGATGGGAACCTCGGTTCCGCGCAACGGATCTGGTTACGCGATTTCCAGGCCCAGCAGCCGGCGGCAGATGAAGTATTCCTCGCTGACCGAAAACGCGATCAGATCCTTCAATCGTTCCTTGACCGGCAACGATGACTGCGTCGGCGGCTCGCTGGAGATCACCCGCGCGGCCGCCCACAGATCGCCGGTCACCAGCAACGCCGCGCGCGCGGCGCTGAGATCGGTAGCGACCAGCCATTTTTCAAAGTCGACGGTTTCGCCGCGCGCGGCGACGAATTTCGGTCCCACCAGCGCCAGTTGCTCGATGGTCTGGGGTGCGACCGTCTTGCGCAGATAGTCTGTCAGTCGCGCAACCTCGGCGGGCTGGGCGCCTGGACCGATCGGCGATCCCGCGAGGGACAACGCCACCCGCAACCCGACATCTAGCGCCGCCGGCGTCCCCAGGGCCACGCGCATGAACCGTTCGGGCCGCAGGAACGCCATGCGTTTGCTGAGATCGAACACCAACTCGAAATCGTCACGCCGCCGCAGCGTTGATGATCCCAGCACCATGGTGGGGATCAGACTCCCCTTCTCTTGCAGGTTCACGACCGCGGTCTCTGAACCTTCCGTCTCCAGGACGTATAGCTCCGGCACCGCAAGGTCCATCGTCTCGCAAACGCGCGCCAGGGCCCGCACGGGAACCCGCGTGTCGGTCGCGAAGTCCGCGCGCTTTTTCCTTCGCAGTCCGACGGCGACGTGCGTGCGTGCGGCCGGGGCGGCCAGATGCGCGCCCACCAATACGAACAGCGCATCCAGCAGGCGATCCTCGTCGGGATGCAACACGCGCTGCCAAACCTCCTCGTTGAATCGGCGGCGCGCCAGGCGCAACTGCGGAGGCCGGTGGCGTTGGTACATCGCCTCCAGACCCGCGTCGGCTTTGCCCAGGAAGGACAGCGTCGCGCACACGCACCAGTGTTTGTCGAACTCGCGGGTATCGCCGTACAGCTTGGCCAGTGCGCGGTACGACGCCAAGCGGTTGGGGTTGCGCGCAATCAAATGTTGATGCGCGGCGATCGCCTTGTCGCGACCGGCGGGTCCCGCCTGAACATACAGATCCGCCAGCGTCTCTTGATAGCGAAAATCGCTGGGATCCAGCGACGCCGCGACCTCGAACGCCGCCACGGCGACATCCCGATTGCGCAGGCGCTTCAGTGCCAGTTCGCCCATCTGGCTCCACAGCCGCAACCGCAGTTCGGTGTGCCCCTCGGGGGGCAGACGCCTGATCATCCGACGATAGCTGCGCGCCAGTTCCGGCCAGTCGCTTTGATCGCGGTGCAGATTTTCCAAGACGTCGAACGCCTGCGTCATCTGGGGCGATTCGTCCAGCGCGCGTTCCAGCAGGTCGGCCGCCTCGGTGTGGTGCTTGAGTTCATCGCGGCGAATCAGCGCCGCGGCGAACAACGACTTGGCCTTGACCGATGGATCCGACTCGATCTCGGCCAGGCGCACCAGAGTCTCGGCGGCCTGCCGCCAATCCTTCTCCTTGGTGTACAGCGCCAGCAACTTGTGCAGTGTCGATCGGCGCGTCGGTTCGGCGTCCAGGGCGGCGCGATACGCCGCCTCGGACTGAATGGCCTCGCCCAGGCGCTCGAAATACAGATCGCCGATTTCCTCCATCAACGGCGCCTGTTCCTCGGGCATGGCGATCGTTTTCAGCGCGCGTTTGTCCCGCACCAGCGCGATCCAGTCGGCCTTTTCCTCGTGCAGCGCCGCCAGCGCTTCGATCGCCGGGCGGTACATGGGATCCTGCGCCTGCGCCTTTTCGTACCAGTCAATCGCGGCAACCGCGTCGCCCATCTGGGCCGCGCAGCGTCCCAGATTCATCGTGACGCTCAGGTTCTCGGCCCCTGACAGCACCATCCGATGCAGGCGCCGGATGGCGTCGTACAGGTCCCGGGCTTCCTTCCACTCGCCACGTTTGTCCCGAAATTCGGCGAAATCGCGCAGAACCGGCAACGCTTCGGGAGCAAGCCGGTGCGCCTCCGCGAAACAGTCGAGAGCCTTGTCCGCCTTCCCCAGCTCCAACGCCACCCTGGCCAACCGATGCTGCACGGCCGCCATGCGGGCCGCATCGGCCTGGTTCAATTTCCGAACCAGCATGTCCAGGATTGGCTCGACCTCGGTCCATTGTCCGCGGCCAAAAGCGATGTCCGCCAGGCGCTCGCCGGCCGGCAGGTAGTCGGAATTCACGGACAGGGCCCGGCCGTACAACTCCAGCGCCCGATCCTCTTGCTGCAACTTGTCCTGGCAGATCGTCGCCGCTTCGGTCAGCAGCTCGGCTTTTTCCTCCAGGCCCGGCAGCCGCTGCTGGGCCTCCAGAAACAGCGTCACCGCGCGTTCATGTTCACCGTTGTCGCGGCAAAGGCGCGCCAGGGAGGTCATCGCGCCGGCGTGCTCGGGCGCGATCTCCAGCACCCGCGCCAGCAGGGCCTGGGCGCCGGCACGATCCTGAAGCTGGTCGTTCAGCAACAAGCTGGCCTGAAGCAGAACCTCTGCTTTCACCTCGGCGTCGGTCGCCACATCGGCCCATTTTTGCAGGGCCTCGGCGCACAGGGGCCAGCGCGCGAGGCGTTCCGCCAGCCTGACCAGCGCCTCGTAGGTTTCCTCGGTCCGATCGCCTAGTCTCTCGGCGGCGGAATAGGCGGCAAATGCCTTCTCCGGATCGTCGAGTTCCTGATCGTAGGTCTGGCCCAGTGCCAGGTTCAGCTCGATGCGCGTCTCCTCGGCCTCGGTCAACTCGACCTGCCGGGCCAGCACGTCCGCCAGCGCGCTCGGTCGCTTCACCTCCCGGTAGACACGCCTCAGCGCCGAGAACGCTTCGGGATCCCGCGGATCGATACGCAGGATGTGCTCAAGAGCATCCGCGGCGCGATCAAGGCCATTGGGACGCGGCTCCCAAAGCGCGGCCAACCGGCGCAGGAGCGGCAGCCGCTGGGCATCGTCGGGGGCGATGTCCACCAACCGCTGCAGGATGCGCAGGTGGTCGTCCACGTGTTCGGTCTTGTCGTAGATGCGATCAAGCAGGTTCAACGACGCCCGATCGTTGGGATCCGCGGCGAGCAATGCCTCCAGATCCAACGCCGCCGTTTCCCCTTCTTGCAGGCGATCAAAAAGCATCTCGGCCCGGCGGCGGCGCAGCGCAGCCCCTTCCGTTTGCGGGGACCGCCGCGCACGGCTATCCAGCAGCGTGGCCAGGTCGGCCCAGCGGCCCTGCGACTCGTACAGGCGATCCAGTTCGGCCCAGGCCCGCAACGATTCGGGATCGTGGGCCAGGACGGCTTCGAACGCGCCGATCGCGCCGGCGGGATCAGTGAGCTGCGTCTCCAGAATTTCCGCCGCCTCGATCAGCAACCGCGACGCGCGAATCAGATCTCTCGTCTCGGCCGCGCCCAGTTGCAACAGGGGCACCAGATCGGCCCAACGCTCCAGCCGGCGCAGCAGTTCACCCAGTTCGTCACGCGTCTCGGCGTGGCTGGGCTCCGCGCGCACCGCCTCCTGATACGGCGCAACAGCTGCCTCGGCGCGATCAAGCTGATGCCACGCCACCCGCGCGATCTCACGCCAAACCCGGGCGGCCTCGGGCGTCTGCCCCATCGCCTTGGCCACCTCGCAACCATCGTTGAACAGTTCCTCCCAGGCACCCGCCGCCGCCGCGTCCGTCTTCAGATTTTCCCACAACGCATCGTCCGTTGGGGCCAGTCGCAACGCCGCCAATCCGGTGGTCAGCGCCCGATCAGAAGCCGAAAGCGGCCCACGAAATACCTCGGCTGCCTCACGCAACGACGCCAGCTGCTCAGCCCGATCATCTTGCAGCTCAAATCGGCCGAGCAGGAGTTCGATCAGCCGCTCCCATTCCTGCTCGAACCGCAACGCGCTGGCGGCGCGCGCCAGAACCTCGCGCGGCTCGGGATTGTTGGGCTCCATCGCCCACAATCCCAACCAATCCTCGATATCGATGTCGGCATCGAACGGGGCCATCTTGGCGCCGATGTCCGTTGAAAGTTCGGCCAACAGATCAACAGCCTCGGCGGTCCCTCCCGGGCAGGGAATCACGGTCATTCCCGTGCGCAAGGCAACCAGCCGCGCCTCACCCACCGGATCGGCATCGCGGGAGACATCCAGGAACAAGAAATGGGGTACGTCGGTGGATGGAACGACCGACATCCAGGACGTCAACCAGTCCAGATCGGGATCCGTGGCGCGGAAGCCGACCAGAACCAGCGAGCGCCGGCGGCGCAGATCTTCCAACCAAGCCAGGCCACCCGCCGGCGTCAGGCGTTCGTGCGCATCCGCGGGCCCCAGACACAAACTCTCCGGAACGACAGTGCGCCCGAACAGGTGCATCAGCGGAGCACCATGGCCATTGCGCATCGCCCCCGCGTTGGTATCCGTTCCCAGTAGCACGTGTGGGGGCCGGCGCGATTCCTTCTCGGAATCGGCGGTCAGCGCCCGCTCCCACAAATCGTCGAACCCAGTCGTCACCACCGCGCGCCACGGCAGGGTAGCGGCCAACCCGACCGTGTCCGGGACCGGCGACCCGTCGGGGTAGGCCTCGCGAATGGCGGCGGGCAACGCCCCGGGGCCCAGCGCGGCCCTTACCAGAGAGACGGCATCCGCAATTCGGCCGGAACCGACCAGCTTTAGCGCTGCGGCACGATCGTCCTCGTTGGACACGCGTGACGCCAACCACTCAACCAGCGCCGCCCAACCCGGGGATCCGGCCAATTCGCCAATTCCCAACCCCGAGACCAGGGCGGTCTGTCTCCTCTTCAGCCGTTCGACCAGGGAATCGGGGATCTCGACCATGGTGCGCCTCGGTCGGCTGCGGGGTTCATATCGCGAAACGGGCCCGGATGACAGCCCGGATTCATGCCAACGGTGGGCCCAGACCGCAAGGGGTCCCCGGAGGCCCAGAAGGACAACAGTCTTAACTATCTACCTGATCGACGCGAACGGGACCACACGATGATCGCCAGCACCACGACCGCCAACACGACGGGCCCCAAAATCCGGCCCGGGCCTGGACCGAAGATGGTCGCGAAAAACCGCCCGATCGCCGGCGCAAGACGCAGACCCACGAACGAGCTGGCCGCCAGCACCAGGAGGGTGAGCACCACCCGCCCGGGCCTGCGCTGGGGCCCGTAGGCGCCCCAAGGGCCCCGGGCTCCCGCTGTCCCCGTCCCACCAGGAGATCCGCCAGCTCCGCCTGCTCCGCCTGCTCCGCCTGCCGAATCGCCCCGCGCGTTGTAGGCGGCGCGACGCGCCGGATCCGAAAGCACCTCGTAGGCGGCGTTGATCTCGGCCAGGCGTTCCTTGGCCAGCTCCCCCAGCGGATTGCCCTGATGCCGATCCGGATGATAGCGGGCGACCAATTTCAGGTAGCAACGACGAATCTCGCGCGCATCGGCGCCGGGCGCGACACCCAGCCGTTCGTAAAGGTCGCCCTCCGGATCCTTTTGGCGACGGCCCGGCATCACCGCGGTGCGCGGACCGGGCCCGACGCCGCCGGCGACGACGAACGTAGGTACC
>JANOJB010000385.1:0-12176 GCA_031407985.1 Pseudomonadota bacterium | reverse complement strand
GACGCCCGCGCCCGAAGCATCCACAACACCGGGGCGGCGATGGTGGCGACAGGGATCAGCATCGTGAAAAGGACAAGGCCCAAGGCCAGGCCGCCCATTGACGCCGCCGCGAACAGCGCCACGTCGGACGTTCTGGTCCGCGCCCGCGCGGCGTCGTCTATGCGCAGCCGTCGCCGCGCCTCGGCCACGGGCGTCGCCAGCAGTTGGTCGTCGTAGGATTCACCGTAGAAATTGTCGCTGTTCCGGCCCCGCACGAAGGCGCGCAACGAGCGGACGGGGGCCAGCACCATCCCGCCGCCCATGCCGCCCAGGTTCAGCACCCAGGCGGCGGACTGGTTCCGACAACCGCTGCCAATCTCCCAGGCCGAGATCTCCAGTTCACCACGAAAGTCCGTGCGGTATGCGGTGACCAGGTGGTGCAGATCGTGGAACCGCACCGCCGCCTTACGTTGCCGCGTATTCGGAAAAGGGAACGGAATCGGACCCAGCGAGAAGTCCACCCAAGCGGCACCATAGCCGCCATCGGCGGCGAACCCGTTTTCTTCGAAGTACAGGCGGAGGGCTTCCTTCAGAGTCACTGCAACTTCCTAGCGCACGAACTTCGACAGCAGGCGGATGTACGCGATCTGGTAGCCGTCGCTGGGCTCGGTGACGCTCCAGGAACCAAGCGGCCAGCCGGTGTTGAAGTCCTTGTACGCCTTCTGGGCGGGCTGGCCCTTGGGCGGCGTGATCGTCGTCGACGTGCAGATCGCGTTGTTACCTGCGCCGCCGCACCCGGCGGGACAACACGCGTCCCAGTCGTAGCTGGGATTGGGACCACCCGTCAGGTAGCCGGGCGGCGGGCCGTACGTCGACGTGCCGGCGCGATCCCACATCGCGCTGCCGTCGGCGAACCAGGTGTGGAACATCTCGTTGGCGCTGTTCTCCGCGCCGAAGGCGTACATGTTGGTGAGGTAGACGATCGACAGCGGGTTCGTCCCGTGAAGGTAGTGGAGGTAGCGCGACGCCGCGCGCGTCATGTCCGCGTTCGACGCGGCGTCGAGTCGATGGCTGACGACCGCGGCGAACAGGTTGCCGATGTGCGACTTCGTCGAGTTCGACCCCCAGACGTAGTCCTGCATGAAAGCGAGGTACGGGTCCCGATTGCCGGTGATCGCGCCCAAGTTGCCGCTGCTCTTCGCCCCCGCGACGTAGGCGTTGCGAATCGCGGTGATGATCGCCGCGGTCGCGCCCGTGGCCGCCGCGTAGTCGAGCGCCGCGTCCTGCCCCTGCACGTCCCACGGCGCGACATAGTTGCTGAACGTGAACAGGTGGAGCTGGGTGTAGTTGGCGTCGAAGAACGTCCGGTACGTCGCGTCGCCGCTGGCGGCGAACAACTGCGCGGCGGCGTCCAGCTTGTGGACCAGGCGCCCGTAGTCGTCGGTCTCCTGCTGGCCGGCGCCAAGCCCGGACGATCCGGCGGCGCTGTCATTGTTCCTGAACAGCACCGTCGGGTTCGCGACCGCCCACGTCCACGCGTTGCGGGCCCGCGCCAGGTAGTCGGCGGCTGCCGTGTCCAGCGCGGCGATGCCGGGCAGCTTCAACACGCGCGCACCAGTCGCGAACGCGGCGGCGGTGGCCAGCGTCGCCGACGTGCTGGCCGGTCCGTACAGGCACTGTCCGGTGGCCGCCGACGGCGGGCTTGCCGACGGCTCACCCACGATGCTGAGGACAGCGCCGTTCGCGCCCTGCATGCGCGCGAGAAAATCGAGGCCCCACTTCGCCTCGTCGAGCACGTCGGGGATACCGTTGCCCGACTCGGGGATGTTGATGTCGTCGGTCCAGATGCCGGGGTTCTCGACGTAGGCGCGCAGCAGGTTCTGCACGTAGCCGGCCGTCCAGGTCGTGTACTTGTTGAGGTCGCCGGCGTCGTACCAGCCGCCGCGCAGGTCGCGTTCGGTCGCGGCGTTGTTCTTGTCGTTGAACAGCCGGCACTGCGGATCCTGCAGGGCTCCCATGAAGCTGGCGGTATCGGCCCAGCCGGCGCCAGCGTGGGCGGCGGTCTTGTTCTGTCCGGCGCGCTGATAGAACATCACGCGCACGGCCTGCTTGAGGACGTTCCGGTACACCTGGTCGGAGATCTGAAATGGATACGAGCGCACGCCGCGTTCGACGTCGAGCACGTAGTACTCGCCGGGCGTGGTGACCGACGTGAAGGTGAACCACCAAGCCTTGTCGCCCGACGAGACGTCCGTCGCCCCGGCGTTCCAGACGGTGGGCGCCGCCATGGCGACACGCGCGCCGCTGGCGGCGTTGACCAGCGCGTAGGTCGCACCGGGCGTGAACGACTCGCCGGCGTCATAGCCGGTCTGGGGATCGCGAATGACCGCGATCTTCTCGCCGTCCGGTAGGTAGCCGAACTGATCGACGACGATATAGGGGCTGACCGGCGGCGCCGCGCCGCCCAGCCCCGTCGTCCCCGCCTGCCCGGTCGTGCCGGCGAGGCCCGCGATCCCGCCACTGCCGGCCGATCCCTGGCTGCCCGCCGTTCCCGATCCCCCATGCCCGCCGACGCCGGACCGCGTCCCCCCGGAACCGCAGGCACCGAGTGTGAAACCCAAGGAGATAATTAGGACGCGAGTACCGAAGATGGTGCGCACAGGTCGACTATTCAGGGTCCGACGTGATGGCGTCAAGCTGTGGTGGCACGGCGCCAGTTCCGGATGCTTCGCTTCCAAAGGGCCTCAGGTGGTAGTGCTTTCTATCTGCACCCGAGGTGGTCTAATCTGTGCCATGCAATTTCGCGTGGGCTGCTTGTTTTTAGGGGTCATGGGGTTGTTGGCGCTGGGCTGCGGTGGTGGTTCGGGCAAGGCCCCGGGCGTCGACGGAGGAGGCACTGGCGGCGCTGGAACGACGGGCACCCCGGGTCTCAGGCCGCCACCTGCGCCGCTTCCCGCCCTGCCCGCGTACACGGGCCAGATTGTGGTCACGCCGGCGGCACTGCTGTTCACCAAACCCGGCGACACCGCGACCCTGCACGCGGAGGCCTTCGATGCCGACGGGAAGAAGGTGGTGCCGACGCCGACCTTCACCTGGGAAACCTCCCGCGCCACCGACATTTCGGTCGACCCGAACGGGCAGGCAACCGCGGTGACGGCGCTCGGTTCTTCGCAGATTCGCGTGCGTGGCGGCGGGTTGGTGTCGGATCCCGTGATGGTCATCGTTGCGGAGCCGGCGGCGGGCGCGGTCCTCGTCTCGGATGCGCAGGTGACCGCGGGGCCGGCGCCGGTGGATCCGGCGGCGCTGCCAGCCCTGGGTAACCAGGTGAAGCTCACAGTGACGGGCTTTGCCGCCCTCACACCCGGGACAATCTTGCTGGCCAGCGAAGGTAAGCCCGTCGGGGGACGGGTGGTGTCCGCGGTGGCGGGGGCTGCTGCCGGGGATCTGGATGTTGTCCTGGAGACGATTCCGTTGCTGGACCTGTTCAAACGCTTGAGTGTCGACGGCGATTACACGATCGACGACGCGGCGCTGGCCAAGGAGTTGGCGCTGCATCCGGAGCCGATCGTCGGACCGCTCACCTTGGGACCGCTCACGCCGCCGCCGGACATAGAGGTGCGGCAACGGCAACTGATGCTGGGCAGGTACGTCAAATGCGAGACCATGTTGAATTTGGGCGCGCTGACGGGGGAAGCGACCTACGACCTGCGGCCCCAGCTGAACTTCCATACCCGGTTCTTCAGGAACGCGGACGATACGGGGTGGACCGAGCTGATGGCCAGCCTGGACGGGACACTGACCATCACCGGGACGGTCGCTCTCAACTTCGCGCCGATGGCCGCGGGGACGGCGAGCTGCTCGGCGACCCTGGCCAAGATTCCTATTCCGGTGGCGGGGGCGCTGTCGGCGGTGATTTCGCTGCAGATCCCGTTGGGGCTCAAGGGCGAGATCCAGGCGGTCTTGGCGGCGGCTCCGCTGAAGGCGGGGCTGGTGCTTTCGGGTAAGTCGAAGGTCGCGCTGGGGTTCCACTATACGGCCCAGGGAGGCACGACCGATCTCAGCGACCATGAGAACAAGTTCGAGATGGAGCCCACCTTCACGATTCCGGGGCAAGATTCGCCCCTGGTCACTTTGTCCGCGAGCGCTGCTTTTGGCGGGACCGCGGGGTTGGACCTGAGGGTGATCTTTCTCGGTTCGTTCAGCTTGCTGGAGGCAGCGCTGATGCTGAAGGCTGAGGTGAAAACGGGCGGCATCATGAGCGGGTTTGCCTACGGCACCAATTACGACCTGAAGCCGGTCGTGGAGATCGGCGCCGGCGAGGATGCCAAGAAGGCGATGCAGTGGTTCGGCGGGTTGGTCGCTTTGAAGCCCACGATCACCATGACGTATCCCGTGATTGCTCAGTCGCCGCGCGGCACGTTCACCGCCGACAAGATGAAGGTGATGCCGGGCGAGCCGGTCACGCTGAAGGTGGAGCTGACCCCTGCTTCGCTGGCGATTTTCGACTACCCCAACGTGGTCGACGTGCGCATTTACCGCCAGGCGCGCGGCAACGCGGCCATGGGGTTGGAGCTGGTCGAAACGCTGACCGGGGGGCCCCGGCAGGGCGTCTTTTCACACACCTTCACGCCGACGCTGATGGACCGCGTTGCGGGCAGCGTCGGCTTCCTGGCCGGGGTCACCAGCAAGCTGCTGCCAGGCGTGGCGGCGGAGGTGAACGATATGTCCGCCCTGTCGGTCATGGTCGTCGGGACGAAGGACCCGCGCTGGAAGGGGACCGTCGTGGTGAGCTGCACGGAGAAGAGCAAGGACCTCGTCAACGGGGATACGTGGTCCGAGACGCAATCCACCACGATGATGCTGGAGCACGTAACCGAGGAGGACTCGTTCATGGGCAAGGTGAAGGTCACCGCCTCCACCAAGGCGGACATGCTGAACACGCACGACTACACGGGCATAGACCTATGTGGCACGATCATGATCCACGAGGCGACCATCGGGATGGCCACGACGTTCCGGGAGGCTCTGTTCCAGATGAAGTTCATCGAGTCCACCGGCGGTTACGCCATGCAGGGTGCCGCCTACATCGAAGGCAAGCAGCACATGGAGCAGACCATAATGGGTGGATGCAATATAGTGCCGGCGACGACCTCGAAGCCCGAGTCGAACTACAGCCTCACGACCGGCTTCATCATCGACGGAATGGTCGCCGTCGGCGCCGACTCCTTCTCGGGATCGAGGGACTTCCCCGGCGACAACGCCGAGTCCAGCTGCAAGTGGACCTGGGACTTCGCCCGGGCTCAGTGAGGGCCGACGGCCGGGCGCCCGACCCTCGCTTGGCCGCCGTGGATAGCCGCGCCGCGCAGGAAAACGCATCGACGCGTACGAAACGTGCGCCCTTTGGGGGGGCACCTCGCGACTACAGAGATGGTGGTGACCCCCCGAAGGAGCCCCTGAATGAAAACGGTCGCGATCCGTTCAGCCGAAGATTTTCGCCCCCATCTGCCCCGCCCAACGGGTGTTCGCACGGTGACGTTGGTCAGCTCGGCCCTGTTGCTGCTTGCGTCCTGCATCGGCAACGTGACATCGGCATCGTCGGCACCACCGGGAGGGTCTGGCACCGCGGCGGGTGGGACAAACGGCGGCGGTGGCGCCAACGGTCGGGCCGGTGGCATTTCGGGGGGATCTCCGGGAAGCGGTGGTGCCGGTATGGCAGGGGCCGGTATGGCAGGGGCCGGTGCACCAGGGATTCTGCAATCCGGCTTTGCGCGCCTGACACGGGCTGAATACCGGGCGACCATCAAGGACGCGTTTGGCGTCGATGCCGATGTGTCCGGCATCCCCGAAGACGGCCGCGTGGGGCCGTTCACCTCGAACATCGCGTTCGCCAGCGATCCGGTTCAACCGTTTCTGCTCGCCAGCGAGGATCTGGCGGCGTTGATCGTGCCCAGTCGGCTGCCCCCCTGCAGCGCGGCCACCGCGAGTACCTGCATTCAGACGAACTACGGAAAGCCCTTCGAACGTCTCTTTCGTCGCCCCGTCACCGCGGCCGAGCTGACGACCTGGTCGACGATGCTCGCAAACCTCGAAAAAGCCGGCCTGACCGCCGAGAACGCGACGCGCGCCATGGTGACCTCGGCGTTGCTCCGTCCCGATTCCATGTTCCGCACGACGCCGCTCACCGGCGATGCCGCGCGCGTACGCCGCCTGGCGGAGCACCTCAGCTATGCATTGTGGGACGCCCCGCCCGACGCCGAGCTGACTTCGGCCGTTGTGGACGCCACCACGTCCGACCTCGGCCCTCGTCTACTCAGCCAAGCCGAGCGCCTGGGCAGGGATCCGCGGGCGGTCCCCGTACTGGCCCGCTTCCTCGCGCAGTGGCTGCACCTGGACATTGACAACAAGCTAGGCGATGCGGGGTATGCGACGTCCCCGCTTTATCTCGAGCTGCTTGCTTATGTTCGGGACGCGCTGACCACCGACGCCCCGGTCACGTCATTCGTCAACGGGACGCGCGGCTTCGTGCACAGGAACAACCTGGTCGCGTACGGCCTGACCTCGGTGGCGGGAACAGCGGACGTCGCGCCCGTGACGTGGCCCGCGACCTCGCCGCGTCGAGGGATCATCGGTGAAGAGGCGATCATGGATCCTACACGCCATCCCGATGTCGGCCGACGCGCGATCTTCCGGGGACTGCTGGTGCGTTCGTCCTTGCTGTGCCAGACCATTCCGCCGCCCAGCGCCGAGCTGGTGGCATTGGCCGGCGAAGTGACCGACCGAACGACGGATGCACGGTGCTCGGGGTGCCATCTGTTGATCGAGCCAGTCGGCGCGGCATTCGCCGTCCTGGATCGCGACTTCACCGGTACGGCACCGGCCGCTCGGTTGAACAACCACGACGAGCTTGCCGGCACCTACCCGCAGCTCACGGGACTCCTCGACGCCATCGCGGGTAGCCGCACGTTCGCGGACTGTTTCGCGCGCCAGCTCTGGGCGTTCTTCCTCGAACAGACGCCGGCCTCGGTGGACGCCGCGTCCATCGCCGAGATCGCGGCGGTCGTCAGGTCGGGGGGCAGCCTGGGCGACTTGCTGGGCCAGATGGTGGTTAGTCTGGAGACCCGTTCACAAGCGGCCGTGCCGTGGTGCGCGGGCCAATGAAAATGAACAGGAGCAACATGAGTCGATCGGTTTCGGGAATACCGCGCGGGCTCCACACCCCCCCCGCGAACGGCTCGGCCAGGCCAAGCCGTGCCTCGGCTACGCCGATCATCTCACGGCGGACCCTGATGAAGGGCCTGCCGGCAACCCTCGCCGGCCTAACCATCGTGTCGCCGTTCTGGGACCGGCTCATCAAACGTGCGGTCGCGCAGACCGCGCCGCAACAACGCCTGCTGGTCTGGTACGTGCCCGACGGCCTGGTTTCAGAGTGGTTCTGGCCCGCGCAGGCCGGCGCCCTCGCCATCCGTTCGGACCGAACCAACGACCTCACCGGCACCACGTTCAACACCGCTGTCCCGTCCGGGGATGTGCCGACGTTCTTGCTACAGCCGATCTCCGGGTACGCCAGCAGGACGTTGATGGTCAAAGGACTCAACAATCCCGGCGCCGCCGACCACACGTTCTCCACCCAAAGTTGCCTGACCGGGGACGCGGTGACGAGCGGCGCCGCCGGAACGTCCGTTTCGCTCGACGTGCTGATGTCCGAGGCGAACCTGACGAAGAACCACGTTCTGCCCGTCCTGCGCACCGGAACGTACGGGTCCCGTACGTCCTATACCGGTACAAGAGATCTCTGCCGCCCTCGCAACAACGGCAACAAATGGATAGAGCCGTCCTGGCAGCCCACCACCGACGCGCGCGCCCTGCTGGATGCCGTCAGCGGCACCGGGACCGGTAGTACCCCGAACGCGGCGGCGCTGCGCAGCGCCAGTCGCCTGGCGGTGCTCGGGTCGGTGAAGTCGCGGGTCGAAGCGTTGCGCTGTGCGGCCGGCACGCCGGCGGCCCAGCGCCTCGACGCGTACATCTCGGAGGTGGCGCGCCTCGAGACCTTGGAGACCCAGATGCGATCGGCAGTGCCGTTTGCCGCCACCATCGATCCGAACGACGCCACGGTGAAGACCGCGCAGGCGGACATCGCTCGCATCGCCGATGTCGCTCCTTTTCTGCGCGAGCTGGTCGTGACGGCGTTCGCGCTCGACTACGCCCCCGCGGTCACATTGCAGTGGGGCGCCTCGGGCACCAATCAGATCTCGGGGAACAAACTGACCGACTCCCGCTACGATTTTCTACCCGACATCGAGTACAAAGGCGCGGGCGAGCACGGTCTTGCCCATCCCGAGGATGGCGCGTTCATCAACGCCGGGCACCGCATCACCGCCGCCGTGTCGACGCGAGACCGCGTGCGAATCCGGCGCTGGTACTTCAACCAGATGAAGCTTCTGCTCGATCGTCTGGCGGCCATTCCGGACGGCACCGGCACGCTGCTGGACCACACGACGATCCTTCACGTCTCCGAGTTCGGAGGCCCGCGGGCGAACAGCACCGCCGACCAGCATTCCAACCGCAACCTCCCCTACATGCTGGTCGCAGGCGCCCAGACGCCGTTCAAGACGGGCCAAGCCCTGTTCGTGAACCGCAGCCATGGCGACTTCCTTTTGACGCTGGCCCAAGGCTTCGGCAGCACCGCCACCACCATGGGCGTGGGGACCGCGCGCATCGACGGCATCCTGCGCTGACCTTGAACGGTAGGCCGCGGCTGAAGGCCGCTTATAGACACCGGGGCGTCGAGCAGACGTACGGTTTCAATGGTTGGTTCAGGCCGTTCCCTAGCGACCTGTCGGCCAACGACCTGCCGGATCACGGTGAGGGGGCGGCGTGCGGTGCAGCACTTACGTTGGCGTACTTTTGACCGGGTGATGATGCTAGTGTGGAAAATCTGAATGAGGCGAGGATTCTTGGCGGCGCTGCTGGGGGCAATCGGTTTGACGGTTCTCCCGCAGGCGCGTGCGTTCGGGCAGGAGGCCGAGGAAGCGGAAGCGTTGATTCGCCAGGCGATGGAATTCCGCCGGCAGGACCAGGACGCGAAGGCCGTTCCGCTCCTCGAAAAGGCCCACAAACTCTCTCGGACGCCGCGGACGGCGGCCCAACTCGGGCTTGTGGAGATGGCGCTCGGGTATTGGATCGACGCTGAGCGCTACCTGAACGACGCCCTGGCGCAGCCAGACCACCCCTGGATTGCGAAGAACCGGGGCACGCTTGAAGACGCCAGGACTCGCGTACGGGGCATGATCGGAGAGGTTACGATTACCGGCGAACCCGAAGGCGCGGCAGTAGTCGTTAATGGACGGGAGGTGGGACGCTTGCCGCTTTCGCGTGGCATCCGGCTCGGCAAAGGGACCATCGAGATCGAGATGCGCGCCCCGGGTTACGCCACCGCGTCCCGGTCGGTGACGCTGACCGGGGGCGCGAGGGAACACGTCAATCTCACGCTGGCTCCAGCGGCGGTTTCCTCCCCATCCCCTTCAACCGCGCTGTCAGGCGGACAGGCGGGCGCTAACCGATCCGTCGTGGGCCCGGTCGCTCGGACGCCTCTACCATCCGTCGACACCGCCGCGCCAACCCAACCCACACAGGTCCCTGCCCTTCCGACAGGCGACACGCGGGCGTCGGGATCGGGTTCGACGGGACCCGCAAGGTCCCTGGCGTGGGTGGCTGGAGCGGGCGCCGTCGGCGGGCTCGCCTTCGGGATTGTCGAAACAGTCTTGGCTCAAAAGAATTTGAACACGTTCAACAATCACACGTCCCCAAGCCCCACGCCCGAGGATCCGAATCGACGGGTTCTCGACTGCACGACAAGCCAGCTATCGGCGGAGTGCAAGGGCTTTCGCGATAGCTATGACCAAGCCAAGACCCTGGCCGTGGTCGGATATGTCGTCGGCGGAACTCTCGCCGTTGCGTCGGCGGCGTTGTTCTTGCTGTCGGCCCCCACTGGCGAAAATGGGAACGGTTTGTTGTCGAGGGCGGCACTTGGTTGCGCGCCGAATCCGGCCTTCGCGGGATTCACCTGTCGCTTGAAATTCTAGTTCATATTTTGGGAGTTGCAATATGCTGACACATGGTACTTGGCGGTGGTTGCTGGTGCCCTGCCTGCTCCTTGGTTGTGGGAGTCTGAGAAACGATGCTCCTCATACCGCCGACGGTGGCCTTGACGTCCGCCAGGGCGACGCGACGGGAAGCGGGGGCAGCGCCTTGGCGAGTGGAGGGACGGTGGGCTCCGGTGGCGATGTGGGGACTGGTGGCGTGGTGGCGACTGGTGGCACGCTGGCGACTGGTGGTGCCGTCGGAACTGCTGGTGCACCGGCGACGGGCGGCGCGGTGGGAGCTGGTGGTGCGCTGGCGACGGGCGGCGCGGTGGGAGCTGGTGGTGCGCTGGCGACGGGTGGCGCGGGTGGCCGCGGCGGAACCAGCAGCGGTGGCAGCGTGGGTAGCGGCGGGATGGTCGGGACTGGTGGCGCGGGCGGCCGCGGCGGAACCAGCAGTGGTGGTGTCACGGGCAGTGGCGGAATGGTGGGAAGCGGCGGCAGCGTGGGGAGCGGCGGCAGCGTGGGAAGCGGCGGCAGCGTGGGCACTGGCGGCAGAACGGGCTCGGGCGGTATGGGCACCGGTGGTGCGTCGACGGGTGGCTCAGGAGGCGCCGGCGTATGCACTCCCGGAGCGCGGGACTGCGCTGGACTGACCCCTCGCCTCTGCGGTCCGGATGGCCAATGGGCCGGCCAGACGGCCTGCCCGTTCGTTTGCAGTGGTCAAGGCGTTTGCAGCGGCGTATGCGTGCCACTCCTGCGCTCATGCTCCGGACTGCAGCCCCAACAGTGCAGCAACACAGGCGCGTGGGTGTTGGAGCCGGCCTGCGCCGGGGCTCAGGCCAACTGCTATGCCGGTGCGTGCACCGCGTGCCCTGGCACCCAGGGCCCCGCAATGGTCCAGGTGCCAAGCGGTTTCTGCATTGACTCTACCGAGGTCACGAACGCGCAGTACGCCCAGTTCTTGACGGCCATGGGCACCACCACAAGCGGCCAATCGGCGCAGTGTTCGGGCTGGAATACCTCCTTTACCCCGACCATGGGCTGGCCGGCCACCGGCGCACGTAGCGAATATCCGGTCAACTACGTGGATTGGTGCGACGCCGAACGCTATTGCGGCTGGGCCGGAAAGCGGCTGTGCGGCAGGATCGGGGGCGGTGGGATCCCGAACGACATCACGAGAGACGATTTCGACGTGAACGAGTGGATCTACGCGTGCTCGGCGGCGGGCACGAAGACCTATCCCTACGGGTCGGCCCACATTGTCGGCCGTTGCAACATGAATGACTACGGCGCTGGCGGGATCATCGCCGTCAAGCAAGCCAACCAATGCGTCGGTGGCTACGCCGGAATCCACGACATGATCGGAAATGTCTACGAGTGGGTGAACGGTTGCGATACAAGCAACACAGGGGCGGCCGCCGCGACCGACGCCTGTCACATCGTCGGTTCCGCCTACTACCGGGACATCGCCAACTCCTACTGCGCCAACATGGGCTACTTGGGTTCGCGAGGCACGGGCCGCGACGACGTCGGCATTCGCTGCTGCGCGCTGTGAGCCGCGCGGGTGATACCGTCGCCGTAGAACGCGGCCCGGTGACAATGGACCTCTGCGGCGGGATGGTTCGACTGCCTGCGACCCGCCTAGCGAACGCCGGCCAGGATCGGAAACATGTCCGCCAAATCGTCGCCGCGGACCGCGGGCGGCAGCGCGTAGCCTTCAGACGCCAGTACCGACATCGTGCTGGCGCGCGACAGACTGCCGTGAAAACCGTCGATGGCGCGGACGCCGACCGCGCCGGGCACCGCGAACCCGAACGACGCGACGTCGTCGGGCATCGACAACAGAATGTCGGCCGGGAATCGCGAGGCCACGTGCGTGAACGCGGTGGCGACGCGATAGAAGATGTCGGGATACGGGCCGGTCAGCGTGGCGTCGAACGCTTCGCGATCTTCCAGCGTCGCGGTCCCGCCATCGTTCAAGGTCGCCGTTCCCCCGGTTTCACCCGCGGGTGAATGCCGCGGGCGAAGGTCCACGCCCAGCCACGTCCACGCATCGGGATCCTCGACGGTGATCGTCCCCGAGGTGTCGCGACGAAACGCGAAGGCCCGGCCCTG
>JANOJB010000351.1:0-12004 GCA_031407985.1 Pseudomonadota bacterium | reverse complement strand
ACGTCGGGCAGTTCGTCGACAAGCTGCCCGCGCTCGACGCGTCCTGGAGCGCTCGTGTGGCACGTGCCAGCGCCGCGGGGAAAGTACTGCGGTACATGGTCGTGGCGACGCCAAGCTCGGTACGCGTGCAACTCGCGGCGGTGCCCGCGAATTCGCCGGTCGGGACGCTGCAGGGGACACGCAATCTCATCTCGTTCACGAGCGCGCGCTATCGCACGGAACCGCTCGTCGTCACCGGCCCCGGCGCCGGCCCCGCGGTTACCGCCGCCGGCGTATTGAACGATATCCTGGGCTTGGTCGGCTGACCCCAAATGCGAAACGGGGGCCCTGAGGCCCCCGTCCGTTGCTACAAATGCTGAGTTTGCTGCTCGGTTAGAAGTAGAACAGGCCGCCGACAGTACCGGTGATCTGTTTGCCTTGTGCCGACATACCATCGAAGAACACGTCCTGGCTGGCGAAATCGCCACGCAACTCGGTGCGCAGTTCGTAGTGGCCAGCGAAAGGCACGCCCAACATCAGGGTCCCCTCGAACAGGTTTACGTTCTCAAATGCCGTCCCCATCCCCGTGTAGAGCCCCAAGTGTTCCTTCACGAACTCGCCACGGAAAGCCAACACCGCGTGCTCGTGGGCAACAAACCGTGCCATGGCCGCCAGGCCGACCAAGTAGGGATCGCCCCACTTGATGTAGTCCACGTTCAAATTGAGGCCGAGCTTGTCGCTCAAGGTCAACCCGACCACAAGATCCGCCAATATCTTGGTGGGATCGCCAGGGGTGCCCTGCGCACCCTCCTTTCCAAAATAGCCAGTCGCCGTGACGTTGAGCATCTGATTGGGAACCACGTTCACCGACAGGCCAAACGTCTTGTCGCCGTTGTTGTCCGGATCGTTGTTCCAACCGTTCACGATGCTGCCCTGCACGGTGATCATGTCGTTGGCCTTGAAGTTCGCTCGGACACCTTGGTGAAGGAAAGGAATCGCGTTGAACAAGAGTGATCGGGAAAGCAGCCAATTCTTGTGCGTCTCGATGACCTCCGCGCCCGCCGTCGTGACGAACTTACCGAAGTCGACCGTGAATTGACCAAGGGTGAGCGATGCGTAGGCCTGCTGGACGATGAATCCGCTACCAGCGTAGAGCAAATCAGCGGGGGTGGCCATGATCGGTGTGCCACCCGACGCAAGCCTGCTGCCGTTGTTGATGATGGCACCGGTATGGCCGTAGCCGATGTCGATACGGCCGGACACGTTGTCCATCTTCACGCTGGTACCAAGACGAGCGTAGTTGAGATTGAAGCTGTTGGCCTGCGTGTCGAAGGCTCGACCCTGGGGGCCGGTCATCGTCCCTGCCGGCCCATCAGTGATGAAGTTCAGCATATAGAACGAATCGGCGTTGCCGTCGAAGGTCACCATGTTGTACCAAGGCGCGGCGGCTGCCCCGGGCGCCTTGTCAGGAGCGGGCGGCGTCATGGGTGCTCCGACCGGCATGGCCACAACCGGCATAGCCTCGACCGGAGGCTGCATGACCGGCGGCGGAGCCATTTCGGCCGGTGGTGCCGCAGGCGCAGGCACCACAGGCGCGGGCTGGGCGAAGGCGGTTGCGGAAACCAAGGAACCTAGAGCGATTGCGGAAGCGACGAGTCGCATACATGACCCCCTTTTTCTGTGATGTGATGTCGTTAACTGCCGCACACCCTAGTGCCGGCACCAAAGGTCTGTAAAGCCCTTTTGACCCTGGACCCCGGCGATTTAGCGCGCCAGATATCCATCGGAAACAATCCAGAAACAAGACAGCAACGTCTTGATATTAATTGTGAATACTTAAATTTTACTGGCCGTACAACTCGAAACCGTCCTGAATTCGCGGGCTTACTTCAGCCTCAAGTACTCGTCCGGAACGTCGCCGAACCCCCAATCCTTGAGCTGGCGCGCCCAGGTCCCCAGGTTGGCCGCCGTGACCCGAACCAGGTCCAGAGGGATGATCTGGGGCACATCTTTCTTGTGCACGACCTTCGTGATGATCGTCTCAACCCCGACCGCCCCCCACAGGTACGTCGGCTGCGCCAACAGCACGGGAGCAAACCCCTTTTCGACGTAGATCAGTTGAGGCGGCAGGGCGTTGATCGAAACGATCTTGTATCGGGTGTTCGCGGCGTCGGCCTCCATCTCGCCAAGCAGAGTCCGGTTGTAAAGCGGCCAGCCCCCCACGATGACCCAGCCGGCGATGTCCGGGCTAGCGGTCTGCGCCCGCAACAGCTCGGCGCTGGCGTCCTGGGCGGTCTCCACGTGGAAGAACGTCCCGGCGACCTTCAACCCGGGGTGGCGCGCAGCCTCGCTGACGGCACCCTCGACCCGGCGACGCAGGTTGGGCGCGTTCTGGTTGCCGGCCAGAATCGCCACCTTGATGCTGTCCTTCCGCGCGCCTCTCCCCACTCCCGGTCTTTTTCCCCCTTGGCCCCCCAAGCCCCCCTCGGAATGGGACACCAACAGCCCGGCCATCTCGGCCATGGCACTTTCCCCGGTCTTGAAATCGTCGACGCCAACATACGCAAAGCGCCGGGAAGCGGGCGCGTCGCTGTCGAAAGTCATCACCGCCACGCCGCGCGCGACCGCATCGTCGATCGCGTCGGACACCGCTTTGTCGTCCGAACAGGAAATCAAGATGGCGTCGACCCGTTCGTTGACCGCTTGCTCGACGCGCCGCGCCTGCACGCGACCCTCCTCCTGGGACGGGGTCAGCCAGTTGATCTCGATCGGCGCGCCGATCTGCACCGAAAGCGCGCGGGCACGATCCTCGGCCCCGGTTCGGGCCGACAGAAACGACGGATTCGACGAACTCTTGGCGATCATCGCGATGCGCAGCGGCTTGCCCGTCAGTGCGCCGCCCTGGCCTCCCGACGCGGGCGCTTCGATCGGCGCCGATGGGTTCTTCTTGCACGCAAACCCGATGGTGGATGTCGCCCCAATCGCCACGATGGCGGCAAGAGTCGTTCGAATCTGCTGACCCGGACCCCCCATACGGGCGGCACTTTACCCCGTCCGCGGTATCAGTGCTCAGGGGCACTGGCGCCGAGCAGCGTTTCCACATCCGCGCGGGATGGCATGCTGGGCTGCGCTCCGACACGCGTCACCGACACGGCGGCGGTTGCTGACGCATACCGCAGGCATTCGACGTACCCCGCGCCGCGCGCCAGAGCGACCGCGAAGCCCGCGTTGAATGCGTCGCCGGCGGCGGTGGTATCGACCGCTTCAACGGGGAACGCCGGTTGAAGGTGCTCGCTGGTCTCGGTCACCAGCAGTGCGCCCTGCCGTCCCATCTTGACGATCACCTTGGTCGCGCCGCGCGCGATCAGCTGGCGCGCGCGGGTGACGGCTTCCCCGCGCCGCAACGAGGGAACCGGGGCCCCTCCGGTCAAGACGCTCAGCTCACTCTCGTTCGGCGTCAGGTAGTTGATCGATCGCAGCAGGACCTCGGGAATGGCACGCGCCGGCGCGGGATCCAACACCACCAACGCTCCCCCCTCACGCGCGATGCGCGCCGCCGTTTGCACGGTCGGCAAGGGAATTTCCAGTTGCAGAAGG
The DNA here is from genome assembly GCA_031407985.1 of Pseudomonadota bacterium. Taxonomy (GTDB): domain Bacteria; phylum Myxococcota_A; class Polyangia; order Fen-1088; family Fen-1088; genus FEN-1088. The sequence goes on along the minus strand of JANOJB010000351.1, from coordinate 8,428 downwards.
ACCACGGCTGCTCCTGCCACCGCGTGATGGGCTGCCGTCAAGGCGCCCGGATTGAACACGCCGTTGGCCCCCGGCACGACGATGATCTGATTTTGCGCGGCGGTGTCGATGGCCACCATCGCAAGTCCGGTCGGTGCGCCGGGATCGATCCGGACGGCGGTGACATCCACCCCGGCGCCGAACAGATTCTGACGCAACCATTCGCCGTAGGTATCGCCCCCAACCTGCCCGATCATGCGCACGGGCATCTCACCCGCGGCCAAGCGACCGGCCGCGAAAGCCTGGTTCGCTCCTTTACCCCCTGGAAAAACGGCGAAATCGTGCCCCGTGACCGTCTCGCCGGGGCCGGGAAATCGCCGGACCGCGACGACCAAGTCCGCGTTCAGGCTGCCAACGATCGTGATGCCGTGTCCCATGACGCTTCCCCAATGCCCACCTTACACGCGACACGCGACGGATGCCGCGTCGCGGGTCCTTCATCTATTCGGACGCGTGTATCGGTTTGGCTGCGTCGGATGGCGGGGGCTGACGACGAAAGTAGGCGTGGCCCCGCCCGTCGGCCGGCCAGGCTACCCGGTGCGCCAGTCGCCCCCGGGCATGATCCGCTTCATGAACTCGTCGAACAGCGGGACGGTGAACGCAGTGTCTCCGTGAGTGGGGCTCCAGATCATTCCCTTCCCGATCAGCCCGTTTCGCAGCGGAGCAAGCGCCGTTACTTTTCGACTGAGCTCGGCGGCGATGTCTCCTGAGCGATGCGGTCCGGGCCCCAGCTCCGACATAGCGCGCAGGTAGCGCTTCTCCATCGGCGTTAGTCGGTCGAAGCGAACCCGAAAGAAGCTCTCATCCAAGGCCGCCACGGCTTCGTCTGACGCTTTCGCGACATCGCGCTCGGTGATCGGGCTTGACTTGGCCACCTCCCACGCCCGCTTGCCCCACTCTTGTAAGAAGTAAGGGTAACCCCTCGTCTGAGCGATGATTTGATCGACTGCTCGTCGCTCGAATTTCACTTGGAGATTTTCCGCCGGTTTTACCAAGGCCTGGCGCGCGGCGGGTTGAGGCAACGCCCCAATCTCGGGATAGTCGAACAGACGTTCCGCGTAGGATTTCGCGTTGCCCGCCCTCCCGCGAAGCTGTGGCAGGCCTGCACCAACGACACCAAGTGGCAGCTTCTGCTGGCTGCAGCGATGAAGCGCGCTGATAAGCGCCGCCAACTCAGGCTCGTCCACGTACTGCAATTCATCGATAAAGATCACCAACGCAGTTCCAGCAGCTTTCGCGGCGCGTCCGGCGACCTCGAATAGTGCGGCCAGGTCAACCTCCAGGTCGCCATTGTCTGCGAGCCCTGGCTCGGGGTCGAAATCGAGCCCGACCTCAATGTCGTGGAACTTGACTTTTAGTGCTTTGGAAAAACCAGCGAGTCCGCGCAGAGCGCGCTGCGCGAGATCTTTGGCCTTCTCGACGCGACTGAGGCGAAGTAGGGCGACTCTCAGTTGCGGCGCGAGAATCGCGGGTAGTGACCGACTTTCTGGCGCTTCCACCCTAACCGTATGCATCCCAGCAGCGTCGGCGTCGGCCCGCATCTGGTCCAGGAGGACGGTCTTCCCCACTCCCCGTAGCCCGACCATCAGAACGCTCTTGCTGGGATTCCCGATTCGCAAACGTTCAAGCGCAACCCTAACGGTTTCACGAAGTTCGTCTCGTCCCGCGAGTTCCGGCGGAGGGGTGCCAGCACCCGGGCAGTAAGGGTTGGTGACCGCGTCCACGAGGATGTTTTATACAAAGATTAGTAGAGTTATCAATAAATCATAACTTACCTAATATCTCTATGTTCGTAGCGATCGTTCCGTGCCCGTCCACGGCGTCGCCGACGCCGTCCTCGTGCAGATCGCCAACAACTCAATGCCACCGTGTGCCACACTGTGGCGAATTGTCGCGGATCATCATCGCACACTAACTGCTCGGATGCTCCTAAGGTATTGATATCTAAATGGAACTACCCAAGATGGGTAACAGTTCGTGAAAGCTCGGCCATCCAAGAGGCGGATGCCAAACGCGCCTCACAAGTCGGGTGCTTCCGCTCCGGGTTCATCCGAGGTGAAAACCCGGACCTCGTGGCGCGACCAGCAACGCGAGCGCGTTCCGGGTCACCCGGGCGACAGTCTCCGCGTCGCCATGGCCTCCGCCGAATTGAAGGTGGCAGATCAGGAGATCACTCCGGGCGGTGTCGTCGAGATTGATCGGATCGACCACAAAGAGGTCGAGGCGGCGCTTGCTCAACTCGGAATACATCCAGAATGGGACTACGTGCGCGATCAAGTCGCTCGTTCCGCCTCCTACGACGCACCTCCGCCCAGCTATCGACGTGGGCGCATCTGGCGCGTCGCTCGCGCGATCGCCAGCGCGAATGCTGCTTGGTGGAAAACGGAGTTGGCCGACCGGGTGAAAGATATCGTTGCCCACCTAGCTAAGGGAGTCCTTACAGAGAGGCGGGTTCGCCGCTGCCTCGGCTATCGACGCACCATCGTTGAGATCGAGAAGGCTGATCGCGTCGTGGGTGAATTTGAAGCCGTCGGTCGACTCCTCGACGATCCATTCATCCTGCAACGCCTTCAGAACCTTGGCCTCATCGATCTCGTGCTCGAGTGGGCGCAATCGGGAAGCATCAATGAGGTGGCTCAACATCGCGCCCAGCCTGCCGGAGCAATCGCACTAGGACTCCAGCGAGCATTGATTGCTATGAGCGGACCCGACAGTCCCGAGCGACTCCCTCCAATTCTCGAGGTGGCCACATTGGACGGATTCTGTCGGGGAGTCCTCTCCCCCTCTGTAGCGGTCGCTGTTCTCGCCTGCGAGATGACCGGTGCGAAGGATGCCCAACGGATCTTGCACGGATCGAGCACCACCGGACGCGGGAGCGTAGGCCCGAAGGCCACCGCGGCACGCAAGGCCCTCGTGAGGGACCTGCGCCTCGTGACCCGGGCGACCACGAGAGAACGGAAAGGGAAGCTCGAGGTGGTCGAGGCGACGAAGCCCGCGTTTTTCCTGATTGGCGCCAGCCCCGAGTCGAGGGACCTTCTCAGACGCGCCGCCGCGAGGGCTAGAAACGCCACCCAAATCATCGAGCGTCTTGCCGACACGTTCTTTGGCTTGTCGGCGCTTCCTCCTCGACTGCCCGAACTTTGGACGACGATACCGCGAGGCGTGGGCCAGGAGAAGCTGATATGACGCGGATTCCGATCCCGTTATCACTCCGAGCCGCGCCCCGACCATGCCCGACGGGCAACGACGGGAGTCTTGGATGAAAAGGGAACACGACGCATCCCCTCGCATGACGAGGCAGCACGCCGATTCCCGAGGTCTCCATCTAGGCTCGTTCGCACTCCGAATCGCCACACTGGATGAACGTGGGCCGGTCCCGCTGGTCGAGACGATCGGAAAACATCTCGCCGCTTGTCAGATGTGCCGAGACGAGGTCCAGAGGTTGCGTGGCTTGCTGACCACTCGATTGGAGCGTGGCCGCAAGCAGCCAGGCCCGGTGCTGCCCGGCAGGGCACCAGAACCAGCGTCCCCCGTCTTCGACCCACGATCCCTGAGACCTCAAGGCGATCGCGGCGATGTGTTCTATGAGGCTCAGCAAGAGATCTCCCGCTCCTTCGCCGAACTTGGGCAGTTGGAGAATCGTGCGCGGTGGTTGTGCCGGGAGGCTTCTACTCAGCTCGGATTCGAGATCGCCGCACTTCAACTCAAGGATCCACGGAGAGGAACAATCGAGACGGTGGCGGCAGAGGGGCCGGCGGCGAAGTGGGTCGGAGCCTCCCGTCATCCAATGCGATCAGAGGAACGGGCCCGCTGGAGGGACATTCAGGTTGACGTGGCCCTCACGGGAACCGGGGAAGTCATTAGCGGCTGGGACCGGCGATTCGATCGCGATCTGTACAAACGTTTCGGCCATCGGAGCGCGGTGAGGGCGTTCGTTCCGCTGGCGTTGCTTCGGGAACGCCAGCGACTTCAATACTCTGCAGTCGCAGAATGGCGCCCAGTGGAGGTTGCCAGCGGAAACTTGGCAATCCGACCCGTGGTTCCCGAGGGGTACATCCTTGAAGTATTCGGCACGATCGAAGCCGGCTACCTGAACGCAAACGGCAGGAGGATCACCCTCTCTACGCTGAAGGACCTGGCGCGCCTCATCTCGTTTGAGGGCCCGGGCCTCTATCGTTCGACGCTGCGTTCGGCCCTCGAGTCGGCCACTGAGGTGGTCATGCGGTATTCCGGCGCGGCGTCCGCGACGATGCATTTGCTGGTCGACGATCTGAATCGCTACACATACAACGTCGTGGCTGGGCTGGCGGGAGCGATGCTAACCACCGCAGAAACAGGAGGGGGCGGAATCACGGACCAGCCGCGCGTTCAGGGTCTCGGCAAGCGCGCCCTAGCCGAGGGGGGCCCGGTGTGGATCCCCAACCGGTTGAAAGGTGATAAGCCCGAGGAGCTCAAAGATTTCAATCCCGTCATCTGGAACAAACATGGTGTTCGCGCCATGGTGGCCTTCCCGCTTCGTCTAAGAACGCAGGGCGGGGACCTCCAGGGCTCTCTGTACGTGCACTACTTCCGGCGGAGACGGATCGAGGCCAAGCGAGTGCAGCAGGCCTTCAGGCTCGTCCGACGGATTGTGGAGGGAGCCACGATGGCGATCGAGCGCCAGGAAACCAACGAGAGCAGGCGCCAGACAAGCGCCCTCTTGAACCTTGTGCTGACACGCTGGCTGCACGGGCGGCGTCGTCACCTGCTGCCGCTGGAACTCGTTCGCTTCGGGCGTCAGATCGTGGGCGCAGACGTGGCAGCCATTCTCGGACGAGCTGGCAATCGATGGGCGGCCCGGGCAGCGGTGGTCGGTAGTCGGCAACCTACACGCGCCGTACAAAGCTTCGTCCATTCCATAGCCGACTCTGTGCTCGCAGAGGACGTCGAGCGTCAGGGGTTGTTCCTACGCGACGTTCGTGAGGCCCCGTGGCTTTGCGGACCCATCTCGGATGGACCCACGAAGGGAACCTTCATCGACCGCGAGGGCATTCTGTCGGCGGCGGTGCTTCCGCTGAGGAGTAGCAGGGGCAGGGTTCTGGGATTCCTCTTCCTCGGATTTCGTACCGCGCGAACGTTTCCCGAAAGTGAGTGTGCGGTCATCAGACTTCTGGCCCAGCTGACGGAAGGGAACCTGAGACGCCGGCGACCCAGCCTCGATGGGAAAGACCTGGTCCTCGCGCGGGACTACCTGACCGGACCCGACCCCGGCTGGAGCGTCGCCGTGGCGAACGTGGGTCCGCAAGGAGAGTGGACCGTCGTGCCACCGGCGCCCCAAGGCCAGTCGGTACCACGAGGCCACGGATCCTATCTATCGGGAGATGAGCTGAGCGCCCTGCACCGCGCGAAGAGCCGTTCCGAAACGAAGTCGAGGCGATCGATCCGCGCCTTGGGCGCCCCCAACGCCGATGTCATCCGCGAACTCAGAGCGGCCCAGAAGGCGATCGGCAGCCGCATTCGGGAGACGCTCGATCAGACCCATGAACCTCGGAGAGACCGCGTTGTCATTCGGGAGCCGCGCAGTGCCCCGGCGGGCAACAGCGACGCTAGCGGTCGCCGCAGCGGCAGAGGGCAACCGGACCGCCCGAACTGAGCGCCTCACGAGGCCCGCGGGACGCGCTCGAAACATCGTTCTAGAAAGAAGGGTAACAGCACAAGGTTTTCTGGCGTCCCCCAGTATCCGCCCCAACGGTCTAGCGGGCGGGCAACCACTGGAGGGCTCGCAATGAAATCCACCAAGCTCGTCACCACGTTCGTCCTCGCCGCGGCCATCGGATGCGGGAGCGACCAAGTCGCTATTCACGACAGCGGCTCCGTTGCCTTTGCCCTCGAGGTGCCCGAGGGGGACGAAAAGATCGTGTTCAACTTCATCGACTATGTGTTGAGGCGAGACGATGGGACGGAGCGTAGGGGGCGGGTAGACCTATCGTCGTCGACGAAACTGGGGTTCGTCGTCGGCGGCGTCCCGCCCGGGTCGCATACGATCGTCGTCAGCAGCGCCTCCACCGACGGCGTGACCATGTGTCTCGGCAACAGCGCCCCCTTCACCGTTGTCCCGGGCATGACCACCTCCGTCGGGCTCACCCTCTCGTGCAAGCAACCGAAGCGCAACGGGGGCGTTGCCGTAAATGGGAAGTTGAATATTTGCCCGCTCGTGGGTGAGCCAAGTGCGAGCCCCAATGAAGTTGTCGTGGGCGGCGTCATCGCGGTCGACGCGGGCGGCGTTGTTGACAGCGACCACGGGCCCGCACCCCTCAAGGTCGGATGGGCGGCGACGCCAAGCATCGGTACGTTCGACGACTCGGCCACGTCCTCGACGAAGTTCCATTGCGCGGCGCCCGGGGCCGCCACTCTGACCTTCGGAGCCTCGGACGGCGATCCCGGTTGCATGAGCTCTGGCAAGGTCACCGTCGTCTGCACGTCCGTCTGCCCGAAAGACGATGGCGATCCCTGTACGACAGACGCCTGCCTGCACGACGGCACGACGACACACAGCCCGTCCGAGTGGCCGGGCTGCACGACTGCGGCCGGCATCCTCAAGGAGTTCTGTCCGGAACACTCGGCTGCGCTCACGGACGCCGAGATGGCTCTCGCCAATCAGTGCGCGACGACCTTCGGGGCTGAACTGGCGCAGGGTGCCGACCTCGAGACGCTGTTGAGCGCCTTCGTCACCTGCGTGAGGACCGCGTTGAGCTGCACGCCGACGGCGATGTCGGAGCGACCGGCGGCGGTTCTGTCCGCGAATGGCGTCTGCAATCAAAGCGGCTACCAGGGGTGCGCGAAGACGGCGCTGGAGACCTTCCTCACGACGGCAGCCTCCTGTACGGCGCTGGCCGGCGTGGCCCTGATTCCTCCGCTTACGGTCCCGGGAGCGGCGGCCGCGTACGTGCTCTGCGTCCTGGGAGCTATCGTTCAGGAACAGTTGGCGCTCCGACTCTGCGTCTCACAGAACAGCTGCGACCCAGTCACCCAGGTCTGCGTCCAGGAAATGTGCGTCGACGCTGGGATCCAGGTGGTCTCGGCATCGTATGGTGCGGGCTCGTGTGGCAACCCCGTCGGGAACGTCACGGGGTCTGTGGCGTCGCTGTGCAACGGGAGGCCTTCGTGCGACGTGTGGGTCCACAACGGTGTCTTCGGGGATCCCAGCTACGGCTGCGCGAAAGACTTCACTGCCGAGTATCGATGCGGTGCGGGTGCCGGTGTACTCACCGCCAACCACGGGCCGGTGGCCGGTGAGGGGTACACCGTTTCGCTGGCTTGCCCCTGAAGTCGGCTAATACACGAGACGGGTCGGCCTCGATACGAGGTCGACCCGCACACCCCGTAGGTCCGGCGGCGTATCCCCTAACAGAAGCACCGACCTATCGCTGGCCAGCGACGCACAGGGGCTGCCCCTCCCCCGGAGATAGGGGGGTCGTGGCTGTTTCGGGCAGGGCGAGTTTACTCGGCGCGAGTGGGACTGGTCGCTTCTCCTGCCTAGAGACGACGGGGTTCACCCGCAACGCGATCAACCGACTCATCGGTTCGCAAGCGTTCGAAACCCTTTCCCCCGAATCAGTTGCTCGTCAGCCGTGACCAGGACCAGTCCGTAGTGCTCGGCCGTGGCGGCCAAGAAGCGATCCGCGGGATCATCATGCGCGACGCCCACGAAGCGGATCTGGACCGCGACTTCACGCGTGATGGCGGCCTCCTGCATCGGAGCCTTCGCAACGCTTCGCCGATCCACAGCCTGGGATCGGCGGCGCCCTTCACTCCCACAATTGAGAAGGAGCTTCACCTTGTCTTCATTTCATGGCTTCCCACGCGACCAGTTCGCCCGTGGGCCCCACGATGTCACCCGTGATCTCCAGTGTTCCCTTCATACTTCCGAGCCAGTCGCGTCGGCGTTTTTCGTGGGCGGGCGGGTGAATGTCGGCCATTGGCTTGCCAAAGCGCGTGACCCGCAGGGGCTTACGCGTCTCGCGCACGCGAACCAGTACGGCCAGGCAGGTCCCCTTGAACTTCGAGATGGGCATGCTGTCCATTCGACACAGATATATCGTGGTCCATTAAATCAGGCCGAGGCGGTGGCCTCCTCGATCAACACCAGCAGATCGCCTGCCTCCACGCTCTCGCCCGCGCCCGAGACAATCTCGCGGACCAATCCTTCGACGGGCGCCTTCACGATCGTCTCCAGCTTCATGGCCTCGGTGACCAGCAATTTTTGCCCGGCCGTGACCTTCTCGCCCACCTTCGTGACCAGATCGATCACGCGTCCGGGCATGGGGGCGCCCACCTCGCCGCGCCGGCCCGGCGTGGCCTTTCGGCGTTTGGGGCCGGTGACCTTGGCGGATTCATCGAAGACGCGAAT
>JANOJB010000340.1:0-96775 GCA_031407985.1 Pseudomonadota bacterium | reverse complement strand
ATCAACATCGATTCTGTCAGTGCCACCGTGGCGACCGCGTCGGGACCAAGCTTTGACACCCAGAAGATGTCCGCCACGGCGAACACCGACTCCATGATCATCTCCAGCACCATGGGGATGGCCAGCAGCAGGATCGCTCGCCGCAGTGGCAGCTTCGTGTAGTCGTGGCGCGCCCCCCGCAACGCCTCGCCCACCAGCGACCAAACGCCCCGCCGGGGCGGGTCGTTGTCCGGGGCCGTTGGCTCCACGCCTATTGAATCGATGGTCATCGCCTCTCCGTTGTTGTCCATGGCCTGGTCTCCGTCGCCAGGCGCCCTGAAGTCCCGGGTCTCTACAACGGCGACGAACTAGGCGCCGCAAGATCGACACGCCGGCCGAGTTTTCTCAGCGAACGGGACCGGGAAGCGCGCGAAACCCATCGTGGCAGGACGATAGACGCCGCCCGGCGTCCTTGAGCTGCCAGAAACGTCGAGGTGATAGTTCTGCGCCCGATCCGCACCATGCGATCGTCACGTGTGGGTTGCCCCTCGACGGAGTCTGGCTTATAGGTCGCGGGGACTCATGGAGTACACCAAACTTGGTCGCACCGGCCTTAGCGTCAGTCGTTTTTGCCTGGGCACGATGAACTTTGGCGTGGACGCATCGGAAGCCGACGCGTTCGCGATCATGGATCGCGCGCTGGAACTGGGGATCAACTTCTTCGACACCGCGAACGAATACGGCTGGAAGAAAGGGGAGGGCTTGACCGAGCAAATCATCGGTCGCTGGTTCTCTCAAGGCGGCGGCCGTCGCGAGAAGGTGGTCCTGGCGACGAAGGTCTATTCACCCATGGGGGACTGGCCAAACCAGGGGCGACTGTCCGCGCTGCACATTCGACAAGCGTGCGAGGGAAGTTTGCGTCGCCTTCAGACCGACCACATCGACCTGTACCAGATGCACCACATCGATCGCGATACGCCCTGGGATGAAATTTGGCAGGCGATGGAGGTGCTGGTGCAACAGGGGAAGGTCATCTACGTCGGATCGTCTAATTTCGCCGGCTGGCACATCGCGCGCGCGAACGAGACGGCCGCGCGGCGACATGTCCTGGGACTGGTGTCCGAGCAGAGCCGCTACAACCTGGTTGAACGCACGGTGGAATTGGAGGTCGTGCCCGCGTGTGAGTCGTACGGGCTGGGGCTGATTCCGTGGAGCCCGCTGGCCAGCGGAGCGTTGGCTGGGGCGGGACGGCGGGGTGGCGCGCAGGGCCGCCGCGGTGGTACGTGGGGGCAGGACTTGATCACGCGACACGCCGACAAGTTGGAGCGCTTCGGGGCGTTCTGCGCGGCGCGCGGCGAGGAGCCCGCGGACGTTGCGCTGGCCTGGCTGCTGCGGAATCCGGTCGTCACCGCGCCCATCATCGGCCCGCGCACGCGCGAGCAACTGGACGGTGCGATGCGGGCGCTGGAATTGAAGCTGGACGATGCGGCCGCCGCGCGCCTCGACGAGATATTCCCCGGGCCCGGCAAACCCGCGCCGGAAGCCTACGCCTGGTAGTCCACGTCCCTGCCCGGCGTTCGTGCCTGCCGACTACTTTTTGGGCGCTTCCGCGCGCAGCGACGCCGAGTTGATGCAGTAACGCAGGCCCGTGGGTTGCGGCCCGTCGTTGAACACGTGCCCCAGGTGTCCACCGCAGCGCGCGCAGTGGACCTCGGTGCGCACCATGCCGTGGGTCGCGTCCGCGTCGGTCTCGAGGCCTTCCGGGTCGGCGGGCGCGTAGAAGCTGGGCCAACCGGATCCGGAATCGTATTTTTGTTCCGAGCTGAACAGTTCCTGGCCGCAACCCGCGCAAACATACGTGCTGGGATCGTGCCGGTCCGCATAGGCGCCGGTGAACGCGCGCTCGGTGCCGTGTTCGCGCAGTACGTGGTACTGCTCGGGCGTCAGTACCTGGCGCCATTCGGCGTCGGTGCGTTGGATCTTCTCGCGCTTATGATCGGCCATCGTCAACCTCCCTGGTGCCGTCGACAATAGCGCCAAAGCGCCGCATGCCAAGCGAATGTCCGTGGAATGGTGTTTTCACGCTCCACCCCACGTGGGTTACCCTGCGGTATGCAGATGAACGGTTCGCTTGTCGCCCGCGCGACAATCCGGGCGATTGTGGTCGGCGTGATACAAAGTTCCGTCGTCATGGCCGCCCCGCCGCCGGATGCCCCGCCGCCTTCGGCCACGCCTCTGCCCGCAATCGCGTCCCCGCCGTCCGGGGCTATCAATGCCACGCTTGTCGCCGGCAAGGCGCGCGAACGGCGCGACCTGCCCGGGCCCTGGACGTTTCGTCGCGTACCACGCGCCAAGGGACCGGCCGATCCGTGGCTGCCCGCGACGGTCCCTGGGTGCGTGCACACCGATCTGTTCGCCAACGGCAAGATTGGCGATCCGTTTTGGCGGCTGAACGAAAAAGACCAGCAGTGGATCGACAAGGAAAATTGGGAGTACCGGACAACCATCAAGGCTGATCGCGAACTGCTGGCGCGCGAGCGCGTCGAACTGGTGTTCCACGGCCTCGACACCTACGCCGACATCTTCCTGAACGGTGTTTCGGTCTTGTGGACGACGAACATGTTTCGCACTTGGCGCGTCGACCTGAAGGGACAGTTGAAGCCGGGCGATAACGTCCTGGTGGTGCGTTTCCGGTCGCCGATTCTACAGGTGAAACCCACCTACGATCGCCTGGGGTACAAGCTGCCCGCTGTCAACGATCAGGCCGACGAAATGGTCAGCATGCTGACCCGCAAGGCCCCGTACCACTACGGCTGGGACTGGGGACCACGGTTCGTGACCAGCGGTATCTGGCGGCCCGTCGAGATCGACGCGTGGGACGAAGCGCGCCTGGACGACGTGCAAATATTTCAGAACCAGCTGGATGCGAAGGTCGCGCGGTTGACGGTGAAGGCACGCGTGTACGCGACGCGCGCCGGACGGGCACGCGTCAGCGTCGCGCTGGCCACGACGGCGGCGGGTGAAACGGCGGGCGCCGGTGGAACGGCGGCTGCCGGTGGAACGCCGTTGGGCAGCGTGGACGCAGATCTAAAGATCGGCCCGAACGAAGTCGCGGTGCCCGTGCGCATCGACAATCCCCAACGCTGGTGGCCCAACGGCCTGGGGCCGCAGGTCCTGTATCCCTTCCAGACCAGTCTGTCCGTCGGCGGCGTGGCGCGCGACCTGCGACGCACGCGTTTTGGCTTGCGCACGATCGAGGTCGTCCACGAGATGGACAAGGAAGGCAAGAGCTTCACGGTCAAGGTGAACGGCGCGCCCGTCTTCATGAAAGGCGCGAACTGGATTCCCGCCGACAGCTTCGTCACGCGCATGACCACGGATCGTTACCGTTGGTTGCTGCGTTCGGCGGCCGACGCGCACATGAACATGATTCGGGTGTGGGGCGGCGGTATCTATGAGGACGATCGTTTTTACGAGCTGTGCGACGAGCTGGGGTTGCTGGTCTGGCAGGACTTCATGTTCGGCTGCAGCATGTATCCCGGCGACGACGCTTTCGTCGATGATGTCCGCCAGGAAGCCATCCAGAACGTGCGCCGGCTGCGCAATCATCCCAGCCTGGCGCTGTGGGCCGGCAACAATGAGATCGAGGCCGCCTGGCAAGGTTGGGGATGGGCCTTCAAATTTCACCTGTCGCGCGCCGTGCAGGACAAAATGTGGGGCGACTACAAGAGGGTCTTTCACGAACTCCTGCCGTCGGTGATCAAGGCCGAGGATCCCGGCCGCTTCTACACGCGCAGCTCACCCAGCGCGAACGACGATTCGATCAAATCGAACAAGCTCAACTACGGGGACATGCACTACTGGGGCGTCTGGCACGCCGAGGAGCCGTACACCAAGTACGCGGCCAACACATCGCGGTTCATGAGCGAATACGGTTTTCAATCCTTCCCAGATTCTTGGTCTGTCTCGCAATACACCATCGCCGCCGATCGGGACATCGAAAGTCCAGTGATGCTGTCGCACCAGCGGCATCCCCGCGGCAACCAGTTGATTCGCACGTACCTGCAGCGCGATTTTCGCAAACCCAAGGACTTCCCGTCGTTCCTGTACGTCGGCCAGGTCTTGCAGGCCACCGTCATTCAGTACGCGGCCGAGGCCCACCGGCGGCAGATGGGGCACAACTGGGGCAGCTTGTACTGGCAGTTGGACGACTGCTGGCCGGTGGCGTCCTGGTCGGGGATCGATTACTTCGGTCGCTGGAAGGCGCTGCACTACGCGGCGAAACGGTTTTTCGCGCCGGTGTTGGTCAGCGTTGTCGAGGAGGGCGGAACGGTCAAGGTGTGGGGGATTTCCGACCGGCGTACAGACACGGGCGCGAAGCTTCTGGTGCGGTTGATCGATCTGTCCGGGCGCGAGCTTTGGCGTCGCGAGCAAGACGTACGCCTGGCCGCCAACGCCAGCCATCCGCATCTGACTCTTTCCAAACGCGAGGCACTTGGCGGCGCCGATCCGACCCGTGTCGTCCTGGTGGCGGAACTGACCGAAGGTGGCCGGCGCCTGAGTCGCAACGTCCTTTCCTTTGTGAAGACCAAAGATCTCGAGTTGCCGGCCCCCGAGCTGAAGACCGAGATCGAGGCGCGCGCTGCTGGCTCCTTCGCCGTCAAGATCACCGCCCGTCGCTTCGCCAAGAATGTGTACCTCACGTCCCTGGGCCTGGCCGGTGCTGGTGGTGCGGACGCCAGCACCGGTGCCGGCGCCGGGCAGGGTTCCGGGGTCGACGGGTTTTTCGAGGACAACACCTTTGATCTGTTACCCGGCGAAACCGCGACAGTCGTCTTTCGCCCGAACGCACCCACGACCCCCGACGCCTTGCGGGCCGCGTTGCGCGTCACATCGATCGTCGACAGTTACTGAGCCGGTACGGCGCCGTTCGAATCAAGAATCCCACAACGTCGTTCAATCGGTCGCTTGACCGACGTGACCAGGCTTGGCAAGAACGGGCATGGCAACTCCCCAGGTGATTGCGGCCCGGATTCGCGGGTTCCTTTGTCTCAACGCGCATCCCGTGGGGTGCGCGGTGAACGTGGATCGGCAGATTCAGATCGCCCGCATGGGTGGCGTGGGTCGCGGAATCGGTGACGCGCTGGTGATCGGATCCAGTACGGGATACGGACTGTCCAGCCTGATCACGACCACGTTCGGATACGGTGCGCGTGCGTTGGGCGTTTGCCTGGAGCGGGCGCCGCATGGGGAAAAATCGGGGTCCGCCGGTTGGTACAACCTGGCTGCGGTTCATCAGCGCGCGAAAACGGGCGGGCTCACGGTCGATACCATCAACGGCGATGCCTATTCCGACGAGATCAAGGCCGAGACCATCGCGCGCTTGAAACGGTGGGGGGCCAAGCTGGACAGCGTTGTCTACAGCCTGGCCAGCCCACGCCGCGTTGATCCCGCCACGGGGCAAACTCATGCGTCGGTGCTGAAACCGCTGGGGGCACCGTATGCCAGCAAGAGCATCAATCTGGGAAACGATCAGGTCATCTCCGTCGAGATCCCTCCGGCATCGGACGCCGAGATTGAAGCAACCACCAAGGTCATGGGTGGCGAGGATTGGGCATTGTGGATGCGCACGTTGCTGGCCGAAGGCCTGCTGGCCAAGGGTTGCCGCGCGGTCGCCTACAGTTACATCGGTCCCGAGCTGACATATCCCATCTATCGCTCGGGGACGATCGGCAAGGCCAAGGAACATCTGGAGAACACCGCGCGCACCCTGGACGCCGAACTGTCCGCGCGCATCGCCGGGCGCGCTTTCGTCAGCGTGAACAAGGCGCTGGTCACGCAGGCCTCCGCCGCGATTCCCGTCGTGCCGCTGTACATCAGCATCCTGTACAAGGTCATGAAGGAAAACGGCACGCACGAGGGCACCATCGAGCAGATCGTACGGTTGTTCCGCGACCACCTGGCCCCGGGCATCACGGCCACGCTCGATTACGCCGGCCGCATCCGCGTCGACGATCGCGAGATGGAGCCCTCGGTTCAGGCCGCCGTCAGCCGCGTCTGGGCGGAGGTCAACACAGACAATCTGTTCGCGCTGACCGACTTCGCGGGGTTCAAGCAGGAGTTCCGCGGCCTGTTCGGTTTCGAGGTACCCGGCGTCGACTATTCACAGCCTGTCGACGTCGACGTGGCGATTGGGTAGGGGGCTCGGCGGGCAGTTTTGTTGCGGCGCCCGGCCGCCTTGCGTGTCGCTGCCCGCAACCAGCGTCGGCGCCGAGAAGCCAGCGTCGACGCCCAGAACCGTCGTCCTTACTTGACCGGCATGGGCTCGCCGGGGGGCGGGCCCTTGGGGGCGGCGGGGGCCTTGGCCGCGTCGGGCGCTCCCGATGAATCCGCCGCCGCGGCAGGTTTGCCTTCCAGTGTTCCCGATGCTCCCGCCTTGGCATCGTCCGCCGTCAGCAACCGGAACTCGATGCGCCGGTTCTGCTCGCGCCCCTTGCCGGTCTTGTTGTCGCCAATCGCTTTGTCGGAGCCGAAGCCAGCGGCGGTGATCCGGTCGCTGGAGATTCCCGCGGAAACCAAATAGGCCTTCACGGCTTCCGCGCGATCCGACGACAACTTCAGGTTCTTGGCCGCGTCACCCTCGCTGGACGTGTGCCCCGAGATCTCGATGCGCACGTCGGTGAACTCCTTCATGACCTTGACGGCTTCGGCCAGCATCTTGAAGGACGACTTTTGGATGTCGGCCGAGTTCTTCTTGAAGGTGATCCCCTTCATGACGCCCGTGAACTTCTTCACGGCGGCGGGAACCTCGTCGGGGCAACCGTCCTGGTCCTGGTAACCGTTCTTGGTCTCCAGTTCCTTGGGGCACTTGTCTTCGCCGTCCAGGACCCCGTCGGCGTCGTTGTCAGGATCGACGCAACCGTCTTCGTCCTGGAAGCCGTCCTTGTCCTCGGGAACGTCCGGGCACTTGTCGGCCGATCCGACCACGCCGTCGCCGTCCGTGTCTTCCTCGGGGCAGCCGTCATCGTCGTCGATGCCGTTCTTGGTTTCGGCTTTGTCGGGGCACTTGTCGAGCGCATCCGCGATCCCGTCGCCGTCGTTGTCCCGCTCGGGGCAACCGTCGGTGTCTTGATAGCCATCGCGATCCTCGGCCTCGGTCGGGCATTTATCGAGGTTGTCGGGGATATCGTCGCGATCGGTGTCCTTGACCAGCGGCGGCGGGGCTGGCGGGGGCGGCGGGGCCTCGCCGCCGAAGCGGAAGCTGGCGCCGGCCAGGAACTCGAGATCGGCCGAGAAGGCCTTGTCGTTGGTGTTGGGAAGAAACACCACCCGCCCGTCGACGCGGGCATCGATCATGTTGGTGATGGCGTACTTGACCCCGGCGCCACCGTGGAACTCAAAATCGGTGTCCTTCTTGATCTCGTTGTACTGGGGATTGTCCTGGACCGATGCGGCCTGCATGGCGCCGATACCAGCCAGAACGAACGGCCGGAACCCGCCGTGCATCAGGTGCACCAACGCGTGCGCCTTGTAGCTCATCAAAAAGACGCTGTAATCGTTGATGCTGTCGGCGCTCGGAATGCCACCGACCTCGCCTTCCAGCGAAAGCCAGGGCAGCAAGGTGCCCGCCAGGCGAAGTCCGAAGATCGCGCCGGTCTTCGGAGAGGGAACCACTCCGGGATCGTCGGCGACACCCAGTTCCAGGTTGTCGGCGAACAGGTGGGCACCACCGAAGACGCCCAACTCAAGTTGCAGACCCTCGGTCGGAGGGGGAGCCTCCTGGGCCGAGGCCTGTCCGCCCACCGTCAATACAACGACGGGAGCGAGGAAAAACGCCACCGATTTAAGCAATCCGCGTCCTCGCATGAACACTCTCCGATGTAGTCGGGAACCGACGGGCCGCACTATAACGCGGATTGCCGTTCGGAAGAAACTTCCAACGGGAGGTTTCTTGATCAGGATTCCGGGGCCTAGCGGGCGCGAACACCCTCGGCGGCGGGAAACACATATGACCCAGCTCCGGACTGACGAGTCACTGATTCAGAGGTCGCCTGAATAGTTGTGATACCCCCACCGTCCAGCTATAAAAGCGCGCGTTTTCATTCCCATCGCAGGCACAAGGAGAGCACATGACACGTTTCATATTGAGCACCCTGTTGGCAGGAGTTCTGGGAACCGCCGCACTTTGTGGCCTCTCGTGGGCGGGCGATGACGCAAACAAGTGCAAGCTGGCTATGGAAGGCGACAGCCCGACCGCGAAGGCGTGCGCCAGTGGGGGAATCAAGGCCGCCAAGAAAGCCATGAAGAAGATGGTCGCGGACGCTAAGGAAAAAGGGGACAAGTCTTTTACCTGCGAGGGTTGCCACAAGGATCTGGACAACTACGAGTTGACTAAGAATGGCAAGGACGATTTCAAGAAGTTGCGGGCGCTTCTGGCCAAGTAGGAGAGCTTTTTTCCCCTAGGTCGCCCGGCGCGAGTTGACGAAGGTCGTCCGCGCCGATTAGGAAGGGGGGCCCTCAGCGCCGCGCCCGCTTCACAGGCGCGCGGACGAACGGGCAGCGACCAACATGAAGACCATCACAGAGTTCCCTGGAATCGTATTGCGCGAGGCTGCCCGTATCCGTCGGGCGCATCGTCCGGCCGAGCGACCCGCCCCACCCGAAAGCGCGGTAGCCGCGCCCACCGGGGAGGACGTGGGGCCTGCGTCCGGAGCGCCCATCGCGGCCGTGGCCGTCGAGGTGACGGAAGGGTCCGCACAGGAGGGGGCTGCCTCCGAGGCGTCAGTCTCCGAGACGGCGATTGATGCTGCTGCGGCCGTCGACGAATCCGCAGCCGTCGACGAATCCGCAGCCGGCGGCGCGGCCGCGGCCGTGGACGAATCCGCGGTCGGCGACAGTTCGGCGGCCGGCGACGATTCCCTACCGGGTTCCGACAGCGAGCCAACAGGCGACGTTGCAGCCGAGGGAGAGGGTGGAGGCGAGGCTCAGGCTGATGCCCCCATCGAGCCCGCGGCGCCCGTCGTGGACCCCGCCGTTGAGGCCGCCAACGCGGCGGCCGGAGCGGAGGTAGAGGAGAAGCTGGGAATCAAGGGAGATCGGCTCGCTCGCCTCTTCGAGGCGCTCGAATCGGTCAAGGATCGCGTCGACAACATACGTCTGATTCGCGTTCTTCAGGGCGACAACCCTCCGTCGAACGCCCGCAAGGTTGGCGAGCATTACTACGTTTCCGACCTGGCACCGAACGCTCAGCAGCGGCGCCCTTCCGACCGAGACGATCGCGGCGGGCGTGGCGGCGGTCGCCCCGACGGACGAGGTGGTGGTGGTGGTGGTGGCGGTGGTGGCCGTCCCGGAGGAGGAGCGGGTGCCCCAGGAGGGGCGGGTGGGCGTGGTCCGGGTGGCGGACGGGGTCCGGGCGGTGATCGCGGTGGCTTCGGCGCCGACCGGGGACCTGCTCCCCGCGACGTTCCGGCCGCTGGGCCAGGCTGGATGATTACGCGCGCTCCAGGTGGGGAACGCGGCGGGGATCGCCCTGGACATGGGCGACGACCGCCTCCGCGAGATCCCCGCAGCCCGGGCGGTCCCGGCGGTGGGCGCGGTCCGGGTCAGGGTCCAGGAGCTTTCGGACGTGGCCCCGGCGGTGGGCCCGGTGGTTTCGGGCGCGGCCCTGGTGGCGGCCCCGGGGCAGGAGGCGCTGGCGGTGGTCCCGGCGGCGGTCGTGGTCCCGGCGGAGGCCCCGGCGGTGGTGGTCCCGGCGGCGGTCGTGGTCCCGGCGGCCCTGGTGGCGGACGTGGTCCAGGCGACGGTTCCGGTGGCGGTCGTGGTCCAGGCGGTGCCCCGTCCGTGCGTGGTCCCGGTGGTGGTCCGGATGGTCGTGGTGCAGGTGGAGGCGGCGCGGGGTTTCGTGGTCGTGGTCCAGGACCCCGTGGTCCCGGAGGCGGTGGTCCCGGCGGCGGCTCCGGTGGTGGTGGCCCCGACGCCGGCTCCGGTCCCAAGCGCGACTCAAAGGGTTGGCCAATCGGCTAACCCGACCGACGGCTACAGGAACTCGCACAGATACGCGGACGGCTGGTCCGCGCGCACATCGAATCCGTTGTGTGCGGCGATCTCGAAGGCAGTGCCGGCGGGGTAGTTCGTCCATGCGCCGCCATCGGGCTTCACGGTCAGTTCGCCGCTGATGACGGTCATGCGTTCGGGAGCATCGGTTCCGAAGTGATACGCCCCGGGCGCGATGACACCGACGGTGGCGCGCCGTCCATGGCGCTCATACCCGATGCTTTGCACGCCGCCGTCGAAATAGCTGTTGTGTTTCAGTGCTGGGGTCGACATCTCCGGATTGTATCGATCGGCGATGCGATCGCGACTCTGAATCAGTTCGAAAGCGGTTCTCGCCCCATCCTTGACACCGCTCATGCCGCCCGCGTAGAAGCGCGCTTCGTTTCATTGACAATTGAATCAACGTTTCGGGTGCCCGTTCGGGCATAACAGGGAAGTCCGGTGCGAAACCGGCGCGGTCCCGCCACTGTGAGTGACATTTACCGCCCCTCGGAATCCCACTCGACGCCGATCAAACGGTGTCGGGGAAGGGGAGGGGACAGGGTCACGAGCCAGGAGACCTACCCGAGGCAGAGCTTTCTCACCTTCGCGGTTGACGAAGGGGCGGCCGCCCGCGTGGGCTCCCGTACCCCTCGTTTGATCGTGAAGCGAGGGGTTTTTCATGCCGTTTCGGTCGGTTGGAGCCACGCGCGAAGGACGCGGGGCTCCGGACAGAACATTCCCTTTCGCCCGCGTGTTGTCGCGCGTGTTCGCCTGCGTGACGGTGGTGATGGCCATGTTGGTCGGCGGCGCGGTCCGTGGGGCTGTTTCGGTTGATTCGGCGGCTCCGACTGATTCGGCCCTTTCGATTGATTCCGCCGACCCGGTCGACGCTGGCCTGTCGCTTGACGCGGTTGACGCTGGTCCTCGTGCCCGCGCGGTTGACGCCGGTGCCTTCCCAGGCGTGGACGCGGTTGGGGTGGGGGCGGTTGAGCATGACCACCTCGTGGGTGTCCACGGCCCCGACGGCGGCGTTGTTCGCGGGACATCGTCGGAGAACCAATCGATCGTTACGGCCCGTCGGATGCCGGCCGAGACCCCACTCGAGGACATCGCCGCAGCGGCTTCGGTGCTGACGCCCGCCGACAGCCCGCGCGCGTTCGACGACCTGGGAGCGCTGCTGTTGGAGGTTCCCGGAGCAAATGTCACGCGTCGCGGGGGCTTCGGCTCTTTCGCCACGGTTTCGTTGCGTGGTTCAAACCCCGACGAGGTCCGCATCTACATCGACGGAATTCCGCTGAATCAGGCGGTAGGCGGCGCCGTCGATCTGTCGACCTTGCCGCTGGGGGACGTCGAACGCGTCGAGATCTACCGCGGGTCGACACCCATCGCGTTTGGTGAATCCGCGCTGGGCGGCGTGGTTTCGATCTCGACGCACACGCCCGGTCGGACACGCGCCACCGCGCGCGCGGGGGGCGGGTCGTTTCGCACGATGTTCGCTGACGTCACCGCCGGTGGCGGTGTGGGACGGCTCAAACTGTACGCGGGTCTGCACGCGTTCCGCGCGGTTGGGAATTTCCCCCAGACCGCGCCCAACGTCGTGGGCGGCTATCAACCAGGAACGCGTGAAAACAACGACCTGAATCAGGGGGATGGCGTGGTGCGCGCCGTCCTGTCCTTGCCCGGCAGACGCGAGTTGCGCGCAGGCGGGATCGGGATCATGCGCGATCAAGGACTCCCCACGCAGGCCATCTTCCAGTCCCGCGTGGCACGCGCGACGACGGCGCGCCTTCTTTTGCACCTCGGCTACGAATCTCGAGACGATTTGGGGCGGTCCAGCCGCCTGCGCGCGGCGGTCTTCGCGTCGGCGATGCGCGAAAAATTCTTCGATCCACAGAGTGAGATCGTCAACATACCCACCGCGACGGATGACCTGGCACGTTCGCTGGGGGCGACAATCACGGCGGAGAAGGCCGTCGGTGGATGGGGACGGTTGACCGGGTTGTTGGAAGGGCGGGTGGAAGAGTACCTGCCGCGCAACGTTTACGATCCCGTGATGCCGGCGGGGTATCCGGCGACGCGGCGGGTAGGCGCGGCGGGATTCGAACTGGATGTGCGGTGGCCGTGGCTGAAGCTGGATTTGTTGCCATCGGCAAGGCTGGAAACGTCGCGCGACGTGCGAACCGGACGGGATTCCGCCTTCGCGCATCGTCCCGCCGGGGAGCCCGTGAATCGTTTGTTGCCGGTGTTGCGGCTGGGGCTACTGCGATCGCTGGGGGACGGGGCGTCGTTGCGCGCCAACGTCGGACGCTACGGCCGCAATCCCAGTTTCGTAGAGCTGTACGGAAACAACAGCGGCGTCGTCGGCAATTCCGCCTTGCGTCCCGAGCGCGGATGGAACGCCGATATGGGGGCGACGGTCAGCCGGCAGCGTCCCGGCGGCAAGCTGGTCGTGTCGGCCACGCTGTTCGGGGCCGAAGTGGAGGACCTGATTTCGTGGCGAACCTACAGCGGTCAGGCCCGCGCCGAAAACACATCGCGGGCGCGCATCTGGGGCGTCGAAACCGAACTGAGGCTGAGGCTGCGGCGCCTGTCCATGACAGCCCAGGCGACCCTGACCGATGCCCGCGATCAGGGCGACGTCGCTTCCAGCGCCGGCCGGCAGATTGCGTATCACCCGCGCTATCGCGGCTACGCGCGCGCCGAATGGCGCCAACCCGTTGTGGGATTCACTGTCGCGGGCTACGCCGATTGCGAGGGATCCGCCGGGGCCTTTCACACGCCTAGCCGGTATGGCGCTCTTCCCGCGCGGTTGTTGCCGGGTGCTGGTCTCGCGCTGGAACACGAGCGCACCGGTCTTCGCCTGTCCATCAGCGCCTTCAATTTGGCTGACACGCGCACCATGGATTTTCCCGGCTACCCGCTACCGGGTCGTTCGGTTTTTGCCTCGCTGGGCTGGTCCAGGGGGGATTCACGTTCGCACAACCCACAGGAGTGATCTTCATGTCGATGTCTTCGTTTGTTCCTTTCCAGGTTCTTTTCTCGTGGCCCAGGCGCGCGCGTGCGGGCGGAAGCGTCGGTCCCACCACGGCGCTTCTGTTTCTTGCCGCGGCTGTGTCGTCTATCGCGGCTTGCGACTCAGAATCGCGGACTTCCGCAACCGGCGACGCGGGATCCGCCGGCGATGCGGGTGGCCCCCCGTTGAACGCCGTGACCGCGACCGGGCTGGCAATCGTCAGCAGCGATTTCGCGGTAACCAGCGTTGCCCTGTACGACGTCGCGACGGGGCGCCTGAAGGACGACTGCGTGCACAGCGGTGTCACCGGACCCAACCTTGCCCAGGAGCTGTCCGGCGACGTCACGCTGCCGACCCAAACCCAGCACCGGCGCGAGCTGGCGCTGATTGATCGCAAGAACGCCGTGGTGACGTATGTGACGCCGGGTTCGTGCGCCGCGCGTTTGCAGTTCTCGGTGTCAACCGGCGGATTCAAGTCCAACCCGCACGATCTGATCAGCGTTTCCGCGGAGAAGGCCTATGTGACGCGCTATGAAAAAAATCCGGCGCCCAGCGCCGACACGGCGGATTTTGATGACGGCGACGATTTGTTGGTGGTGAACCCATCGACGGGAGCAATCTTGAAGTCGATTTCGCTGTCAGGGGAAGTGCCGGCAGGCAGCGATCCCAGCATCCTGGCGCGACCCGATCGTGGCGTACTGGCTGACGGCAAGGTCTATGTCACGCTGGGGAACGTCAGCGCTGATTTCGGCATGGTCGGAACGGGTCGGGTGGTTGTGATCGATCCGGTCACCGACATGATTACCGGTGGCATTGATCTTCCCGATCACAAGGGTTGTTCCGCCCTCGAGTACCAGGCGACCTCCAAACGGTTGTACGTGTCTTGCGGCGGTGCGTTTACCGATGGTCCGGATCAGGCCGCCAAGTCCGCGTTGGTGGAGATAGATCTGTCAGGCGCGACGCCCACGATTGCGCGCACGATCGCCGCTATCGCGCTCGGCGGCCAGTCGCTGAACTTCACCTACGCCGCCGTGTTCGGCGAAACGGCGTTCCTGGGGACGCTGGGAACCTTTCCGATGGGCGCCGAACCTGGCACGTCCGACGGATTTTTCGCGGTGTCCCTGTCTGGCGGAGCGCCCACGAAACTGCTGGGCGGCGGCGCGTACAACTTCGGACGCGCGGCCGTGAACGTTGCCGGCAAGAAGGTGTTCTTGCCCGACGGAGACGCGGTCACGCCCCGCGTTCGGATCTTCGACGCGTCCGTGGATCCCATCGTTGCGGTCGACCCGTTCGAACCGAATCCCGCCGGCCACCTGCCCCCGCGTGAGGTGGCCTGGTACTAGACGCGAACCAAACGGCTGGCCGCGTGCTTGTTCGCGAGGCTAGCCGCGTACCTTCGCGGCGAACCTTCGCGGCGAACCTTCGCGGCGCACTTTCGCGGCGTACTTTCGCGGCGTACTTCGCGGCGTAACTTCCGCGGCGTAACTTCCCCTTTCGCGGCGTACGTTCCGCGGCGTACCTTCGTCGCGTACCTAGCCGCGCAGCGCGCCTAGCAGGTTCGTGACGCTTTGGCGCGCGTCCCCGAACAGCATCAGAGTGTTGTCGCGGTACGCGAGAGGGTTGTCGACGCCGGCGTAACCCGCGTTCATGCTGCGTTTCAACATGATGACCCGGGCCGCCTTCCACACCTCCAGCACCGGCATGCCGTAAATGGGGCTGGAGGTATCGTCGAGCGCGCTGGGGTTCACGATGTCGTTGGCGCCGATCACCATCACGACGTCGGTGCGGGGAAATTCCACGTTGATCTCTTCCATCTCCTTGACGATTTCGTACGACACGTTGGCCTCGGCCAGCAGCACGTTCATGTGGCCGGGCAAGCGCCCCGCCACGGGATGAATGGCGTATTCGACCTTCACGCCTTTTTCGATCAGCAGCGATGAAATTTCCTTCACGGCGTGTTGTGCCTGGGCGACCGCCATCCCGTAACCCGGGACGATGATGACGAGGCGCGCGTTCAGCAGCAGCTCCGCAACCTCGGTCACGGAGGTCTCGTTCACCTTACCCGCGGGCGCCGCGGCGCCGCCCGCCTTTGCCGTTGGCGCGGCGCCAAACCCGCCGAACACCACGTTCCAGATCGATCGGTTCATCGCCCGGCACATGATCGTGCTCAGGATCGCACCCGAGCTGCCAACCAGGGCGCCCGTCACGATCAACAGATCGTTTGACAGCATGAACCCGGCCGCGGCGGCGGCCCAGCCCGAATAACTGTTCAGCAGCGATACCACCACGGGCATGTCGCCGCCGCCAATCGCCATCACCAGGTGGATGCCCAGCACCAGGGCCAAGCCGGTCATCGCCAACAAATAGGTCATCCCCATCTCTTGGGTGCCCGGTTCGCCCAGAAACAGAACCGCCAACACGATTGACCCCAACACCAAAGAGGCATTCAGCAGGTGCCGTCCAGGCAACATCAGGGGGCGGCTGCCGACCAAGCCGCGTAGCTTGGTGAACGCGATAACCGAGCCGCTGAAGGTCACCGCACCGACGAACACACCGACAAAAATTTCGATCAGATGCGCCGCGCGGTGGGCTTCGTCCGCGGATGGCTGCAAGGTCGTCGAGATCCCGACCAGGACGGCCGCCGCGCCGACGAAGCTGTGCAGAATCGCCACCAGTTCGGGCATGGACGTCATGGCGACACGCGACGCGACGAACGCTCCGATGGCCGCGCCACCGATCAAGGCCGCAGCCAGAAGGCCCATGGCCCGATCGCCACCTTCAGGCACCGCGGCGCCCATGCCTCCCGCGCCCAGGCTGCTGGCGATGAGCGCGATTGCCGTGATCAGCACCGCCAAACCCATGCCGACAATACCCAAGAGGTTGCCGCGCCGGGCGCTTTCCTGCGTTGCCAACCCACGCAGGCTCAGAATGAAAAGCATGCTGGCCGCCAGGTAGCTAAGCCCGCGCAGTGTTCCCAGTTGGTCGAGGTTCATCGTCGGCTACTTTCGGAACATGCGCAGCATCCGCTGCGTGACCAGAAACCCACCGGCGACGTTGATCGATGCCAACAAGATCGCGCCGGCCGCCAGCAGGTCGGCCGCCAATCCCGCGCCGCTGCCTAGAACCACCATGCCTCCGACCAAAATGATGCCGCTAATGGCGTTGGTTACGCTCATCAAGGGTGTGTGCAAGGCCGGACTGACGTTCCAGATGACATGCCAGCCGACCACGCACGCCAGCAGAAATACGGTCAGATGTTGCAACAACTCGGGGGGACCGCCCATGCCCGCCGCCACCAGCAGCGCGACAACGACCGCCAACCCGACACGCCCACCGACGACGCTCTTCTTCTTGGCCGCGGGTGTGGCGGTTGCTTTTGCTGCCGCGGGGGCGGGGGCTGCCGCGGAAGGCGCCTTGGGCCGCGCCGGCGGCGGCCACATCAGGGCGCCGTCTTTCAAGATCAGCGCCCCGCGGTGAATTTCGTCCTCGACGTCCAGCACGAATCCTCTGTCCTTGGGGAATAGCGATTCGACCAAGTTGTAGATCGTCATGGCGTAAAGATCGCTCGATTGGCGCGCCATGCGGCTGGGGAGATCGGTGTGACCGATGATCGTCGCGCCGTATTTCTGCACGACGGCGTCGCGCTCGGTCAGCGCGCAGTTGCCGCCCTGTTCGGCGGCCATGTCGACAATGATTGATCCTTGCGGCATCGCCACCACTGCTCCCGACGTGATCAACAATGGCGCGGGCTTTCCCGGAATCAACGCCGTGGTGATCACGATGTCGGACTTCTCGCAATGGGTCGCGATCAGGGCCTGCTCGGCGGCGATGTATGCCGCGCTCATCTCCTTGGCGTATCCACCTTGCCCTTCGCCCTCTTCCTTGAAGTCGAACTCGACGAAAGTCGCGCCCAGGCTCTCGACCTGTTCGCGTACCGCCGGCCGTGTATCAAATGCCCGCACGACGGCGCCCAGACTGCGCGCGGCGGCGACGGCGGCCAGCCCCGCGACGCCCGCGCCCAGCACCAACACCCGGGCAGGCTTGGCGCGTCCCGCAGCCGTGATTTGTCCCGGCAAGAACCGGTCGAAGGCGTTCGCCGCTTCCAGGACCGCGCGATATCCGGCAATGTTGGCCATCGCGGAAAGTGCGTCCATGCGCTGGGCCCGCGTGATGCGCGGAACCGCGTCCATGGCAAGCACCGTTGCCTTGCGACCCTTCAGCCGTTCGATCAAAGCCGCGTTCTGCGCCGGCCATACGAATCCAATCAAGACCGCTCCGGGTTTCAGCGCGTCCACCTCGGCGGCCTCCGGTGGACGGACCTTCAGTATCAAATCGGCCTGGGCGAACAAATCGCCCGCGTCACGAATCACCTGGGCCCCGGCCTCGACGTAGGTCGCGTCGCTGAAACCCGCTGCGTCGCCTGCGCTGGACTGAACTAGGACGTCCAGACCCAGCTTGCGCAGTTTCTCGACGGTTTCCGGCGTGGCGGCGACCCGGCGTTCTCGCGGGAAGATCTCTTTCGGGATTCCGACCTTCATCGGCCGGGCAGAATACCCAGATCGGTGCGACTGTCCAATGGCGTCGTGATTGTCGGCGTAACGGTCGTCGCGTCGAAACGACCTCTTCGTGAGCGTGCCGGCACCCGTGCCCGGTCCGCGATCGTGATTTCGATGACCGCGGGGTCGGCACCGCGTCGAATCGAGGTCAGCCACCCTGGCGGCGTACCGCTCGGGGCGCTGTCTTCCCTGGGCATGCGTGGTGCGTGTCTTCGGCCAGGTTGCGCAGAAGGTGCGGCTTCGCCACCTTGCGCCCACCTTACGCCCTCCTTGCGCCTTGTGATCGTCGTGCTAAGTAGGCAGAGGAGGTCATCATCATGAAGAAGTTCTTTCTTGCAGCCGTAGTCTCCGTATTCGCCGCATCCACCGCCTACGCCTGCGACGGGATGAAGGGTCACAACAAAGGTGACAAGGCCGATCAGGGCGCGACCCAGTCCGACTCCAGTGCCAAGAAGGACGGCAAGAGCGGGACAAAGTCCGACCAAAAGTCCTAGACGTCCGTATGATTTCCGGCCGTGAAGGTCGGATCCATTGGCCTGGGAGTCATGGGCAGCCGTACGGCTGCCAACTTGTTGGAACCGCACCTCCGCGCGGGCGGATGACCTACGTGGCGCAGGTGGCCGCGTCGCCGCGGCAGGAAGAGTTAGATGTCTTTCTGCGGCTCCCGGCGCCCAGTCGAGCGGAGGGCGGGAATCGGCCGAGGAGCCGTCGGGATCGCGCAGCGCGCGGTCGTTTCAGTACGCTCTACGCGAAAGAAACCGGGCTCCCGGATAGGTCCGACGGCCCCGAACCAGCCAGGTGCTTCGGTGAAAGGCCTCGCGACCGGCACCGAAAATGCCCTTAAGGCCGGGGGTGGACCCGCCGACATAAGCGGGACCAATGAAGACTCCTACATCTGACCCCATGAGCCACGCGAAGAGTCGTATCACGGAGTGGATAGACGATCTCCAAGTGGGCGGTTCGCACCTGGGCGCACAGACCCGGCGGGAACTTCTGGATCAACTGGCGTCGGCGCGTCCCGTGACGGGCCGCGACGGTGCGATCGAGCTGGTCCTGCCCGCGCTGTCGTCGTTGGGCGTTGGGATCTTCCAGCGGTCGTTTCGCGTGGAAGCGATCCTGGTCCGCGTGGTCCCGTACGGTGCGTGTTAGCGCCCCGTTTGCGCCCTGTTAGGGCCCGGCTTGGCCCCGCTTGGGCACCCCCTTAGGGGATCGGCACGACGAACTTCACCCATTGGGGAACGTGGTTACCGGTCGGGTTGTTGTTCGTCTCATCCAGATTCTGCTTGGGCATCCACACCGGGGCGTGGCTGGGCTCGCCCCCCTGGAATTCGCCGCCGAGTACGATCGCGCTGAACCACAACTGGGGCTTCGCGTTCGCGGCGGCGGCGTTCACCTGCAGGCCGTAGGGTCGTCGCGAGGAGAACGCCACCCAGTACAGCTTTTGCCCCCGGAAGTAACCGTTGTCCGGGCTCCAGCGGGGCCATGAGTTCGAATTGCCAGTGCCGCCGTTTGCCTTCAAGAGTTCGACCGGCGTTGTGCCGCTGGTGTTGGTCAGCCACAACGAAGCCGTGATGTCGTCGTAACCGTCGCACGGGGCCGTGCCGTAACCACCCGGATTCATCAGGCCCGAGCAGGACGACTTGTTGAAGACCAACAGGGCGCCGTCGTGGCTGATCGCCGGGTAGTAGCTGGTCAGGCCCGCTTGTCGCGGGACGATGACCTTGGCGTCCTCGTGCGGGCCGGTGGGATCCGCGGTCGCCGTCCAGATCTGGCCGCCCGTTTTTGTGTCGCCGTTGTATTTGGAGTCCTGCGTCCCCTGGTTGACGTCGTAGGACGTGAACGCGAAGTGGGCGCCGTCGGGGCTCCAGAACGGATCGCTCTTTCGTTCGGTTGTAGCCGCCGCGAACAGGTCGTCCCTAACCATCGCCAGGGATGTGTTCACCGCGCGCATCGTCAACTTGCCCCGGTACATGTTGACCATCAGATCGCTGGCGGGCCCGAACGTCGTGAACGTGGCGAAATTCCCCTTTCGATACCGCTTGAGGGCATCCAGACCCGGAAGGGGAGACATCGACGCGGCGGGATCCAGTTCGTTCAGGGTGACGCTTTCGATGTTCAAAATGGCCCAACTGGAGGCATCCGAGCCGCCGATCGAGAACGCCATGAGCTTGCCGTTCGGTGAGATGGCGTGGCAGCCGATGCAGCGACCCTCGCCCCAGACACGCCCGGACTGGGGATCGGTGCCGGGTTGTGCCGGGGGTGACTCCTGAAACGCCGGCGTGGAGCGGGGTGAGCCCCGATCCGTCCACACCAGTTCACGTTTCGGATCGTCGCCACCGAAGTTGTAGCGCATGACGGCGGTACCCCGCGGATCCGCGGGGTCCGGAGGCGAATAACCAGGCACGGCTCCGGGGTTGATGGTTGTCCAGTAGTAAAGCCCCCCCGACAGCGGAACGTTCGCCCACGCCACCTTCAGGCCGGCCGACTCAGCGATCGCGCCGCCCGCCACAGACCCAAGGCGCGCGGTCACCGTGACGTCGCGTTGCGCGCTGGCGGCCAAGAACAACTTCGTCACCGCGCTGGGCAGCGTCACGTAGCAGCCGCCGCCGGGAGGACCGCTTTCACACACGCCGTAGTGGTTGACGTTGGAAAGGCCGTCACCGGAAAAATTCAGTCGCGCGATGTCCTGGGCCCCCGTCTTCCGAATGTGGAAGGTCACCGCGCCGAAGTTCGATGGGAAAATGGCGCCATCCAGCGGGTAGTCGACGTTAACCGACCCCGAGGCGGCGCCGTCCAACTTGGAGGCATCCGCCATATTGAACCCGGTCCCGAACGTGTTGCCCGTGAAGTTCACCACAAGCTCGGCCGAGGCCGTGATCGACCCGCTGGTGACGATCACGCGGTAGATGCCCGGAGAGCTGACCGTGGCATTGCCAAATACGACGCTGCCCGTTCTGGGATCCAGCGACCAGTTGACCTTGGCCGTCACGTCGCTGGACGAACCATCAATCAGTATTCCCTGTGCCGCGTAGGGGGTCGATGTCCTCGCCACGTAGCCTCCCGTTCCGTCAGGACCCAGGGTGATGGTTTGGCTGGCGGGCGAAACGGCCAGGCTGGCCAGGTTCGGGATGGCCGGCATCATGGTGACCACGGGTCCGCTGCCGCCGCTGCCACCGTTGCCGATCCCCGGCTTAACCTCCACCTTGGCGCAACCGACCCCGATCGTGGCGAGAAGCAGCAACAGGCAACCGACCTCGATGGTGGTCCCCGAGGTCGACAAGGCTGAGTCCGCGACTCGTCTATTAGATTGGGTGACTGCGAGCATAGGCTGAACTCCAAGCTGAGGGCACGAAAGGCCGGTTACCGCCGGTAGATAATGAAACCCGATACTGCCCTTTTTTGGGAACCGTGCAAAGGGCGCATCGGGAACCTTCAAGGCGTTATCATTGGTTTATGCCGCTTGTTCGCATCGTCACGTCCGTGGAGCCGTCAGCCACCAGCGACGCGTTGCTTCTGGAGCTATCGAAGCTGCTGGCGCGTGAGCTGGGAAAACCGGAGTCGTACGTCATGACGTGTCTGGAACCACGCGCACGCATGACCTTCGCTGGTTCGCCCGCACCGGCTTGCTACGTCGAGATCAAGAACGTCGGAACGTTCAATCCCGAAACGACATCCCTGCTGAGCGCGGCGGTCACGGGACGCATCGCCGCGACCCTGGGCGTCGAGAAGGATCGGATCTACATCGAATTCGCCGACGCGCGCCCGTACATGTGGGGCCACAACGGCGAGACGTTTTGACCGCGGACTTCTGAAGCCTGAGGGCGCGGCGGAGATCATGCCTTGTCTGTGAAGGCGAGCGCGGCGAAGCTGACCACGCTGCTGTCGTCGATGTCCCACTGATCGTAGTGAAGCAGCCTGCCCCTTGCCCGTGGGTACGCGCGCAGGAACGAATACAGCGGGGACAGCCCGCACCATTTCAGATCGTCGACTCCGTTTTCGTGCGTGAGTTCCCAGAAGCCGTCCGCGTCCGCATCGGTGATGCGGGCCAGGCGAGCGTGATCGCGCGCGGCGACCTCCTGCATCACTCCCTCGTGGGGCCGTACCTCGCTTGGATCTCCGTAACGGCGCCCGATATGCGCCAGGTCGACCCCCAGAATCCATCGCAGACGCGCGCCGTGTTGAGCCTGAAGTTCGCCCAAGGCGCCCAGGGCGCGCGCGACGCCCACATCATCCTCGGGGCGCGCCCCATGACCAGGACCGCATGACAACGGTCCACACAGGATCGGCAGGATGCGCACGCGGGGACCGTACAGCGACTGGAGGAACAGCACCTGGAATTCGATCGAATGCTCGACCGCGTGGCAGTAGTCGGCGACGTCGACCGCGGCTCCCCCGTCACGAGCCAATTGGTCGAAGAGCTCGGTGTCGATGGTCGCCTCGCCAAGCGGAGTGGCAAACGATTTGCCGCACAGGCCAAACCGATTCGGTCGCCCGTAGTGGGAGGTTCCCAGAATGACGAATGTGCGGTCTCGAGGGTCGGTGCCAAGCGCTCGATAGGCCGCTCCGTAGGTTGCGACGCCGCCGTGAGGGCTGACGTGCGGTGCCGCAATCGCGACGGTCTGGGCCGCTCCGGGTGGTGTGGGCGGGCTCCCGGAAGGTGTTTGCTGCCCGATCCAACCTTCGATTGTTGCGGTCAGCGTGGAGGTTTCGGCTGGATAGCCACCACCGGAGAAGGCCGCATCGCGTACCTGGGCGCGCGCGAACCGGGTGTGACATTCGGTTCGCAACGCCTGGAAAACCGCGTCGTCCAGAAACCCGGCGTCCGATAACCCCCGTGCGAGGGCTTCGGCCACGTCCCCCAGATCGATGCGGCCGGTCAGGCGCGCCAGCTGTTCGTGAAGGTCCAGCGCTGTGTGGGCGCCATCGAAGCAGGCCAGGCACGCACCAAGGACTGCGGGCACGACGACGACTTGATCCGAGTAACGAAACGGATCACGCAGCAGAAGCCCCGGCCGCTCGGGGATCGGGGACGTCACGACATCCAAATCGCCTCGAAGTTTGGGCAGCAGCCGAGACATGGTTCGCCATGGAGATTAGCCGTGCCGACTGATGGCGACACAGCCGGCCACAGGGGCCCGGCGGGCCGTGGCCCTCAGTCGGTCGCCGCGTCGATGGTCGCGGACCAGTCCGGTTCGAGATCTAGGAGGTCGACCTTCGGGGTCAGAGCCACCAACCGCGTCGTCGTGGTCGCCCCCGCGATGGCGGGGCCCGCCGACTGTCGCGTGTGCGTCACGACCAATTTCGGTAGGTCGGGAATCACTGTGGAATCGGTCGCGACGGACAATTGACTGACGGGGTGCGCGGACATTTGAGGCGGCCTCCTTGTTCTTGATGAGAAGACATGATCAAGAAGCATGAACCGAGCCAAGGAGTCACTGTATGTAATTTCAGTGGGTTAGAGTGCATCGGGTGCGAAGCCATGTTCCCATTGTCGCATTGCAGCGCGCAAGTAGTGCCGCAGCGGATCTCGCGGGCGGCTGCGCACTATTTGCACAACGTATGGCATTTCGCGTGCGAATTACTGCTTGGGGGCGGCGGGCGCGGGCCGGGTCAGATACAACGCGTGGCAGGAGACGCAGGTGCGGGCCAAGGCCGCATACGCGATCGCCAAGCGATCGGGCTCGGCTGTGTGAGCAGCGTCCGCAAGCTGCTTGGCCTGGGCCAGCAGATGATCTTGCAGTTCAAAAAAACGCGCTGGAAGGGCAGCGTTGACAGGGGTCTCGACGTCGCCGAGTGAACGGGCGATCGGGGATTCGCCAGCGATTTGGCCCGCCAGTCGTTCGACGAGATCGTATTTGAGCAGTACGACCGACCACGACAAGTCGACCATGTCGTTTCCGTGCCTTTCCATACGCTGGTGCAGGGCCGCGCGAACCGCTGCGGGAATATGTTCGGGGGTCGCCAGGTGTTGGTCCCGGCCCAACCGGCGCGACGGAATCAGGAGAAGCGTCGCCGCAACCCCGATCCCAACCAGGACGGGGACCAGCCAAAGGTGTCGAGATCGGAGTGCCATGAGATTCCGCTGAGTGCATCCGGCGCGCCAAAGTCACGAGACGTGCCCCGGTGTGGCAACCTCTGACTGCGCCGGAACGGAAAGTCGCGCTATATTGTCCCGGCACAAAGTCGGAGCGAGGGTCGCTGCGACGAATCACCAGCGCAGCTCCGAGGGGAAAGAATAATAATGAAGGGACCGCACTTCTTCGAGAAACGGAAAAAGGAGCAGGCTCGCCAGGCGAAGCTGAAGGAAAAGGCCGAGCGCAAGGCGCAGCGCAAGGCTGAGAAGGGCAAGGAGGGCGGCGAGGGCGAGCCGGGTGATGATGATGAGTTTGGTGATATCGAGGGCGTAGGTGCGGAACTTCAAGGTGAGGGTTTGGCGGAGGGCAGTGGCGTGGGTGGCGAGGAGCAGGTTTCGGTGCCCGGGGACACGGCCCAGGGCGACCATGCCCCCTTGGTAAGCGATCCCGACGGGCAGATCCGGGGCACATAGACAAACAGGCGCAGGGGCAAAAAGACCGTGCGCGGCCAGATCAGGTCACCCGAGTTCCACGGCGTCTGGCAGTTCGTTGACGTTGGCGGCGGGATCGGGTGAAAAATGCACGGCCAGTCGTTGGCCCACGCGGTCGATGGTGTCGACTAGGCCGGCTGTGAAGTCTCGCTGTCCGAATCGGCGTACGAGGTCAGCAGCCAGTTCCGACCAGAACGATTCGCCGACCCGGGCGTGGATGCCTTCGTCACCTAGGATCACCACCTGGCGCCTGGTCGGTGCGATCAGGATCAGGACGCCATTGCGCTGTCGCGTGGCCTGCATCCCCAATCCGCGAAACGCGCGCTCGGCCAGGCGCCGCGAATCACCGCGAAAGAAGCCGGCGATCGACACGCGGATTTCGCCCGACGTGGCGGTCTCGGCTCGTTTAATCGCGCGTTCGATTTGAACGGCGTCCAGCTGCCGAAGCAGGCGCCGTCGGGTGATGGGCCACACGGGCATCACCATGATCCCGTCGCCCCGCCCCCGCCCGAGCGACCGCCGCCACCCGAGAAGCCGCCGCCGCTGAAGCCACCGAATCCACCGCCACCACCGAATCCGCCACGTCTGCCCCCGTGGCCGCGACTCGACGCCAGATGCGTGAGTAGCAGGATCGCCAGGCCGGGGTGCGTGATCAGAAATCCGATCAGCACCAGCGCGAACAAGACCAGCACGGCCCATTCGCCCCAACCGAGTGAAGGGCCGCGCACGCCCTGGGGGTGGTCCGGGCCGTAGGTCGGGCCGCCAGCCCGCGAGTCACCCTCGGCGCCACCAACCGCGCCCAGGATTGCGTCGATCCCTGCGCGCGCGGCTCCGTCGCGGTCGCCTGCCCGCAGGCGCGGCACGATTCGTTCCCGGATGATCGTGGCCGCACGTACGTCCGGAAGGCGATCCTCCAGACCGTATCCCACCTCGATCCGGAGCTTGCGATCGTTGCCCATGATGAACAGGACGATCCCGTCATCCAATCCTTTTCGACCCACGCGCCAGGCAGCGAAGGCCCGTGCCGCCCAGTCTTCAATGGGCGCGTTGCCGGTGGTGTGTCCGATCCACAGCAGAACCTGGTGACCGGACGCCGCTTCGAATGACTGCAGGCGTGCGTCCAGCTCCGCCCGTGCGGTGACGGACAGAAATCCCGCGTTGTCGGTCACGAATCGTGTCGGTGCCGCGGGTATGCCTGCTTCCGTGGTTGCTGCGGCGGCGACGGTGCTGGCTACCCAGGCGCCGGCCAGTAGGATCAGCGCCAGGGTTGCGGCGTTGCGCGACCGTGGCGCTTGTCGGCGCGCCGGGTGGCCAGGGTCTGCGGAACGCATCAGAATTTGACCTTGGGCGCAACGTTGGACCCCGCCTGCGCCGTGAAAAAAGCCTTCTCGTTGAACCGCTGGCCGAAGAACCCCGCGATGAACACGGTGGGGATGCTCTGTCGGCGTGTGTTGAAGGCCTGTGCCGTGTCGTTGAAACGCATGCGTTCGACCGTGATTCGGTTTTCGGTTCCCTCAAGCTGCGTCTGAAGATCGCGGAAAGCCGCAGTTGCTTTCAGATCGGGGTAGCGCTCGGCAACCATCAGCAGGCGGGACAAAGAGCTGGACAGACCATCCTGCGCCTGTTGAAAACGCTGAAACGCCTGCGGATCCTGAAGGATCTTCTGCAGACCTTCGGCCGAAACCTGGCCGACGCGCGAGCGGGCTTCGGCCACCGCGAGATACGTTTCCTTTTCGAAACCGGCCGCGCCCTTGACCGTTTCGACCAGGTTCGGCACCAGATCGCCCCGGCGCTGATACACGTTTTCCACCTGTCCCCATTGCGCCCTCACCGCCTGATCCAGCGCGACCAGCGTGTTGTAACTGCCGGCCATCGAGAATCCCATCAGCAGCAGGACCCCGAGCAACCCCACCAGGAACCAACGTTTCGAAGTCATCATCCGCATCGCCGTGCAAGACATTGGCCAGCCGCCGCGGTTGCCGGTGATGCGCGGGTTCGCGGTATCGCGAAGGTTCTGCGATTGCGATGTTCGTGGGCGCTGAACTTGCGTCGTCGCGGAACGCATTCCAGGCGATCCCGCGCCGATCTTCATTGGTTCGCGGATTGCACGATAGGCCGCCATGCAGTCGGTCGGGGTGGCGTCGTCCGGGCAGGAGTTGACGAGACACACCAGCTGCGGGCGAAGGGAGGATGCGAGATGAAACTGTTCGACAAGATCAATCAGCAGGCGACGTTGTGGGTCAAGGACATGATGACCGAGTTGGGAACGCCAGACGCGGACAAGGCGCTGCATGCGCTGCGGGCCGGCCTGCATGCGCTGCGGGATCGCCTGGCGGTGAACGAGGCCGCGCAACTGAGTGCACAGCTTCCCTTGTTGATACGGGGCTTCTTCTTCGAGGGTTGGGATCCAAACGACAAGCCGCTCCGCATTCGGCACAAGGCGGAGTTTCTGGCGCTGGTGCGTGAGCGGTACGCGCCCCGGCAAGATGTCGCGGCCGACGAGATCATGGCGGCGTTGTTCAGGGTCCTTGGCCGTCATGTCAGCGCGGGAGAGATCACCGATGTGCTGATGAGCCTGCCCGAGGAACTGGTGGGCGTGATCGACGGGGGTTGGGCGCGTGGCGAGCGGCCGTCCCACGCCTGACAGCGGCCGCGGCACCGCCACCACTTGCACGTGGACCAAGGGAGGGATCGCGGTCCCTGTCTGACCCATCGTCGTGACGGCCGGAGGTCCACGCGTCCCCGAGGCGTTGATGGATCGGGGCGCAGGGCTTCGATCCATCAGTCACGGGCGCGCTGGTCGTTCCGATCACGGTCTCCCCGGCCGTGCGTGGTGCGGCCACCGCGACCACCATGATCCGCGAATGCGCCGAGAAACTGGGGCGGATTGACGATCCGTCGGTCGGGGCGCTGTTGGAACGCATCGGCGACTCCCGGGTCGTGTTGCTTGGCGAGGCCAGCCACGGGACGTCCGAGTTTTATCGCTTTCGCGCGCAGGCTTTCGCGCGAGACCAGATCCGGATCGTCCGATCACACTTCGCGGTTCGGGGGCCAGCCTTGTCCGGGCACACCCTTGAGATTCGCGGGGTTAGGCCGTGGCACGCGCGGTGCTGTGTCTCCGTGCGCTGATCAAGGAGGCCCGTGATGTCCAGACCTGTGAATAGCCTGAATGTACGTTGCTCGATCCCCATCCTCCGCCTTGCGGCGATCGGGATCGCATTGGCGTGGGTCGCCGGCTGCGCTGGCGCGTCGGACGGAGCACTCGGGGGAGGTACCGGGCCTGGCAGCGGCCGACCCAGCAGCGGCACGGGCGGATCCGGCACCGGATTTTCGTCCGACGCCGGCGTGACGACGGGCTTGGGAGGCTCCACGGGCGCCGGCACGGGCAACACCAACATCAGCCTTTCCGGATCGCAGGACTTCGGGTACTTCCGCCGCCTGCTGGACGCGGGACAGGTACCGCGCGTCGGGGATTTCGACGCGCCGGGATTTTTCGCCGAACACCACACGGCGCTGCCGGCCCCGACCTGCGGTGAGCGCGTGTGTCTGCAAACGCTGCTCGGCGTGATGAGCAACCTCACGAACGGGAACAGCTGCACGATGCTGCAACTAGGCTTGAATTCACCCATCGAGGCCAACCCCGGCAACCGACCGCCCCTGAACCTAGTGCTGGTGGTCGACGTGTCGGGATCGATGGCGACGGCGGGCAAGATCGATTTCGTGCGCAGTGGCCTTGGCCAGTTGGTGGACGGACTGCGCGACGGCGACAACCTGGCCATCGTCACGTACGCCACCGACGTGGCGGTGCCGTTTCCGACCGCCGACATCACTCTGAACCGCGCCAAGGCACGGGCCGTCGCCCAGGGGTTGATCGCGTCGGGATCGACCAATCTTCACGGCGGGCTGGAGCGTGGGTACCGCGAGGCGCTGGCCCACTACGACAGCGGGCGGCAGAACCGGGTCATCCTGCTTAGCGACGGCCAGCCGACGATCGGCATAACCGACTCTCCGACGATCATCGCTATGAGCCGTGGCTACAACTCCGATGGCGTGGGGTTGACCAGTATCGGCCTCGGGACCGATTTCAACGCCGCGCTGATGCGCGATCTCGCGCTGCAAGCCGACGGCAACTTCTACTTCCTGGAGAACGCAGCCGCTGTCACCGAGGTCTTCACCGAGGAGCTGTCGTATTTCACGGTGCCGGTGGCGTTCGACCTGTCCTTGCGATTTCTGTCCGGTAGCGCGTACGTGTTTGGTCGCGCCTATGGATCTCCGTTCTGGACCGACACCGCGTTCGGTGGCGAGATGAAGATTCCCAGCGTGTTCTTGGCCCACCGCATGTCGGCCGCCGATCAGACGCCGGCGGGCGGGCGTCGCGGCGGCGGCTCTGCGCTGCTGGTCGAGCTGACCTCGCGCATTCTGGCGGACGACGGCAGCGGCCAAAGCGAGGCGGATGTGGCGAACGTGGAGTTGTCCTTCCGTGAACCCGGCACCAACCGCATCGTCACGCAGACGGCACTGGTGAACTATCCCCACCCGCCCTGGCTGACGCCGCCCACCGGCTTCTTCCGGGCGAACGATCTCAAGGTGGTCCAGAAGAGCTTCGTGATGCTGAACATCTACGTGGGAATCGAAAGGGCTTGCCGGGCCTTCCACGAACGCGACGACGCCGTGGGGGCGCTGGCGGCGCTGCGCCGTCTGACAGCCGCCGTCGACGACTACAACGAAGAGGCGTTGGATGCCGACATCACGTCCGATCGCGCGCTGTTGGTGCAGTTGATGGCGGTGATCGAGCGCAACGGAATTCCGCGGCAGGATCCGGTTATTCCGACCAATCCCTGGCCCGCGGATTGATCCACCTGCCATCGGTGATCAACCGTAACTGGCCGCTCAGGCAAGACCCGCGCACCGAATAGGTGCACCTCTTTCAGAGTACCTGGGTCGTTTTTGATCGGCGGATCTGGCGATCATCGGTCACCAGCGCCGCATCGAACCTGACCGCCGTCGCGGGCGAGCCCCAGGCGTGCGAGGCGCCAGTTTTGCCGGTCCGTGCGTACGTCGCGCACGACTTGCGGGTTCAGGCCAAGTGATCGATGGGGAACACAGCGGCGCCCGCCCGCC
Organism: Pseudomonadota bacterium; assembly: GCA_031407985.1. Lineage (GTDB taxonomy): Bacteria > Myxococcota_A > Polyangia > Fen-1088 > Fen-1088 > FEN-1088. The sequence goes on along the minus strand of JANOJB010000340.1, from coordinate 67,506 downwards.
GATTCGGCCGCGACGCTGGTACCGGGATTGCTGGCTACACAAGGAACGGGGGTGCCGATGTCGATGACTTTGGTCAAGGATTTGATGACGGACATTGTGGAAACACTTCAGGTGGGTGATTCCCTGGACGTGGCCGCACATCTGATGAACGCGGGACGCATCCGGCATCTTCCCGTGGTCGACGGTCGCGAACACCTGATCGGCTTGGTCACTCACCGCCGGATTCTGGGCGCCTGGGTCAGTCACGGAGATCCGCGGCGCGAAGGCCCCGGCCAGGTCGCGGCGGAGGTACCGGTCGAGATGTTGATGGAGCGCAACGTACTAACGGTTTCTCCGGACACGACGGCGGCGCTGGCGGCGGCGCTGATGGAATCCAGCCGGTTCGGATGCCTTCCCGTCGTTGACGAGGGGAAGCTGGTCGGGATCGTCACCGAGGCTGATTTCGTTAGCTTTGCCCGGAAGTATTTCGACGCGCAGAGCGCGTGAGACTTGTCTGCACCCTTCGCGGTCCCGTGAGACGATGAACCCATGCCTTGATGCTTGTTTAGGATCGAAATTGCCCATCCTTGGAACGCATCCGGAAGCCTGAGGGCGGTCGCGGATTCGAAACCGCGCAGCCAGCACCGCCGCGTCGTCGTTCAGTGTTTGTGTCAACCGCCCGATCGAAGACAGCGGCGGCGCGATCAGTGCTCCCAGACAAAATCCAGCGTCGGCCAGACATCATTTGACCGCTCGGCCCGCCAGGTCGTGGGATCAATCGCGTGTTGATAGGAATTCCACCAGGCAACACCGAAGGTCAGCCGTCGCTGCAGGTGCGATCCGAATCCCACGTCCAGACCCGCGCCCAGGCGGGTGGTCAGGTTGTCCATTCCTGCTGGCAGGTGGATTGTCCGTTGCACCCCATGGACGTACAGATCGCCATAGGCGCGCACGCGCCAGCGACATCCCAGACTGGAATCCCACAACAAGCCGACGCGCGCGCGGTAGCGGCTGAGAACCGGATCGAACCAAAGATTCAGCGGCTGGGGTGCGTCCAGTGGCTGTGCGTCCGTGGTCGACATCGGCAGTCCGATGGCCAGATCCACGCGCGCGGAAATCACCGCGGTTTGGCCGGGCAGCGCGCCGCCCGCGCGGCTGGCGACGGCACCCGCGCGTGGGACAATGGCCCAGCCGATATGACCTTGGTTGTTCTCCCACGCGGGGAACAGCGTTCCTTCCAGCAGACGCATGCCGATGGTTGGAATGGACAGTCCATATTCGCCGGTCAGTCCCCAGCGCTGGTCCGTGGGCGTCGCCCCCGGCATCGGAATATGGGGCACCCGTATGATCACGTTCGGCGCGACAAGGAACAGCAACGGATGCGTCTGGATCTCCAGTCCGCGCCCGACGTTCAGCGTCAGCGGATTAAAAACGCCGACCGAATAGGCCCAACGCTCGGGGCGGACGCGCGCGGTCTCGCGCGGCCCGAACACGGGCCGTGTGGCGGCGGCCGGAACCGCGTGCTGTGACGGGACCTCGGCGGTGCCTGTTGTGGTGGTCGTTGGTGCTGCGACATTGCTCGCCCATGCCACCTTGCCGAATCCGATGGCCAGTGTCACCAGCGCGGCGTACGTGGACATCCGGTGGCATCGTTTCGCGGGTGTCACGGTCGCAACGTCCACGTCCCCACGACCGGGGCGTGATCGGACAGCAGCAGCGGATTGCCAGCAACCGGGGGATTTCCGCGTCCTGCCTCCTGCAGCACATCGGTGCTGTCCACGATCCATCCGTCGGGAGCCTCGACGAACAGATAGTCCAACGTACGGTTCCAAAAACCGGGTAGACCGTCCGTTCCCAGCTTGTCGGGACCGATGACGGAATGGGTGTTGTACGGCCGTTGCTCCGCTTCCGTCGTTCCGATGCGCGCCAGATCGATCGCGGGCACGTAGTTTCTGAAGAACGGAGCCATCTCCAGCGGGTCGTACGGTGGTTGTTCGAACTCGGTGCCGATCGATTTGGGATTCTCGTCGGGGAAACCGCTGATCTTCGCCGCCGTCGGGGGCAGGGCGTTGAAATCGCCGCCAATCACGAACGGTCCGGTCTCGGCCGCAAGAAGGTCCTGGATCTGTACCAACTGGCGGCCCTTCGTGCCGTCCTGATCGTAGGCCTCGGTATGAACCACCATCGCCACGACGTCGCGCGCGCCGGCCTGGATCACGGCGCGCCCCACGGCGCGGTGAATATAGAAATACCGGGTCACGGCATCCTGATCGGTGCGGTCGACCTGCGGAATGCGTTCGGCGCGCGTTATGGGATAGCGACTGAAGATCGCGTTGCCCAGATCCATGCGGCCCAGGCCTTCGGACGGGATGTAGCGGCACCGCCACGTCGGGACGTACGCGGCGTAGTTCAGCTGGGTGTGCTCCAGAATTCCGGTGACCATGTTCACGTACGCGGAGCGCCGCGAGTTGATTTCGATCTCCTCGGTCATCAGGATGTCGGGATTGACCTCGTTGATGAGGGCGTAGATCGCTGCCATGTTGGCGTCGACTTCGTCCCGGGACATCTGCACCCGATCGCCCCATAGGTCGAACCAGAAATCGATGCGCGCCGCCCCGTACTTCACGTTCCATGCCATGACCTTCAACTGCGTAGGCGCGGTGTCCGAAGGAGGGATCACCTGTGACCGCCGGTGCACCGAAACATCCTCACGCTGACCGTAGTCCCAGGTGGCCGCCAGCGGTTCACATGCGACCATCGACAGCAGCGCGATGGCGAAAGGGATCGTCCCGGACCGTGCCCAGCGACGCACGCGGGTCACCTTGGCATCCATCGACATAACGCGCGCAGCATACCGTCTTCCGTGCTGGATTGGCGGCGTCGAATCATTTTGTGGTGTCTGCGACGTGGAAGGCTGTCTCGTTCAGAACCTTGCAGGACCTTTCCGTCGATACGCAACCGCGGCGGGTCACGCGCGATACTCTTGGCTCGCGGCGCCACCGCTTGGTATTCCGATCGGTGGCCGCGATTTGTTCGTCGGTAAGGATCCATGCCTCTTCCTCCAGCACCACTGTCGCCCCCACCGGCGACATCGACGACGCAACCTACGTTGCGGCCGTACCAGCGCGAGGCGATCGATGCCGTGTTGGCCGCCCGGCGTGCTGGCCTCCGCCGCATGGTCGTGTGTTTGCCGACGGGAGCGGGCAAGACGGTCATTTTCTCCCACCTGGCTGGGCTCGCGCGGCGCCCGGTACTGGTGCTGGCGCACCGGGAAGAGTTGTTGCAGCAAGCGCGGCAGAAGCTGGAGCGCGCCATGGGCGACGTCGGTGCGGGTGTGGTGGCGATCGAGCAAGGCGCGCACAGCGCACCTGCGAACGCGAAGGTGTTGGTCTGTTCCATTCGATCGCTGCATGAACAACGACTGGCCCGCGTGATCTCGGGACGTGATTTTGGGTTGGTGATCTACGACGAATGCCATCACGCCGCCGCCGACGACAACCTACGCGTGTTGCGCCAACTGGGGGCGATGGATCCCGCGTGGAGGGGAACGCTGTTGGGATTCACGGCCACGACCGCGCGCGGTGACGGCAAGGGGTTGGATGCCGTGTTCGAACGCATCGTCTACACGCGCACATTGCCGGCCATGATCGACGATGGTTACCTGGCGCCGTTGCGCGGATTTCGCATTTCCACGGCCGCCGATTTGACGCGCCTGTCATCGGGAGCTGCCGATTTTCGCGAGGACGAGCTTGGTGAAGCGGTCGACATCGAGGAACGAAACGCCATCGTGGCGCGGTCCATCCAGGAGTTGACGCGCGATCGTCGCACGATCGCGTTTTGTGTCACCGTGAACCACGCGCGTAATCTGTGCCGGGCGTTGAACGCGCTGGGCGTGACGGCGGGGATCGTATACGGCGCTATGCCCGCCGAGACACGCGCGCGGACGTTGGCCGAATTTCGGGACGGGCGCATCCAGGTGTTGACCAATGTCGCCGTGCTGACCGAGGGCTTCGACGATCCGGGCGTGTCGTGCATCGCGATGGCACGTCCCACGCGCTCCGATGGTCTGTACGCGCAGTGCATCGGACGTGGGACCCGCCTGTTTCCCGGCAAGAAGGACTGCCTGATCCTGGACTTTGTTGATCTGTCGGACCTGGACCTTTGCACGTTGCCGTCGCTGTTCGGGGTGCCGCGTGACATCGACCTCGACGGTGGGGACGTCCGCGAGGCGGTGCGGCTTTGGCAGCAGTGTTTGTTTGACCATCCTGGTTTCGAGCTGGAGGCGGGCGCCGTGACCCTGCCCGAAATCGAGCGCCGCGCCGCCAGTTTCGATCCCCTGACCTTGCAGACCAGCGCGGATGTGCGCGCGGTGTCGGCCAACGCGTGGTTCTCGTTGGGGCGCCACGGTCTGGCCCTGCATTTCCAGAAGGGGCGCGGCCAGACCGGCGAGATCCTGATCTTGAAGCGTGGCGCGCGCGGCAAGAGGTGGGAAGTCAGTCTGGATGGCCAGGTGATGGAGCGATTCTCGAGGTTCGAGGACGCGGTCCAATCGGCCGACTATGAAATCGATCGTCTGGGACCCGCGACGTCGGCGTCGGCGCGGGAGCAGTCCTTCTGGCGGCGGACGCCGGTTCCGGCCGGCGCTAGAACGCTGCCCATGGGTGAGGCCCTGCGCCTTGCCGTGTGGCACCGCATTGTCGGATCACCCCCGACCCGCACCTGAACGCCAGGACCCTTTTCGCGTCAAAAAAGCCGACGCACCAAGGAACAGGTCACAGGTTCTGGGGCTCAGGCGTCGGAGAAGCGCGCGCGAAACGCGGTCGTCACCACGGACACGCAGGCGTCCAGCGGGAGGCGCCCCGTGTTGACAACCAGATCGTAGTGCTGCGGATCGGTGATGTCGGCGCCGAAATGCTGCCGGTTGAAGGCGATCCGCTCCCCGTCGATGCGCAGGGTTTTTTCGCGCGCGACCCGTTCGGGAAGGTTGTACTTGGCCATGACCCGCTCCACCCGCAGGTCGACGGACGCGACCACGCGAACGCGCAAGGTGGACTTGGGATCCAGAATAAAATGGGCCCCGCGCCCCATGATGATTCCCTTGCCATGTCGGCCCAGCGTCACAACCACTTTCGACAGATTTCGCAGATAGTCGCTTGGCGCGAAGGAACCCGTCTGAAGCATCTCACTGACCCGTTGCGCGATTCCCGCGCGGACGCGCTCGTCCAAAGATTCCACGACCTGCTGGCGGACGTGCGACTCCTCGGCCACGAAGTGAATCAGCTCTTGCGAATAGAACCGGAACCCGATTCGCTCCCCCAGAACTCCCCCCAACTCGGCGCCCCGGGCCCCGAACTGCCGGGAGATGCAGATCGTGGGTTGTTGCGTGTCCCCGCCAAGCGGGCTTCTTCGATCCGCAATCCTTCGCTCTTCCTGCCACTTCAGAATCTGCTGATTGACGAGCCGATCGATGCTTCCGATCATGTTCACCACCTCATCCGCAGTTGACGGGCGAAAGTCGAAAGTTATCACGAACGGGAATCGGTGGGAATCGCGTTTTGCGGGTGCGCCTGTCCTTGGGTGCGACCGCGCCTTTGTCCTCGGGGTGACCGTTCAGACGTTGAACAAGAAGTGCATGATGTCCCCGTCGGCGACGACGTACTCTTTTCCTTCGATGCGCATTTTGCCGGCGGTCTTGATGGCAGCCTCGCTGCCGTATTTTTCCAGGTCGTCCAAGGAATAGACCTGCGCCCGGATGAAACCCTTCTCGAAGTCCGTGTGAATCACGCCGGCCGCTTGGGGAGCCGTTGCGCCTTTTGTCACGGTCCACGCGCGGACTTCCTTTTCGCCGGCCGTGAAGTACGACTGAAGGCCCAGCAGGCGGTAACACTCGCGGGCCAGGGTCGCGAGTGCGGGTTCGACAAGCCCGTAGGACAACAGCATCTCGGCGCGCTCGGCTGGTTCCAATTCCGCTAGCTCAGCCTCGATCTTGCCGCACAGGATCACCACGCCGGCGCCTTCCGCCCGGGCGCGGGCCTGCACCAGCCGGCTCCATTCGTTGCCGTCCGGCAAATCGGTTTCACCCACGTTGCAGCAGTACAGAACCGGTTTCGACGTCAACAAGCCAAACGTCGCAAGCAGCGCCTTGTCGTCATCTGAAACCGCCAGCGATCGGGCGGGTTTTCCCGCGGACAGATGGGCCAGTACCCGAGTCGCCAGCGCCAATTCGGCCTGCGCTTCCTTCTTGCCCGTCCTTGCCAGGCCGCCGGCCTTCTTCACCCGCTTCTCGGCGCCGTCAAGGTCGGACAGCACCAATTCCAGTTCGATGATCTCCATATCACGGATGGGATCCACGCCCCCCGCGACGTGAACGACGTTTGGATCGTCGAAACAGCGGACCATCATCAAGATGGCGCTGGTCTCCCGGATGTTGGCCAGAAACTTGTTACCCAGCCCCTCGCCCTGGGACGCACCCTTGACCAGGCCCGCGATATCCACGATCTCGACGATGGTCGGGATGATCTTTTGCGGCACGATGTATTTGGTGATGCGCGCCATGCGCGGATCAGGAACGGCAACGATTCCGACGTTGGGATCGATGGTGCAGAAGGGGTAGTTCGCAGCGTCCGCCTTACCGGCGGTCAAGGCGTTGAAAACCGTGCTTTTTCCGACGTTGGGTAGGCCGACGATTCCGACAGAGAGCGGCATGCGGCTCTCGTACCTAGTTCATCGCCCAAGTGCAAGCCACCGCCGTTCCGGGCGCGGGTTGGCTTTGTATGTGTTCAGCTTGTTCTGAAACGGCCGATCAGCACCTTGTGTCGATCTCCGTTCGCTGACGCCACCCGGCAAATCAAGCCAGAAGGGTCGCGTTCGCGCCGGACGGTCGGTCCGCGGGCTACAGCGGAACCCACCGCCGCAGATGTGGGCAAACCTGCTGAAATTATTCCACTTGACCAGGAGGGTCGAGTTTTATCTACTTGTAATGAGGTGTCTTAGATTACTAAATATCTAAATAGAAAAATGGCCGGGGCTACCAGCCGGGAAGGCCATATCGGTCGCTATCGACTGATGGGATTGTTGGCGACCGGGGGCATGGCCGAGGTGTATCTGGCGCTGTCCGGCGAGTTGTCGGGATTCCGCACGCTGGTGGTCGTCAAGCGGATCCTGCCCCATCTGGCGTCGAATCAGGATTTCATCCACATGTTCTTCGATGAGGCGCGGATCGTCGCGCTGTTGGATCATCCGAACATCGTCCGCATCATCGAGGTCGGCCAGGACGACGACGAATATTTCTTGGCCATGGAGGTCGTGCAGGGCAAGCCGCTTTCAGCCCTGCTGCGCAAGGCCGCCAAGCGAGAGAAGCCCCTGACGCACGCGCAGTCCGCGTTCATCGTCGCCCAAGCTGCGAACGGGTTGGGCTACGCGCACAACCTGGCGGGGGCCGATGGCCAACTGCTGAACGTCGTTCACCGCGACGTTTCGCCGCAGAACATTCTGGTTTCCTTCGAGGGCGCGGTCAAGGTCATCGACTTCGGTGTCGCGCGCGCGCTGGGTCGTCTGACCGAGACCAGCCCCGGTGGTTTGAAGGGGAAGATTTCGTACATGTCGCCCGAGCATGCGTCGTCGGGCCGTGTGGATCGACGATCGGATGTGTTCGCTTTGGGCGTCGTGTTGTGGGAAGCCGTTTGCGGGCAACGTCTGTTTCGCAAGGACAGCGAGCTGGCGACGTTGCGGGCCATCGTGGACGATCCGATCACCGCGCCGTCGAAGGTCGTCCGGATCTCGCCGCGCCTGGAACGCATTATCATGCGGGCGCTGGAAAAAGATCCCGCGGATCGGTTCCAGAACGCGCTGGAGATGGCGTTGGAACTGGAACGGCACGCGTTCGCCAGCGAAGGGTTTTCTCCGCAACAGATCGGCGGCGCGATGAAGGATCTGTTCGCGTCGGATTTCGGGCGCTGGAAAAAAACTGTTTCGGCGGCGATGGATTTGGAAGGCGACGCCGCGCATTGGTCCAACACCAGCGGGACGTTCATTCGTCCCCAGGAGGTCGAACTGCACACGCGCGGGACGGTCGCGCTGCATCCGGTGGCCCTGACCCCTGTCGTCCCCCTGGGTCAGACCCAGGAACTGCCCAGCGACAGCCGTTCGGCGCATTCGCTTGAGTTCAGCCTGCCCGCCGCGCCGGCCCGCAGGGAGAGACGTTGGTTCGTGGGGGGACTGGCCATGCTGGTCATGGCGGTGGCCCTGGCGATCTTTGTGCTTTCGCGTCCCGCGAACACCGTGACCATGGTGCGGCCCGCATCCGGCGGCGGCTTCCAAATGTCCGTTCAACCGCTGGCCCCATTGGCCGCACCCGTGGTGCCGGCCGTGCGCCGGGCTGATCCGGTCGAACGTCGTCCCACGGCACCGCCCGGCGGCGGCGCGGAGGCTCCCGTGTTTGGCCCCCAGCCGGCACCACCAGCCAAGTCGGGAACGTCGGCGCCGATCGATGTGTTTGCCGAGAACTTCGCGCCGTCGGGGCCATCGGTGACCAGCGTGGACAAGACGGGAGCCGGGACGAAGAACCTCTCGCGGCGGAGCGCGCACGCGCCAGCCGCGAAAGCGATCACCAAGCCGGCTGTCCGATCGGGGAAGGCCGCGCATGCGGCGGGTCCGGCGCCGGTTGCCACGGCTGCGGCCGCGACGGACACTTGCTCGATCGCCGTGGGGACCAATCCCTGGTCGGAGGTTTGGATCGACGGCAAGAACACCCACAGACACACGCCGTACACCGAGGCGATCGGTTGCGGGAAACACAAGGTGACCTTCAAGCGCCCGGATCTGAACGTGGCCGAGACGATCAACATTGCCCTCGCGCCCGGAGAGAAGTTCAAGCAAATCTTGTCGCTGGATGGCGAGTGAGATCGTTCGTGCCGGGAATCCGCACACGTCCCATCGAGGCCGGTAGATAGCCACTGGCCGGTCGCAACCCGGGGTGGGCGGTGCTGACGATTTGCCGGAAGCGTCTGAATTTCGAACACACATCTCTCAAGATGTGCGAGGCATCTTGCGCGGAGGCGCCAATTTGTGGCCCAGCCTGGTTATGATGTTCGGCAATGGCGTTGCGTGAAGGTAAGCCTCCGTATGTGGTGCGACCGTCAACCGCGGTGTTGACCCGAGGGTTCGATCCCCGCCTCAGTGTCGGATCGGCGCGCCCGGCCGTGTTCCGATCCTCGACGTACGTGTTTTCTAGCCCAGAGGCCGCCGAGCGCGCGTTCGCGGTGGCGCTGGGACGGGCGCGCCCCGTGCAGGGAGAGAACGTCGAGCTGATCTATTCGCGGCTATCGCATCCGAACGCCGAAATCCTGGAGGATCAGATCGTGCCGCTGGAGCGCGAGGCGACCTCCGCCGCCGTTTTTAACTCCGGCATGGCGGCGATTTCGACGATCTTCCTGACCTTCTGTCCGCCCGGATCCACGTTCGTCTATTCCACGCCCGTTTACGGTGGAACCCAACATCTGATTCACCAGATTCTGGAGCCGCTGGGGATCCGCGGCATCGGCGTTCCCGCGCAGGACACCGCGGCGCTGTGCGACGCGATCCGTTCGACCCCCGGGCTGGCGTTGGTGTTCCTGGAGACGCCCGCTAATCCCACGCTGGTGATGTGCGATCTGGAGGCGTGCGCGCGCGCCGCCACCGAGCGCGCCGATCGCCCGTTGATGGTGGTCGACAACACGTTTCTGGGGCCGGTGTTCCAAAGCCCGTTGCCGCTTGGTCTGGATCTGGTCGTTTACTCGGCGACCAAATTCTTGGGTGGGCACAGCGACATTCTGGCCGGCGTCGTGTTGGGTCGGGATCCCGAGCCGATCAGCGAGTTGCGGGGGACGCGCGCCGTGCTGGGCAACATCCTGCAACCCGACGAGTGCTGGATCCTGGACAGCCGGCTTCCGACGGTGGACCTGCGCATGGTGAGGCAAAGCAAAAACGCGCAGCGCGTGGCGGAGGCGCTGGCCGGGCACCGGCAAATTGCCCGTTTCCACTATCCCAGCTTGTTTCGCGATCCGGAACAGGTCCGCATTCGCGACGCGCAGGTCCGACATCCCGGTTCGTTGTTCTCGTTCGAACTTCACGGCGGCAAACCGGCCGCGTTCGATTTCTTGCGGCGGCTGACCATCGCGCGCAACGCGGTCAGCCTGGGCGGCGTCGAATCGCTGGCCTGCCATCCAGCGTCCACGACCCATTCGGAACTGTCGCCCGAGGAACTGATCGCGAACGGCATCACCCCGGGTCTGGTCCGCGTGTCGATCGGCGTCGAGCACTACCATGACCTGCTGGACGACTTCCGCGCCGCGCTAGACGCGCTGGCCTGATCTTTCTCGCACCAACCCGGCTGGTTTCGGCCGACTGCGTGGAGAAGCCCATCACTCGGCCTTGCGGGGCTGATCGGCGCGGATTGCAATGGTTGTTGGTGCGCGGCATGCTGCGCCTCGCCTTGTCGACCATGCAACTTCCCACGTTGGCGCCGGTCGAATTTTCTTTGCCGTTTCGTGGTCGCGCCGAGTCCTTTCAGTTCCTGGGGCTGGGCCGCATGGACGCAGCCCGACGTCTGTGCACGTCGGCGGAGTTCGTGCCGGTTCCGTTCGGGGACGGTGCGCGGGCGCTGGTGCAGGTGTCGTTGATGAGGTGGAAGCAGAGCCCGGTCGGCCCCTACATCGCCTCGTTCGTCGGCATCGCGGTCAAGCGTGACCAACCGCCCGTCGCCAGAAAGGGATCGCCGCGCGCGCATGGGCCGGCGGTGCTGTCGGCATTCCTGCGCACGCCCAGGATCTTGTTCGTGCCGACGTACACCGTGGGGGACATGCCCGGCGGACCGCCCGGCTGTGCGGAGGCGTCGCGGGCCTTCGGGCGCCAGGCGTTGGGGATGACCAAGACACACGCGCGCTTCGCCACGACCACATCCGTGGGACTGAGACACGTGCAGGCCCTCGAGGAACGGAAGGACGAAACCGGCCGCAAGATCGTCACGGGCTACGCCTTCAGCCTTTCGGTCCAGCCGGGCGGATCACCGGCCAAGCTGCCCATCTCTCCCCGGCTGCTGTTGTGTCGCGAACTATTCTGGCAGACGGGCAAGTCCCTGCTTCATGGCGGCGTGAACGGAACGTTTCTGGTACCGGCCGCGCGGGACGCGACGCAGACCGTTTGCATAGGCACCCATTTCACGACACGCCCGCGCCTGTTGGATCTGGCGTCGGACACCAGGGCATCGTTCACACCGCTGGTCCTCGATCGCCCGGCCCCGATCGGGGCACTGGGGACAACGCTTGAAGCGCTGGATTTTTTCCCCTTTGTACTGGCCTGGGATCCAGACCTGCAGGGAAGCATCAGCGGCAGCCTCCGCAGGCCGGAGGACGCCCTGGTATGAGCCAAGCCGTTCCGTTGACGATCGCGATCCTGGGTGGGGGGATGGGAGGGTTGGCCTGCGCGCACGAACTGAGCCGACAGGGCATCAAGGTCACCATCTACGAGGCGGCCAGCCAACTGGGAGGCAAGGCGCGATCGCAGTACGTCGCGGGCACCGGGACGAACGGCAGGCGGGATCTGCCCGGCGAGCACGGGTTCCGCTTCTACCCGAGCTTCTACCGGCACGTGATCGAGTCGATGCGCGAGATCCACGACCCGTTAAGCCCTTCGGGTACGGTCGTGGGGAATTTGGTGGAGGCACCCGAAGCCGGTGTTGCGCTGGAGGAATTTGGCGTGGTGGTGACGCCCCGTAAGCAGCGCAGCCTTCACGACATCAAACGTTCGATCGCCGGGATCCAGCGGGTGGGAGGTTCGATCAGCGATCTGGCGCGCTATCTGGGCGCGCACCTCAAGTACCTGACCGCGTGCGACGGTCGGCTGAACGGCGAATTCGAGTCGCAGAGCTGGGCGCGTTTTATCGGAGCGGATCGTCCAGGGCACTACGCCGACGAATTCCGGGACGTGCTTCTGGCATGCACGCGCACCATGGTGGCCATGGACGCCGAACGCGGGTCCAGCCGCACCGTGGGCCGCGCCTCGTGCCTGCTGCTGACCGATTCGTTCGCAGCCGATGACGTGGATCGCACGATGATGGGGCCCACGACCGAATGCTGGTTGGAACCCTGGCAACGTCAGCTCGCCAGCTGGGGCGTGGACACGCGCTTCGGGCACCGGGTGACACGTCTGGAGCTTTCGGCGGGAAAGATCGCGCGGGCCTGGGTTCGACATGGCGACAGGGCTGAGGCGCCCGTGGAGGCCGACGCGTACGTGCTGGCTGTGCCGCTGGAGGTCGCCCACGGATTGATAACGCCGGCGCTGGGCGCTGCGGAACCCGCGCTGGCCACCCTGGCGGAGATCGATCTGCGGGAAACCATGAGCTGGATGACGGGGGCCCAGTTCTTCCTGCGCGAGGATCTGCCGCTGTCCGGGGGCCATTTGTTCTTCCCCCGATCGCCTTGGTCCCTGACCGCGATCTCACAGGCGCAGTTCTGGAACCGAGGGGCGCGCGGCATGGCTTGTTACGGCGATGGTCGCCTGGCGGGAATTCTTTCCGTCGACATATCCAGTTGCTTCACGCCTGATGCGGACGGGGTGCGTCTGGTCGACGAGCGCAGCCGAGAGGGGATCTTGCGACGAACGCTGGACCAGATCCTGGAAGCACTGGATGCGCCCACGCGGTCGAAACTGGCGAATGCGGTCTTTGCCGCGCACCTTGACCAGGACCTGCGCGTGGGGCCCAGCGGCGTCGAGAACGCCGGTCGCCTACTGGTTCATCCGCCGGGATCCTGGCATCGGCGTCCGGGGGCCGTGCTGAAGATCCCCAACCTGTTCCTGGCCGCCGACTACGTGCGAACCTCCGTCGACCTTGCCAGCATGGAAGGAGCGAACGAGGCCGGGCGGCGCGCGGCACGCGGCATCCTGGAGCGCTTCGGTTTCGACGCGAGCACCGTCAAGCTGTTCGACTACCCGGGGCTTCAAAGGTTCTCGCGCATGAAGGCGCTGGACGAACTGCTTCACCAGGCCGGTCTGCCTCACCTGTTCGATCTCGGGGGAAAGGTGTCGGCGAAACTGCGCGGCGGCGTTCGACGTCTGGCCCGGTCTTAACTCCACAACGGGTTGTGCGATCGCGGCCCGGGTCTGACCGCCCCGTCGTGGCCCATGCGGTGGTGGTACCAATGGACAATGCCCGACCGCGCCGCCTGCAGGGCGTCGAACGGCGAAATCCTACGTCCCGCAAAAAATTCCAGGCAAGCCGAAACGAACGCGGGTGTCTTCAAGACGAATCGTTCGATGGGGGCGCGATGGGGCCCGAAATAATGTCGGGCCAACCAGGTTCTGACGGCCAAGTCCAGGCCGAACACGGTTCGGTTCAACCGCCGTGAGAAGTCGTCGAAGCGGAAATCGTTGGTGGAGAGTTTTTCGGCCAGGTAGTTCCCCGCAAAGGCTCCGTACTGAAGCGCCTGAGGAATTCCCTCGCCGGTAAGGGGATCGATGCCGGCGGCTTCGCCGACCAGCAGCACGCGCGGCGCCGCGAATGGTTGATGCAGCGAGAAGCCACGTTCCGCGAATCGTTTGATGCGGTAGCGGTTGATGTCCAGCCCCAACCTGGCCAGTCGCGTGGCAAGAATGGCACGAATGTCGTGCGCCGTATCGCCGACCCTAAGGTGATAGACGCCCCGGCACACAAGGGGGACGCCGTCGACCAGCGTCGGAAAATCCCAGGCGTAACCGGACAAGCGGGTGTCGGAGGCATCGAAGTGCAAGAGATCGCGACTGGGATCGCCCGCGACCGGCTCCGTGTCGAGCTCGACAACCTGAGCGGTAAGTCCTCCCCGGGCAAGCCCCAGGGCGCGGCGAACGAAACTGCCGACGCCATCGGCACCGACCACGACGGCGGCGCGCAGCGTTCCCCTGGGGGTTTCCACCTCTACGCCGTCCGGCACCCGCGTCAGCCGTTCGGCGGCGGCGCCTTCGATCACGCGAATACCCCGCTTGCGGGCCACCTCGACCAGCGCACGATCGAATTCCAGCCGGCGGACGACGCGACCGATGCTTCCGCCCCGCGCGCAGATCCCGCCGTCGGCAAGGCGCAGCGAAACGCCGTGAATTGGTACCGAGGGAGTGTCAATGCGCACCTTGATCGACGACAACAAGCGATCAGCCCGGCCACCGAGCCCGCCCGCGCAAAACTTGTCGCGCGGATAGTGTGCCTTTTCGATGACCACGATCCGATCGCCCAGTTCGGGGCGCGCCCAGGCCAGAAAAAGGGCGGTTGAGATCCCCGCGGGTCCACCACCGACAATCAGGACCTTGCAATCGTCGCGTGCCATCGCATCGTTCCATAACAGTTGCCGCGATCATGCTCCATCTTCATAGCGATACCGATATACCGTACACTCCGGCAGCATGGTGGACGAGCCCGCAAACCATGATCACGCGGACAGGCGAGGCCTGGACGGCGACGAAGTGAGACATGCGGCTTCGGATCATCACCTACAACATCCACAAGTGCATCGGCGGTCTCGATCGCCGATATGACCCGTCGCGGATTGTCGCGACCGTCGCGCACTACCGGCCGGACATCGTGCTGCTTCAGGAGGTCGACTTCCTGGTCGCGCGGTCAAATCACGACCGGCAATGTGATCTGCTGGCGGACGGCCTGGGACTTCGCCACCGCGTGTATTTCGGGAACGTCCAGGTTCGCGGCGGGGGGGAATACGGCAACGCGATTCTCAGCCGGTTCCCGATCGTCGACGCGCGCAACATCGATTTGACCGTTGCGCCGAAGAAACGGCGGGGCGCCCTGCACGCGAAGGTGCGGGTGCGCCTGCCGTCGGGACACGTGCGCACGCTGCACATCTACGATTTGCACCTGGGACTGTCGGGGATCGAGCGCAAGATTCAGATACGACGGTTTCTGGACAGCCATCCGTTCGCGACGCTGGACGCGCGGGCGCCCATCATCCTTGGCGGTGATTTCAACGATGTCTGGGGAACGCTGGGCCGCAAGCTGTTCGCGCCGGCCGGGTTTCGCGGCACGGCCACCGTCGCGGCGACGTTCCCCGCCTATGCGCCCATGCGGGCGCTGGATGCGGTGTACGTGCGCGGCGGTATTCGCCTGCTGAACGTCGAGCGATCCGCCCTGAAGCTGGCGCGCAGCGCAT
The DNA here is from genome assembly GCA_031407985.1 of Pseudomonadota bacterium. GTDB lineage: Bacteria > Myxococcota_A > Polyangia > Fen-1088 > Fen-1088 > FEN-1088. The sequence continues at coordinate 52,363 of JANOJB010000340.1, read as the reverse complement.
CGGACCACCTGCCACTGATTGCGGAAGTGGAACTGCGGCGCGACCCCTAGGCTTTCGGGGGGCGGCTTTCGCGTGTCCGGCGCCGACGTGGCAGGATGCGCGGTCATGAACCTCGACGACCTGAAGCTGATAGTGGTGCCGACGGATTTCTCCGAAACATCTGCGGGCGCGATGCGCGTGGCGGTGCGGTTGGCGCAAACGTTTCACGTGTCCATCGAAGTCCTGCACGTGGACATCGATCCGACGTTCGTGTTGCCGCCTCCGGGAGATCTGCTGGCGGTGCCCCTGGTGTTCCAGAGCATGATTGGTGACGCCTCCGAACAGTTGGAACGCGCAGCCGATGAAGTTCGCCGGGCCGGGGTTGCTTGCACCAGCGCGTCGGAGTCGGGACGCACGCACACCGCGATCGTGGAACACGCACGCCAGCGGGGCGCGGGCATGATCGTCATGGGCAGCCACGGACGACACGGATTTGGCCACGCGCTTCTGGGCAGCGTGGCCGAAAAGGTGGTCCAGCATGCGCCCTGCGCCGTGCTGATCGTTCCAGCGGCGCCCAAGGGCGCGCCGACTTCCTGAGCTAGAATCCCCGGACCTTGGTCGATCCGGTCCACACGTTTCACGCGCTGGCCTTCGTCGAGAATTTCTCGCTGAAGGAACTGGGGCTTCGTTATCCGGACGCCAAACGAACCCACCACCGTCTGTGGTTCCCGGCGGCAGGTGGTGGGACCGTGTTCATGTTTCCCTCGGGGGCGATGGTATTCCACAACGTGGGACAGGCGGGGCGCGAGGCCGAGGTGTTGCGGTTGCGGCGCGCGCTGCCGGGGTTAAGCGACGCGCAGGTGCTCAGCGAGGAGTTCTCGGTGCGCGAGGTGGCGGGCGCCCGTCCCGACATCGAGGGCGGCATGTTGATGCTGGATCAGATGACGTTCGAACGGGCCGGGGTCGTCGCGCTGACCATCGCGCAGAGCGTGGCGATGGAATACTACGAGCGCATCGTCGATCAGATGTTCACCGAGACCGATCGCCTGGTGGATCGCCTGGAGAAGTCCGGGACGATGCCGGTGTTCACGCGCAAGCTGCACCGTTTTATCGGCGCGGCCATCGGAACCCGCAGCGAGGTGCTGTCGGTGCTGCACCTGTTCGATAAACCCGACGCGGCCTGGGACGATCCGGGCGCGGAACAGATCTACGCCGAACTTCGCGCCGAATTCGATCTGGTGGATCGCCACCACGCGCTGGAGCTGAAGCTGCGCAGCGTTCAGGAAGCGCTGGAGTTGGTGACCGATATCGCGCGCGACAAACGTCTGGTGTGGCTGGAAGTGTCGATCGTGCTGTTGATCGTTTTCGAAATCGTGATCAGCTTGGTTGGGCATAGCCGTGCCGGGTGAATCCCAGCTGGTGCGCGACCTGCTGCGACCCACCGCCTATCCGCAGCCGCGCCCGCGACAGGTCGAACTGGCCAGCACGCACATCTCGTGGGTGTTTCTGACCGACGACGATGCCTGGAAGGTCAAACGTCCGGTGACGCTGGCTTTCCTTGACTACGGCACGGCCGAGATGCGGCGGCTCTGTTGCGAGGAAGAGGTGAGGCTGAACCGCCGGCTGGCGCCCGACGTTTATCTGGGCGTGGTGCCGATTCGTCTGGGCGCGGCCGGTCATGTGGTGGACGCCGCCCAGGCGGCGGGCCCGATCGTCGACCATGCCGTGCGCATGCGCAGGCTGGCTGACGCGCACAGCGCCCTGGCTCTGGTGCGGCGGAACGAACTGTCGACGGATCACCTGGCGCGCCTGGCGGCGCGGTTGGGGCGTTTTTACGTCGAGGCGCGCGAGGCGCCGGAATGGGGAGGGCAGGATGTGATCGCGACGTTGGTCGAGCAGAACCTGGAGCAACTGCGGCCGTTCGCGGGGCGGGAATTTGGTCGTGAGCGGTTCGAGCAGGTGGCCGCGGCGCAGAGGCACGATTTGCGTCGTTTCGAGCGCCGCTTCGGGGAGCGACGACAGGCGGGCCGCATGCGCGAGGGCCACGGGGATCTGCGGCTGGAGCACATCTATTTCCCGTCGCTGTCCCCGGTCGACCCAGTCGTCATAGACGCGGTGGAGTTCAGCGAGCGGTTGCGTTCGGGCGACGTGGCGCTGGACATCGCGTTTGTTGCGATGGAACTGGACGCCGAGCGACGACCGGATCTCGCGGAGTATTTTTTGTACCGGTTCGCCCGCGAATCCAACGACTACGATTTCTATCCGCTGCTGGATTTCTACATCTGCTACCGCGCACTGGTCAGAACGAAGGTTGCTTGTCTGCTGGCGGAGGATCCAACCACGCCACCCGAAAAGGCGCGCCGGAAGCAGGACGAGGCCGCCCGGCTGTTGGAGCTGGCGTTTGTGCACGCGGTGCCGAAAGAACGCAGCACGCGTCCCGCTGTGATCGCCGTGGGGGGAGTGACGGGAACCGGCAAGAGCACGCTGGCCGAAGCGCTGGCGCGGGGCCTCGGCCTGCCGGTGGTGTCGTCGGATCGCGTGCGCAAATATTTGGCCGACATTCCGGCGATGGAACGCGGCCCCGAGCAGATCTACAGCCCGGCGCACACCGGGCGGACGTACGAGGAGCTACTGCGCCGGGCGGAGATCGTGCTGCAAAGTGGTCGCGGCGTCATTCTGGACGCGACGTTTTCGGATCGGAGGTGGCGTGAGCGTGTGCGTGAACTGGCGACCACCCACCGTGCGCTGTTCCTGTTTGTCGAAGCGACCTGCGACGAAACCACGCTGCGGGATCGCGTGCGGGCGCGCGCGACGGGACCATCGGAGTCGGACGCGGATCTCCGCGTGTTGGACCAGATGCACGCCACCTTCGACAAGGTCGACGAACTGTCGCCCCCGGAATATTTGCTGGCGGAGGCAAGCCGCGACGAAGCGGCTCTGGTGGCCGACGTGAAGCACCGCCTCGTGTAGTCCCCGTAGGTTAGAATGCACCCATGCGATTCACACTCACCTGCGCTTTGCTGCTCTTGACCGGCATTCTTGCCGGCTGCTCCGATCGCCCGAACGTGGGAGGCGCCTGTACCGCCACGGGCGGCTGCGATCAGGGATTGACCTGCGACGTCGCGGTTGTCGGTGGCTATTGCACGAAATCGTGTACGACGCAGGGGGCGACCAGCGGATGCCCGGAAGGTTCGGTGTGCGATCAGTTCGGCGGCAGCGCCCTGTCCTGCGCCAAGATCTGCCAGAACCAGTCGGACTGCCGGGTGGATCTGGAGTGCAACGGTACCAGCGGCTCCAGCGCGAAGATCTGCAAGATCAAGGTTTGACCCCGTCGTCGACGGCGGCATCCACATTGTTGGGGTTGGGGCCGCAACGGTATTGGGGTTCAAGGCAGGTGTTGACCGCCCGATCCGGACACTGCCAGTGGTACAGGCAGCGGCATGCCGTGACGTCCACGCAGGGGCCGTAGCAGTCGTTGACGATGGACGGCGCCTGGCCAGCAGGGCAGACGGGCGCCGGATCCGCACATGCGACCGATCCGGTGTTGCAGTTCACGCCGTCGCCGCAGGCGCCGGCATGCGCCCAGGGACGGTTGGGGCAGATGGTGCTGGCTTCGAACGTCACGCCGTCGCAGCCGCAGAAGGGGATGGTTTCGGTCGTGCACGGGTGCTGGACCGTATCGTCGAAGTGCGCCACGCATTCCCACGGCCCTCCGCAGGTGACGCCGGTGCACGTTTGCTCGGGACCGCAGGGGTTCGCGGGCGAGCAGCCGGGGGCGCTGGAGTCATCGGGCGACGCGTCGTCGCCTGCATCGGTTGGGTTGTCTGGTGCGTCGTCCCCGGCGTCCGGTTGCGGGCGATCCGACGGCGCGCCCGCGAAAATCCACGCCCGGATGACCGCAATTTGCTCGGCAGACAAGGCCTGCCGGGGCGGCAACGGCATGCGTTGCGACAACGCGCACACGTCGATTCCCGAAATCTTTGTCACAACCAGACTGCCATCCGGATCGCCTGGAATGACGCGTGGCACTTCGCGGCCCGAGCAGTGATCAAAGCCTCCCTTGTTGACCCATGCCGCATGAATCTTGTCGGTGGTCGTCAGGTCCATCCCGTGCGTGATGGATGTCGAGTCGTGGCAACCGCCGATCGCACAGTTCGGAATCACGATCGCCGCCACCTCCTGCAGCAGAGTCCGTGGTCCCGTATCGCCAGGGCCGGTGTCCCGGTCGGCATCCGGTCCCGCTGCGGACGATCTGGTTCTTCCGCACGCCGAACCCGCCAGAAGGAATGCCCCCGCCAGCAACAACCAGGGCAGGGTCGGGAACGCACGGGGTTTGCTATGACGAAGAGGAGTCATTGAGACCTCACTGTTTGGGCGCGAGCACAAGCTCGGCCATCATGCCCAGCTCCGCGTGTTCCAAGATGTGGCAGTGGTACATCCATCGACCCGCAGCCCCGTAACGCACGGCGAATCGGAGGGTGTTGGGATGTTTGATGTTGACGGTGTCCTTCCAGCCGTCGTGCGACGGCGCCACGCCATCGACGTCTAGAACCTTGAAGAACATTCCGTGCAGATGAAACGGATGATCCATTTCGGTGTCGTTCTTGACGCTCCAGATTTCGACGTCACCACTGGTCGCGGCGATGGGCGGGACATTCGGAAAGGAAGCGCCGTTGATGAGGAAACGCGGATCTGCGCCACCGCCCGTGGCTGTTTGCTCACCGAGGATCAGGTTCCGGACGCGGGTGTTCTGGTCCACCGCGACATCCGGCGCCTCTCCCCAAACCGTGGGAAGGGATCCGGGCGCCGCCGCCTGTCCCGCGAAGTCGATGCGCAAGACGGCTTCGGGTTCGACGAAGGTCATGCCATGGGCGCGAAAGTAGTAGATGGTTTCGAGCGCCAGCGCGTCTTGTGGCGGGCGGGCAAGGTCGACCAGAACCTCGTAGCGCTCGCCAGGGGAGATCAGCACCGTGTCGGCGGAATATGGTTCCGGCAAGATACCGCCGTCCCAACCGATCACGGTGAACCGGTGCCCGGGAAGGCGGAGGCTGAAGTATCGCCCGTTCGCCGCGTTGACGAAACGCCAACGCTCGCGCGCGCCGTTCTTCACGGTGATGCTGCCGTCAGCGCGGCCATTGGCCAAGGTAACGTTGCCCTGCCGTCCCAGCATCAGATCCGTCGAGTCGGTCACTTCGGACAGCCTTCCGGCGCCATCCAGCTTCACGTCGTCTAGAACGAACGCCCGATCGGCTGCGACGGGAATTGCGGGCCCGCCACGCACGATCAGCATCCCGTGTAGCCCGCGTTCTATCTGCACGTCCGAACGGACGTGCGGGTGGTACCAGAACGTGCCCGCGTCCGGGACGGAGAACTGATAGTCGAACGTGCCACCGGTGGGGACCTGGTGCTGCGTCGCGTGGGTTCCGTCAGCAGCGTTGGAAACGCGAACGCCGTGCCAGTGAACGGTGGTGGGTTCCGGCAGGTGGTTCGTGAAGTGAACGATGACCGTATCACCCTGGCGTGCTTCGATCAGCGGTCCTGGGACGATCGCGCCGGCGCCGGCTTTCGCGCCGTCCCCGTAGCCCCATATCGCCGCCGGGCCGGTATCCAGGTACTTGGTCTGCCCCACGGTCGCCACCAGTTTCACTTCGACCACGTCGGGGGCCGGGTTGATGTCCGTGATGGGAATCAGGTCCAGGGGACCAGATGCCATCGCGGCGGTGTTGTCGCCACAACCTCCATCGACGAGCAACCCCAGGGATCCAAGCGCCAGGGCGGGCAGAAGGTTACGGTGCCGGTTGTTTGTGCGTTCCACGAGCTCATGCCATCCAGACCATAGGAGACCCGGATGGCGGATTACGGCTCGTCTTTCGGAGGGCGCGGTCGAGGAGGTTGAAGTGCCCTGCGTTCGTGCCATTCTTCGCGCGGTCGATGATACGGCTCTCCGCGATCCAGAAGGCCTACCGCATCGGGACCCAGGCGCTTCCCGTCTTGCGGGACGTCAGCCTTCAGGTGGACACGGGCGACTTCGTGGCGATCATGGGCTCCTCGGGCTCCGGCAAATCGACGCTGCTCAACGTGCTGGGGATCCTGGACGACTACGACGCGGGGGAATACCGGATCGAGGGAACCCTGATCCGGGAGCTGTCGGAACGAAAGGCCGCCGCTTACCGCAACCGCTTCATCGGATTCGTGTTCCAGGCCTTCAACCTGCTCGCGTTCAAGACGGCCCTCGAGAACGTGGAACTGCCCCTCTACTACCGGGGCATTTCGCGCGCGCGCCGTCGGGTGCAGGCGCTGGAGGCGCTGGACCGGGTTGGTCTGGCGGATCGGGCCCACCACGTGCCGGCCGCGCTGTCGGGAGGTGAAAAGCAGCGGGTCGCCATCGCGCGCGCGCTGATCGGCGAGCCTCGTCTGCTGCTGGCGGACGAGCCGACGGGCGCGCTCGACACCACGACGTCCGACCAGATCATGGATCTGCTCGGCGAGGCCAACCGCAAAGGCATCACCATCATCATGGTCACGCACGAGGCGGACGTGGCCGCGCGCGCAAGGCGCCTGGTGCGTATCCGCGACGGGCGGATCGTCGAGGATTCGGGGACACGGTGACGGAGGGGCTCGATCGATGGCGGGAAATTCTGGAGGTGCTCTGGCGCCGCAAGTTGCGCACGGGCCTCACCGCCCTCAGCGTCGCCTGGGGCATCTTCATGTTGGTCGTCTTGTTGGCCGCGGGCCGGGGCCTTTCGAACGGCGCCGAGGCTGAATTTTCTCGTGACGCCACCAACACGGTGTGGGTCGGGGGCGGTCAGCTCTCGAAGGCGCATCAAGGGCATCCCATCGGCAAGCGCGTCAAGCTGGTCAACGACGACTACCTTCTGGCCCAAGCGAACCTGCCCATCATCGAGCACACGCGCGTGCGGGTGCGGCTGCCCGGCACATGGAGTGCGCGACGCGGACAACACAACGGGTTCTTCGACATGCGTGGGACCCTTCCTGGCGATGAGCTGATCGAGAAGAGCGAGCTGCTGCGTGGACGGTTCCTGAACGTGGAGGACCAGCGGGAACGTCGCAAGGTCGCCGTGATCGGGATCAAGGTCGAAGCGGCGTTGTTTCCCCGCAACGAACCGTCTCTGGGCGGCAGCATCGTCATAGGCCAGACCGCGTTCACGGTGGTGGGGGTGTTTCAGGAAGCAGAAGAAGAGGGCGAGCAGCAGACGATCTACATTCCGCTGGGCACAGCGCAGACGTTGCTGAAGAACGGAGGCCGCATCGACGAGATCGTCTTCAGCGTCGGCAATGCATCCGCCGTCGAAGCCGATCGCGCGATCGAAACGCTGACGCACCTCCTGTCGGGGCGCTATGGTTTCGCGCCGGACGACAAGCAGGCGTTGCGCGTGTGGAACATGCAGGAGATGAACGAAAAATTTCAGAAGCTGTTCGTCGGGATCCGCGTGTTCGTGTGGATCATCGGGCTGGGAACGATCCTGGCGGGCGTGGTGGGCGTCAGCAACATCATGCTGATCTCGGTTCAGGAACGAACGCGTGAGATCGGCGTGCGCAAGGCGGTCGGCGCGACGCCGTCGTCGATCGTCGCGATGATCGTGCAGGAGGCGTTGGCCATCACGTTGGTCTCGGGTTACCTGGGCCTGGTCGCCGCGGTGGGCGTCGTCGCCGTCGCGCAGGCGTTGCTGCCGAACGCTCCCTATTTTCGCCATCCCGACGTCGATCTGATGGTCGGCCTTGGCGCCACGGCGGTGCTGGTCGTGTCGGGAATTCTCGCCGGACTTTTTCCCGCGCTCAGGGCGGCGCGGATCAACCCCATCGCCGCGCTGCGGGTGGAATAGCGTCCCCATGTTCGATCTCGATCACTTCCACGAAATCCTTCAGGCGATGCGCCGCAACCGGCTGCGCACGTTCCTGACGGCGTGCGGAATCTTCTGGGGCGTCTTCATGCTGGTCATCATGCTGGGGTTCGGGCGCGGGTTGGCGAAGGGCGCTGGATCGGAGCTGGCCTTCCACGCGATCAACACGCTTTACGTTTCGGGCAAGCTGACCACAAAGCCTTTCGCGGGACGCCAGGCTGGTCAGAAGGTTCAGATCAACCTTGACGATCTTGAAGCGGTGAAACAGGTGCCCGGAGTCGAGATCGCCATGGGGCGCAGCCAACGCGGCGGTACGGTTGCGTGGTACGGGGATAAGTCTCTCACCATCAACCTCAGCGGCAACTATCCCGAACTTGGTCTCACCGAGGCCAGCGTGCTCACGCACGGGCGCTTCATCAACGCCGTCGACATGGACGAGAAGCGGAAAGTCGCCGTGATCGGCAAGCAGGTGCGCGACGTGCTGTTTCAGTCGACAGAAGATCCGATCGGCAAATCGATCAAGGTCTTCAATACGATGTTCCAAGTCGTGGGCGTGCTTGACGCCGCGGGGGCGGCGTCGTACCTGCGCGAGTTCATGAACAGCCGGATCTTCTTGCCCCATCCGGTCTTCGCGCGCATCGCCGGCTTGCGGAACAGGACCGACGAAATCCTGGCTCTTGTCGATCCCAACCGATCCGCCGCAGAGGTCGAACGCGACATCGGCGATCTGCTCAGGTTCCGCCACAAGGTCGCTCCCGACGACGAGCGCGCGATTCGTACGTTCAGCCGGGGGAAGGCCTTCAAGCAACTGTCCGATTTGTTCAACGCGATCGGCGCCGTCACCTGGGTGGTCGGCCTCATGACCCTGCTGGCCGGAGCGATCGGCGTCAGCAACATCATGATGATCGCGGTCGCCGAACGATCACGCGAGATCGCGATCCGGAAGGCCGTGGGCGCCACTCCGTTCTCGATCGTCGTTCAGGTGGTCACCGAATCGACGCTGCTGACGGCCCTGGCCGGCTATCTGGGTTTGTTGGCGGGTGTGGGCGTCATCGAGCTGGTGGCGACGATCATGGCGGCGCAGCCCGCTGTGGGGAAAGGGCCATCGTTTTTCGCCAGTCCCGAGCTGGATTTCGGGCGCGCGATGCTGGCGGCTGCGTTCCTGACCGTCGCTGGCGGGCTGGCGGGGCTGGCCCCCGCCTGGGCGGCCGCCAGAGTACGTCCCGTAGAGGCGCTGGCCCACGAGTAAATCACCATGACAAGCAAACGAGTCCTTCCTGTCATCATCGCCGTGTCCATCCTGGTCGTGTTCGGCGCGACGCTGTGGTTCCTGTGGGCAAAATCGCGCCCCAAACCAGTTGCCGTGGAGACCGAACGTCCGTCCGTGCGCGACGTCGTCCGCAAGGTCGTCGCCTCGGGCACGATGGAGCCGCGCAAGGAGATCGAAATCAAGCCGCGTATCTCGGGCATTCTGCGCAGACTGATCGTGCAGCCGGGAAAGATGATCAAGAAGGGCGATCTGATGGGCGAGGTGCAGATCATCCCGGACGTCGTCGGTGTCAACGACGCCGTGTTGCGGTCGCGTTCGGCGGTGTTGAACCTGGAGCGCGCGAAGCGTGAACTGGACCGCGTGGTGTCGCTGGATTCCCGTGGGGCGGTCTCGAAGATGGAGATCGACAACCTGCGCTCGGCTTATCAGATCGCGCAGGAGGAACGAGGGGCCGCCGAGAGCCGCGTGCAGCTTCTGCGCGAAGGGGTTGCTGGCAAGTCACCCAAAGCGGCGGCGTCCACCCGGGTCGAATCAACCGTCGACGGAATGGTGCTGGCCGTGCCGGTCAAGGAAGGCAGCTCGGTCATCAACGCCAACAGCTTCAACCCAGGCACCACGATCGCGGTCGTCGCCGACATGACCGACATGATCTTCAAGGGCCGGGTGGACGAGTCCGAGGTCGCGAAGCTGCGGGTGGGCATGCCGGTCGAGATCGTCATCGGCGCCATCGAGGAAAAGAAACTCTCCGGCACGCTGGAGCAAATCGCGCCCAAAAGTCAGGTGAAGGACGGCACCACCGAGTTCGAGATCGAGGCGGCGGTTCGTGTGTCACCAGGGTTGGTGGTGCGCGCCGGATACAGCGCGAACGCCAACATCGTGCTCGATCGCCGGGACAAGGTGCTGACGGTCAACGAGAGCGCGCTGACGTTCGAAAAGGAGCAACGCTTTGTCGACGTGCAGACGGGGCCGCAGGTCTACGAGAAACGTGAAATCCACCTTGGCCTGTCCGACGGCATTCGCGTCGAGGTGCTGTCGGGCCTCAAGGAGAGCGACGTCCTTCGCAAACCCCGCCGCGCCGCCGCCTCGGGCGGCAAGATCTGACCCAAAGATCTGTTCCAGTTCGCGGCCGCCGCGGTTGGTCGCCGATCGTCGCCGCCGGGTAGACGACGAAATCGACGCCCGGGTCCGGATGCCGGATCCGCGCCTCCGGTCGCCACCACGGTGCACGGCCCGCTACAGGCGAACGCCGGCCTTGCGGCTGCGGAAGGCGTCGCTCAGCAGCACCGCGCGAATCAGGCTGGGCATGCTGCCATCGGTGGCTTGGGCGCGGGCCGACAGGTACCCGATCCATTGACGGTCGTCCGGCTGATTCAGAAGGCGGCCGATCGCGAAGGTCATGAACTTCTCCGTCACACATTGGGGCACGCGGGCGTCGCGGGCCAGTAGCGCCCCCAGTTCGACTGCTCCACTGAAGGCCGTCCCGTCCGGCAACACCCCCTTCGAATCGACCGCCGCACCGGAATCGATGGTCCGGTAGGACCCGATGCCGTCGTAGCTTTCCAGACCGAAGCCGATCGGGTCCATCAGATTGTGGCAGGGTGAGCACTCGGGCTTCGCGCGGTGCGCTTCCAGGCGCTGTCGCAAAGTTTGGCCCGGCACGGGCGTTTCACTCAGTTGCGGCACGTCCGGCGGCGGCGCCGGGATTTCACTGCACAGCAGCCGAGCAAACACGTACTCGCCGCGGCGGACGGGAGAGGTGCGGTTGGCGTACGACGTCGTCGTGAGGAACGCCCCGAGCGTGAGCAGGCCCTGGCGTTGGGTGCCCGTGGTGTCCACTTTGACCAGCTCGGTGGCGCTGGTCGCTCCCGTGCGCGCAAGGCCGTAGAAAGCCGCCAGGGTCGCGTCGACGAAGGTGAACCGCGCGTCGACAATGGCCGAGACATTGAGGGTCGGCGTCTTCAGGAACTCCTGCATGTAACGTCGCGCTTCGGCCTGCATCGAGGCGGCGAGAGCAGGGGTGAACTTCGGAAAGTACATGGCCTCGGCTTCGTGGGCATCAACGCCAAAGTCCAGCCACTTCGCCGTGAAATTGTCGAGCAGTCTGTCGGCGCGGGGATCCGCGAGCATGCGATTCACCTGAGCCGTGACCTGAGCGTCGGTTACCAGCTGCCCGGCGTCCGCCGCCGCCGAGAGCGCGGGATCCGGCATGGTGCTCCACAGCGCATACGAAAGGCGCGTCGCCAGTTCGTACGAATCGAGCCGTCGAACGGCGCCGGACAGAGGCGCCGGATCCATTTCGAGTTTGTATAGGAAGAAGGGCGAGATCAGAACGCCGGTCAGCGCGGCTTTGATGCCGTCGACGGGAGTCAAACCAAGTGTCTTGGCGGCGGTCACCGGTGCCATCAAGCCCGTGGCCTCATCTGCGGTGACGGGGCGACGCCACGCCCTACGCGCGAACGCGGTCAGAATCGTCTTGGCGCAAGCATCCCCACCCGTCGTCACGTCGCAGGTCACGACGGTCTTTTGACGTGTGACGTCGGCGAACAGATCGTTGATCAAGGTCGTCGCGGCGCTCTCGTACGAGACCACGTACTCGGGCGCGAGGTTGAGGGCCGAGCCCACGGTGTCGAACTGCGCGCCGAGATCATCACCGGGGAATCCGGTGGCGGGGGTCAGCTTGGTTCCCAGCAGGTCGGCCACGGTGTTGTTGTATTCGGGCCGATTCAGACGCCGCACGACCATGTACCCGGGGTTCGCCGGCGGATCGGGGGCAACGATGACGGGTGGAACGGTGATGGGCGGCGTGGTGCCCGGGACGGTCCCGCCGGTGCCCGGGGGAGGATTCGAAACCATTCCAGCGCCGCCGGTGCCCGAAGAAATACCGCCGGTGCCCGAAGACATGCCGACCGGCCCCGATCCGGCCCCACCGGGTGTTGGGTTGGTCCCGGGTTGGCCGCCGCCAGAACTGACGCTGGCGGTACAGCCCCAAGAGAGAAAAAGCCCGAGGCCGGCGCCCGCGAGCCGGCCCCTGTTCAAGCGTTCCATAGGAGCGCCTCCTTCCCGTCGTTGCCGAAGCCCGTCGTCGGTGACACGGTCACATCGAAGAGTTTGAGCAACTGTATGTAGAAATCACCGTAGGTCTTCACCTTGGTGTAGTCCGCGCCGGTTGCGTTGGGGTATTGAACCAGCCGATTCGGCTTGATGAGTCCCCCAAGCTGCCCCAGGACCATGGTCGGGAGGTTGTCGTGATTGTGGCGATTTCCATCCCCAATCTCGCTGCTGATCACGATCGCCGCGTTGTACAGCATGTCGCGGCCGTCGGCGTCGACCAGCGACTTCATCTTCTTGATAAAGGTGCTGATCCAGATCATTTTGTAGAGCGAGATCTGGTGAAAGACTTCCTGCAAACCGGCGTTGCTGCCGTAGTGCGAGGCTTGGTGATCTGACGTGGCGCCGCCCGCCGCGCCCCCCGCTGCCGCGACGGCGGGAACGAAGTTGTAATTTCGACTGGTCACCGCGTCGCCCAGCATGAAGGTGATCACCCGCGTCACGTCACACTGAAACGCGATGGCCATAAGGCTGTGCATGAAATCCCCCTGCGCCAGGTAATCCGTGCCCGTCAGACCATTCTTGTCGGTCGGATTCTTGGCTGGACCGGGAAGCGTTGGTGGCGTGCACGATCCGGCAGTGCCCGCGTTCTGCAGCTCCATCTCAAGCGATCGAATGCCCGTAAAGAGCTGATCAAGCTTGGCGCTGTCGGCGCTGTTCAGCTTGTTTTTCAGCGAACCCTGGTACGGCAACACGCTGTCGAGCACGCTTTTGCGGAGCGCGAGGCGCATCTGTGCCTCGGCGTTGCTGGTCGTGGGGCTGGTTCCCATGAACAGCCGGTTGAAGGCAGTCTGCGCGTCGATGATCTTGCCCAGCGGGGTCCCGGCGCCGACCGGAAAAGACATGGTGCCGTCGGCGTTTTTCGTCGACGGCGCGCGCCACGAGATGTTGCGCGTGAAATAGGTTCCGAACGAGTCGGTGGGACCACCGTTGCCTGTGCCGAGTTGCAGCGAGTGGAGGCCGCGGCAGCCCATTTGAGCATCTCCGATGATTTGATCGACCGACATGCTCATTTGCTGCGAGTTGGGAATCGGCATGCGCGCCGTCAGCAAGGCCCCGCATCCCAGCGCGTGGTCGCCGGTGGCCCGGCGGCGCTGCTGGTTCTCGAGGCCGGTGATGAACGTCATGTCCTGCTTGAAGTCCGCCCAGGTCGGCATCGTCGACGGCAGCCCCCAGGTGGCCCCGGCTCCGGTTGGCACGTGCTCCTGCATATAGTGGCCGTTGGGGAAGTGATAGAACAAGAACCGCTTGACCGGAGCGCAGGTGGCGGCCCCGGCCTTGGGTGACCACATAAGTGACGGCAACAGCGGCAGCGTCACGGTGACACCGGCTGAACTGATGAAGCGGCGTCTTGAAAAACGTCCCGTGTACATTCCTGTCTCCTCCTAGGGGCCGAAGATGCAGCGCCGGGGCATAAGCGAGACCTGCGCGTTCATCGCGCTCCTCGCGTTCACCAATCCAAAGACCAAGCCAAGGCAAGGCAAGGCAGGGAATGATCAGCGGCGTGGTGTTGCGCCGTCGATCGACGGACCTCAACGTAGCCCGGGTCGCCCAGATTGGATCTTACCTTCTGTGCGTGGGTGTCTTACCGGCCGTGCGCGGATTGCCACGAAAACACGGATCGTCGAAGGGTTCGTGAGTCGTGGCACTCCTCGAACTTCGTCGGGTCGTCGCCGCAAGGAGTTTTCGATGACGAAGCCCTCCCAAGTGGCTGGCGGTCCAGGCCCTCCTGCACGGACTTGTCTGCCCTTCGGGGAATCAAGCTTCTGAATTGAATACAGAATATTCAATTTACAGGACCAAGGGTTTATTCAGGCCCAGATCCGGGCTGGCTGGTCTCTTAACAACCGCGACCATGTCACGCGCGTCGATTCGATTCATTACTTCGTCGGCTCTTCGGGGCTGCGCATTGTTGATCGCTGGCGCTGGTTGCGCGCCGTCGGAAACCAGCGAGTCGATCGACACGGGCAAGTTCGCGCTGGGGCCGGCCGCGACCATGATGGACCGGTTGAAGACGGGCAATACGAAGACATCGCGGGTTTACACGTTTCACACCGGCGTGGCCCGACCGATCAGGGCCGTCGTCGAAGACTTCTACGAGGCAGATGGCAAGTTCTCGATGGTCGGTCGCGCGGCCGATGCGCTGGACTCCGGCTTCATCTTGAAGGGCGACGAACGCGGCATCTACGGGTGGATCGTCAACAGGGATCACAACCTCGCCTACGAATACACGACCGATGCCCATGGCAAGGTCGTGGTGGAGCAGGTTCCGGTCACCAAGATCTTTCCGATCTGTGCGGCTCCCCCCCCGGATGGCCACGAACCAGAAGCTGATCTGGCGCCGTTCGCCGACGATCCCGCCCTGCTGGCCGCCGGCGTCCTGCCGGCGCACATCGGTGCCTTTCCGGCCGGAACCGACGTGACCAAGCTTCAGAGCCTGCCCGGCGCCACCAAGGTTTGGTACATCAACCTGACGGAGGTGATGAACGGCGGCACCCCGATCGGCCAGACCACGGAGGATGTGTGGCGAACCTGGCAAACCCTTTCGGCGGCCGTGTCCGCGTTCAAGATGAACGTCACCACTGATCCCGCGGTGTACGCGGCCGCGGGGGTCGCCAATTCCGGCGTCGCCAGTATGAAAAATGTCAGCGGCGGCAGCTCCAGCTGCGGGGTCAGCATTTTTGGGACCAGGACCGCCTGCACCGTCAATCGCTACCCCAATGGCTACGCCACCGGCCGGATCCTGGCCCACGAGGTCGGTCACGGCTTGGGCATGGGCCACGACGGCGGCAACGACGGCGGCGAGTATTTCAACGGCCTGGCGGGTTTCCAGTGGACACCGCTGATGGGAAACATCTGGCCCGGGGATCGCTGGACCCAGGCGCTGTATCAGTGGAGCAAGGGAGAGTATTCATCCGCCACCAACCAGGAGGATGACTTCACCCGCATTGCCCGGTACGCGGAATACCGGGCCGACGACATTCCGGACAGCACGCCGCTTATCTTGCAGGGGACCAGCGTTCCCGCGCTGATGAACTGGGGTCAGATCGGCCGGAACACCGACACCGATTCGTTTTCGTTCCGGATAGCGGCGGGTGGCGGACACGCCACGCTGAAGATCGATCGGATCGAATATCTGGGAGGCGCCATGCTGGATGTGGACGCCAGCATCGTCGACGGAACGGGCAAGGTGGTGGTTCAGAACAACACGATGGTGAATCGCTCGGCGCAACTGAACGTGGACCTGTCCGCGGGCGACTACACGTTGATCGTGAAAGGCGGCGCCGAGGGAACCGCCGCGAATGGATTCACCACCTATTCCTCGGTGGGCTTCTACTCGATCGACGGCACTCTGACCGGCGGGGTCTCCACCGACGGGGGCGGAGGTGGAGCGGGCGGCGGCGCCGGGACCGGTGGAACTGCTTCGCCAGGTACGGGCGGTGCGACCGGCACCGGCGGAAGAACGGGCGCCGGCGGCTCCGGTGCAGGCGGTCGTGCCGGTACCGCGGGCGCGTCCGGAACCGGTGGCAGAGCCGCAACCGGCGGCGCGACGGGAACCGGCGGCGCGACGGAAACCGGCGGTACGACGGGAACCGGTGGCACGCCAGGAACCGGTGGCACGCCGGGAACCGGTGGCACGCCGGGAACCGGTGGCGCGCCAGGCACGGGTGGCGTGGTGGTGATCGCCACCGGTGGCGCGGTCGGCAGCGGAGGCGCGGTGCCTGGTCCGGGCGGAGGTCCAACGGGGACGGGTGGCACGACTTTTCCCGTTGGTGGCGCCCCAGGGGCCGGGGCGATCACCACGGGTGGTTGCGACTGCAGCGCGGGCGGTGATCCGGTCGTGAGCTGGTTCGCGACGTTCCTGGCAGGCGTCGGGATCGTCCCACTGTTGCGGCGCCGCCGATCGCCAGCGCTGTAGTCCAGCCTGGGAATCCGGGTTGGTCCAAGACCCCCACGCGTGTACGCTGCGTCCAAGGATGAACGCCGACGAGGGGGCACCGCAGATTTCGTTCGGTGCCGCGGCGCGGGTGTGGGCGCGGATCGGCCTGCTGAGTTTCGGCGGCCCGGCGGGACAGATCGCGCTGATGCACAAGGAGCTGGTCGAGCGGCACAAATGGATCAGCGAAGCGCGGTTCCTGCACGCGTTGAACTACTGCATGCTGCTGCCCGGGCCGGAGGCGCAGCAACTTGCGACGTACATCGGCTGGTTGATGCACCGGATGTCCGGCGGCCTGGTCGCCGGGACGTTGTTCGTGTTGCCCGGGTTCTTGACGATTCTGGTGATGAGTTTGCTTTACGCGGGCCTTCGGGATCTCCCGGTCGTCGCCGCGATCTTCTTCGGGCTGAAGGCCGCCGTGTTGGCGGTCGTGGTCGAGGCCGTGCTGCGCGTCGGAAAACGCGCGCTGAAGACGCGCCTGATGGTCGCGATCGCCGCGGCTGCCTTCGTCGGCATCTTCTTCTTCGCGGTGCCATTCCCCGTCATTGTTCTTGGCGCGGGTGTGCTGGGCCTGGTCGGCGGGCGCGTGGTACCGGCGGCGTTTCCACGGGCAACCGTTCTCGCCGATGCGGCAGGTCGCGTTTCGATCATCGACGGGATGATGGAGCGCGGCGAGCTGGCGCATACGCGGCCGTCACGCGGGCGGACGATACGGGTGCTGGGTGTGGGCCTGGTGTTGTGGTTCGCCCCCCTGGCGGCGCTGGTGGCGGTGTTCGGAGCTCGGAGCGTGTTCGTCGAGGAGGGCCTGTTCTTCAGCAAGGCGGCGGTGGTCACCTTCGGTGGTGCCTATGCGGTGCTGGCCTACGTCGCCCAGAGCGCCGTGGAAACGTACGGGTGGCTGTTGCCCGGCGAGATGCTGGACGGATTGGGCATGGCCGAAACGACGCCGGGACCGCTGATCATGGTGGTTCAGTTCGTCGGTTTCATGGGCGCCTTCCGCCATCCGGGCGGGCTGCCCCCGATGCTGGCCGGCGTGTTCGGGTCCATCGTCACGGTGTGGGTGACGTTCGTGCCGTGCTTTCTGTGGATCTTCCTGGGCGCGCCGTACATCGAGGCCTTGCGCGAAAACCGCCCGCTGCGTTCGGCGCTGTCATCGATCACGGCGGCCGTGGTGGGCGTGATTCTGAATCTGTCGATCTGGTTCGCGCTGCACACGGTGTTCGGCGAGGTGGTGGAATGGCACCGGGGTTGGTTGCGGCTGCTTGTCCCCGCGTGGTCGACCGTGAACGTTCCCGTCCTGGTGTTGGTGGCGCTGGCGATCTTCGCGATGTTTCGGTTCAGGGTCGGCGTGGCCAAAACGCTGGCGGGCAGCGTGGTGCTGGGGGTGCTGTGGAAGGTGCTTCTGGAATGAAGAGCCCGGGAAAACTCAGATTTCCGTCGACACATCCCTTTACGCCAAGGCCAAGCAGGTGGCGCGGCGTTGATCTTCAGGTCGCGAGCGCCTTCGTACAGGGCGCGTCCCCGGGTTCCTTCCGCCTGATAGCCGACCAGCAGAACGGTGTTGCGATGGTCCGGCAGTCGATGTGCTAGATGGTGCAGGCCGCCCGCCGGTGGCCATTCCGCTGCCGGCGATGATCACCAGGGGACCAACCTTGTCGTTCAGGCGCTTCGATTCTTCCACCGTGCGCAGGACGTTGTATTTGTGGCTGCACAGCGGGCAGCGGACTCCGTCGGCCGCGCAAGGATACAACCCCAGCAACAAACTTCGCGTCGAGCCGGCCGTCGAAGCGGCGGGGATCGACCATCGCATCGAGGACGCCTGGCGGGATCATCCGCGCCGGTTCTTCGTTCAGAGCCATCCGGATTTCTTGGTCAAGGCCACCGAGGAGTTGCGACGTCTGCGCGACGAATTGCCGGTGTGTTGCCGGGGGCATCTGGACGCGGCGCCGCTCGCCGCCGCGTCATCATGTCGGAGATAGGGAAATAGGATTCATTCCGCCCGGGGAACGGGAACACCCCAGCGTTCGGCAAGCGCACGGCCCGCTTCGACACCCCACAGCCGTGCGACCACCATCGCCATGTTCAAACAAATCTTTCGCCGGTCACCCGTGGCGGCCCTACCGGTGTCCATCTCGGTGACGAACCTTCCGACCAGGGTCTGTTGTGACAGCGTATGGCGGCGATGAATTCCCTGGATAGCGTCCAGGTCGTGCTGGTACCCGCGCACCGTCTTCGACAGCGTCAGGTCGTACTTGTCAGGGAAAACCACCCTAAGTCTTTCGATCCGCAGTCCCCTGGCCGGGCGCAACCGGTCTTCGTAGTTGAGGGGCAGATCGGCGACCGTCACCGCGCCAATTGCGATAGCCAATCCGGTTTCCTTCCGGGCGCTGTGGGAAGCGTGTTGGACGTCCTTGCTCATACCCGCCAGCAGGGCGATGTCGGCGGTCTTGGTGTTCGATTGGTATTCGATCGCGGCTGCCGCGCCCCCAATCACGACCACCGTCGTGGGACGCGTCAGGTGGCGTCCGACGGCGCGCAAGAATCTGACCAGCTACGATCTGTCGAACTTGTTCAAAGAGGCGCTGCTTTGCGGAAGTAGGACGTGAAGCTGTCCCAGGGCATGTTCATCAGCAGTCCCCAACGGCGCGCTTCGGTGGGGGTGCGTGAATCGGTGACCATTTTCTCGAAGGGTCGCGCTCTTGTCCCGTGAAAGAAATAGATCGGTCGCGCGGGGGCGGCATACGACGATCGCAGGGCGGCGATGGCCTGATCGAAACCCCGGGTCCGACCCAGCTTGGCCGCGACCTGCAGGAAAAAACCGAGCGCACGGCCGCTGGCCGGTTGGCGCGCCTTCCGCACCAGGCTGGTCAGGTCCAGTGCTTCGCGCACCCGCCAAAGGAAGACAGGCAACATGCGTGCGAGCGCGGGATCGTGTTTCGATGCCCGGACGGCCGCGACGACGATACCCTCGAGTGGAAACGTCGCCGATCCGGGAGCAACGGACGATCCGTGGTGCGCCACGAAGGACGCCAGTTCGGCGGGTCCGCGCGGGACGCTTGGTGTCTCAGCGGGCCGGTGCCAGCGCCGCCGCGCGGCTTCGCGGGCGATCTCGCGGCGTCGCTGGGGCCGCAAGGATGCGGCCCGCGCCGGACCACCGCGCAGGCCTCCCCGTCTTCCCAGGGAGACCATCGATGTTCTTGCCATGGCGCTCAAGCATATATCAAAATTGTAGGGTCACGCGAAGGCACACTCCAAGGCTTGTTGTCAGCGCAACCCGAGCGTGGCTCACCGGGCTATAACGTGCGGCATGCTGCTTGCTGTCCAACACGCAAATGGACTTTGGGTTCCAACGAGCTTCGACGATGGGCGTTGATCACCCGCCGGTCGACGTCCCTCCTTCGAACGGTGGTGATGGCGGTGCCGGCGGCCTTTCTTCGGCGGCTGCCGCGCGCCTTCTGGCCGAACACGGCCCGAACGAGCTCACGCAGAAAGCCGGGATCTCGCCGTGGCGGATTCTGGCCGGACAGTTCAAGAGCCCCCTGATCTGGTTGCTGCTGGGCGCCTGCGTTGTGTCCGCGGCGTTGGGTGAGGTCGCCGACGCCGTTGCTATTGGCAGCATCCTGGCGCTGAACGCGCTGGTCGGTTTTTTCCAGGAGTTCCGGGCTGAAAACGCGATGCTCGCCCTGCGATCGATGACGGCGCCGCGCGCGCGGGTATCACGGGACGGACACGCGGTGTTGATTCCCGCGGTCGAGGTCGTCCCCGGTGACGTGTTGTTGCTGGAGGGCGGTGACATCGTGGCGGCGGATGCCCGGGTGATCGAGGCGCATGTGCTTTCGACCAGCGAAGCGCCGCTGACCGGCGAGAGCACGCCGGTGGACAAAACAACCGTACCCGCGCCGCCGGATGCGCCGCTGGCCGAACGTCACGATTCGGTGTTCATGGGGACATCAGTCGCGACGGGATCGGGCCGCGCGCGGGTGCTGGCGACGGGGATGCGCACCGAGCTGGGCCGGATTGCGCACCTGCTGGCGACCGCGGAGGAGACCGCGACGCCGTTGCAGACGCGACTGGCGCGGATCGGCCGGGTGTTGATGATGGCGTGTCTGGGGATCGTCGCCGTCGTGGCGGGGATGGGCCTTTGGCGGGGGGCTCCGCCACTGGAGGTGTTGATGTCGGCGATATCTCTCGCGGTCGCGGCGGTGCCCGAGGGACTTCCGGCGGTGGTAACAATCGCGCTGGCGTTGGGGGTGCAACGGATGGCCGCCCGTCGCGTGTTGATCCGGAAGTTGCCGGCGGTCGAGACGCTGGGCTGCACGACGGTGATCTGCACCGACAAGACGGGAACCCTGACGACAGGCGTGATGGTGGTTCGGGATTTGTGGGGGCCTGACGATGCCAAGACGCTGGATGCGGCGGCCGCTTGTTCCGACGCGGAGTTGGCTCAGGACCAGCGCTCGGGCACCGGCGATCCCACCGAGGTGGCTCTGTTGATGGCCGCCGCCGAGCGAAACCTGAGGCGCGCCGATATCGAAAAGGCGCGGCCCCGCGTCGACGTGAATCCCTTCGACGCGGAACGCAGGATGATGTCGATTCGGCGCGCCGACGGCGTTTTGTATGTGAAGGGCGCCGTCGAAAATGTCCTGGCGAAAGCGGTCGCGGGTACGGAAGGCGCGGAGCAGGCCAACACCGAGATGGCGTCGCGGGGACTGCGTGTGCTTGCTGTTGCCGTCGGTGATTCGGCCCAGGAGGAGGGCTTGCGTCTGCTGGGGCTGGTGGGGATCGCGGATCCTCCCCGGACCGAGGCCATCGAAGCCGTCGCGGCCGCCCGACGCGCCGGGATCAAGACCGTCATGATCACCGGTGATCACCCGGTAACCGCCCGGCAGATTGCGCGCGAACTGGGAATCGTCGCGGACGGCGAGGACGCGGACGAGCGCGTACACGCGCGCGCCGCGCCCGAGGACAAGCTGCGCATCGTGCGCTCCTGGAAGGAGAAGGGTGCGATCGTGGCCATGACCGGAGACGGGGTGAACGATGCGCCCGCGTTGCGCGAGGCCCACATCGGCATCGCGATGGGTATTACCGGCACCGAGGTTACGCGCGAGGCGTCCGACATGGTGTTGGCCGACGACAACTTCGCCAGCATCGTGGCGGCGGTCGGGGAAGGGCGCGGGATCTTCGACAACATCCGCAAAAGCCTGATGTACTTACTGACCGGCAACGCGGGCGAGCTGGCGTTGATGTTGGGTGCGGCCGTCGTCGGATACCCTTTTCCTCTGCTGCCGTTGCATCTCCTGTGGATCAATCTGGTGACCGATGGGTTCCCGGCGCTGGCGCTGGTAACCGACCCGCCCGACGGCGATGTGCTGGCGCGCCCGCCGCGGCATCCCGACGAGCCCATGTTGGGGCGGGCGCAGTGGCTCACCGTCGTGCTGGTTGGCTTGCTCGATGCGGCGACGACGTTCTGGGTGTTCGCCTGGGCCCTGCAAAACCGCGGGGTCGACGAGGCGCGTACCCTGGCGTTCGCCGTGATTGTGTTCGCCGAGCTGTTCCGGTCGTTCGCGGCGCGCAGCGCGACGCGACTGTTCTGGGAGGTGGGCGTGTTCACGAACCCGCGTCTGTTGGGCGTCGTGGTTCTGTCGGTGGTCCTTCAGTTCGGGATCCACCAGATCCCCGCCACCCGGGCCTTTTTTCAGATCGGCGCGCTGTCTGTCGTCGATTGTGGGTTTGCGCTTCTGGTGGGACTGGTTCCCGTGACGATCATCGAGCTTGCGAAGGTGATCCGGAGGGTCGTGTCTCCGTCGAAGGTTTTGGATCCTACGTCATCTCGTAGCGTTTGATTCCCGGGATCCTGTCGAAGTCGTTGTCGAAGCTAGCGACGATCGACACGCCGTTGTTCAGCATGACGGCAGCGTGAAGGGCATCCCGGGGAGCAACGGCGGCCTTCCCACAGACCAAAACCTTCGCGCGATCGGTGTCGGCGAGGTTGACCGGGAACACCACCGGACAGATTTGAACGAACAGATCGTAGACCTGGGCGGCCAAGTCCAACCTCTTCAGGCTGGAGTATCGGTACAGAAGTTCTTGAAGCACCTCCGTACTGGTGTGGGCCTCAATCTCGCCGCGCTTGACCTTGTCCAGGAAGCGCTTGGCCGGAGCGCGATTGGGGTGCTCCCGGCCGGCGACGTACATGGGCACGTTCGAATCGACAAAGACCTTCACCGGCGCCCGGCCTCGATCTCGGCCAACATTTGGTCGATGTCCGCCGTGGGCGCGCCCAGGGAGGCCAACTTCCCCAGCGCATCCGGCGTCTGCCCGTTGTCGTTGAGCGCGGTCTCCAGGACGCGCCGCACCCATTCGCCCTTCGAGACACGGCCTCGCTGGGCCGCCTTGGCGATGCGGGCGTCCAGACCCTCCGAAACCAATACCTGAAGCCGATGACTCATATGCTCATACTACCATGAGCATATAGTGGGAATCATGCGCGCGAAGACGCGCACTTTCAGGGGGCGTGGCCGGCCTGCGTGCGCATCGCCAGGTGGATGCCACCGCCGTCGCGACGTCGAGGGCCTTCGCCCGCTAGCGACAGCGGGGAGACAGGAGGGTCGCCAACTCCAGACGTCCGTCGAGCCACCAGGCTGCGGGTTGCAGCGGCCGGAAGGACACCTGGAAAACTTCCCACTGTCGGCCTGGCAAGAACAACGTGGGCTGTCCTTTGTCCGCCGGCGCGGCAAGGAAGCGATTGGTGTTGCCGGTGGGGCGGTTGACGGCCAAGTCGTTCGGATTGTCGTAGCCGAAACGCGCGGTCCAGGACAGCGCGCCGTTGCGCACGACACAATCGAGTTTGGGGATAAGAGCGCGGCTCGGCAGGTTGCCCAGTGTGAACCGGGCCACCGCCGGATCGTGATCGCTGACCTGGCTCGCGAATTCCGCATTGACGTGGACGACATCGAAGCCAGCCAGGGCGCCCAGCAGGCCGTCCGAGACCATCACGTGATCGAGGACCTGGGAATTGCCCTCGAACACGTATGTGTAGCGTTCGTTCGCAGGCAGCGTTTCGATCAGCGATGTCAGTCCGGCGCCTTTCAGGATGACAAGGGGCGACGAAAACGCGAAGTCATTCAGATCGCCCACGACGACCACTCCCGCGTTCGCGTCGATCGCCCTTAGTTGCTCGACGAATCCGCCCACGATCGTCGCTTGCGCCGAACGCTGGATTTCGGAGGCAAACACGGGTGGCTGGAAGCGTCCAAACAGGGGGTTATCGCCGCCCTTCGAGTTGAAGTGGTTGGCGATGACGAACAGGGTCTTTCCGTTGAAGCGGAATTCGCCGACCAGCGGCTTGCGGCTGTTGTTGAACGCCGCGTTGGTCGGATCGATGCGCCCGGGGCTGAAGGTCACTGCCGGAACACCGCCGTTGTTCACCACGGCGTTCGCGGTCGAGGATCCCGCGCCCGGGCGATCGACGAAGGCCAGTCCGCGATCGGTTCGAAACAGGAACGCGACACGAATGTTCCCCCCCGGCTCGCCGCCGTCCTGGTCATCGACCGGATCGATGCTGCGAAACTGATACGTGGGACCACCCGCCGCCTGCACCGCCGCAACCAGGGCTTGCAGCGTCGCCTCCGCGCTCACCACCGCGTCGTTGACTGCGCCGTTGTCGTCTTGCACCTCTTCCAGCGCCACCACGTCGGGCGCGCCCAGGTTGGTCGCGATCAACGCGCCCAGCGCCGCGAACTTCTGGGGCGGGTCGGACGGATCAAGATTCTCGACGTTGAAGGAGGCGATGCTCAACTGGTTCACGCCCAGCGGCCCCAGAGACACCACTTCGGGGGCGAGGCCACCGGGTATCACGGACGGCAGCGCCGTGGTATCGAACTTGAAATTGCCGAAGGTGTAGTCCACCACCGCGAACGTGCTGCCGGCGAACGTGTCGCCGACATTCACCTCCGGCATCGCGGAACCGTCCAGGAAAATGCGCTCGGGGTTGAAGTCACCCGCGTCGATCACGATGCCTCCGCGGGAGGTGCGAAGGTCCGCGCCGCTTCCGCCGCCTGCCAGCACGGGAATTTCACCAAACGAATTGGTCGGGCCGACGACAACTGCGTCCCGCACCTCGACGCGCATCGCTTCCAGACTTTCGTAGAAATCGATGCCGTCGGTGTCCGGCGAAAAGACCGCTTCGGCGGTTTCGACATCGCCCACGCCGTCGTCGTCAATGACCGCAGTGGGCGGCATGCGTCCCCCGGGGCCCACCAAGATCGCGGCCGGCAGGGCATGTCCCACCGAGTCGACGTATACCAACGTCGGTCGATCGATTTCCGTGGTCGTCAGGTTCGAAAACGCGGCGGCCGATGGGCCGCAACTGGAACACCCGGGACGAAATTCGGAGATCGGGCCGCTGACCAGGACCAGATCTCCGACCGTCGCTGACGGCGCACCGCTGGTGAATACGAAAATCCCTTCCGAGGTGGCGGGATCCGCGTCGGGCGCCGGATCCTGCATCACGAACCCGTTCGAGCGAATGACAGTGACAACCCCCGGAACATGGACGACTGTCGTACCGGTAAGCGGCGAGCGATGAGCCCGTCCTTGGATGTCGTGAATGCGCACGGGGCCGGGCGTGGGCGCGCCTCCGGTTCCCGAACCCGCAGTGCCTCCAGCGCCGCCCGCGCCCGCCTCGCCGCCCGCGCCCGCTTCGCCTCCAGCACCCGCCTCGCCTCCAGCATCCGCCTCGCCTCCAGCACCCGCGCTGCCGCCGGTTCCCCCTGCGCCGCTTCCTCCTGTGCCGCCTCCCACGCCCTGGCAGATCACAATCGGCGATTGCGTGTTGTGCGGCTCGGGCGTCACCGCCGTGAAATCGGCGCCGTTGTGGTTGGTGTCGACGCAGCCCTCGCCCGCACGCTGCACGGCGATGAGGTTTGTGGCACCGGGCGACGCGGCCGTTTCAAAATAGTTGGCGCTACCGTAGCCGACCAGATCGACGATGGATGCCTCCTGGGCGGGCGAACACGGCGTTGACCCGCCGTTGCAACCAAGCGTCGCGGTCTGGCGGACCAGCGCCACCTTGCCCGCGGTCGCGCTCATGTTGATCGGCGTGGGATCAATGAAGTCGGGCGCCGGCAGTGGGGATCCCACGGCGCCGCCCGCCTGTTGCACCAGATACGAACGCCCCGGTTCCAGCGTAAATGCGGGCAACTCGGTCAGTTGGCCTGTGTTGGACCCGAAACCCGCGGTTCCCGTCGCGCTGGCGTACTGAAGCGACCAACCGTCAAGCGATACCGGCGCGCCACCGCGGTTGAAGATCTCGATGAAGTCGTGCGTAAACGGCGCGCCGGCATTCGAGCCGCCCCCGTACACCTGCCGGATGACCACCGCGGCGTCGAGGTCGATGTTCAAGCGCACCGTCGAGACGCGTTCGGAGTCCCGGCCACAAGCGCCCCCAAGGAACGTCACGCCCACGACGGCCGCGAGGCCCCACGCCCGCGCCACGGACCTTCCGCGTGACAAGCTCACGCCGACACCAGACCCGAGTGGCCCGCTTCCACGACAAACGACGCCAGCGTACTGATCGGCGACGTGGCTTCGGCGATGGTATCGACCCCGCGATAGTCCGCCCGCCACTGCCGGGGCGTCACATGGAAACGCAGGTAGCCGCGGTGGGCACCTTCAAAATAGCGAATGTGCGGGTTGTCGACCAGCGTAGCCTGCACCGCCGGAATAAGGGCGGCGGGAAAGTCGGATGTGATCGACGTCCCCACGAACTCGGCCGCGACAATGCCCGCATCGGGTTCGTCGAATCGTTCCAGAATATCCGCCGCCCAAGCCGAATGAATGTCGCCGCTGAGGATGATCGGATTGTGCGGGCTGCGCTCGACCAGAAAATCCAGCAGGCGCTGTCGAGCCGCCGCGTAACCATCCCAGGCGTCCATATTGAAAAACGGTACCGGCGCCCCCGCGGCGCGGCGCAGATCCCATTTCGTGAACATGACCTGCTGGGCCAGCACGTTCCATGTCGCCGGCGATCGCGCGAGCCCGCGCATCAACCAAGTTTCCTGCTCGGGTCCGGTCATGGTGGCGGTCGTGGTCATGGCATCCGGGCATAGCGGCTTGAAGCCGTCTCCGCAAGGTTGGTCACTGCGGAACTGGCGTGTGTCGAGCACGTGAAACGTCGCCAGCCGCCCGAAGTGAACGCGCCGAAACAGGTTTATTGACGCGCCCACGGGTCGCGCGCTGTCCGGTAGTGGGAGGTGCTCGAAGTACGCCCGGTAGGCGTCGGCGCGCCGCTGCAGGAAAAGCGCAGGATCTTGGTCATCCTCGGGCGCTGGCCCCGCGTAGTTGTTGTCGACCTCATGATCGTCGAACGTCGCGATGAATGGGAATGCGGCATGGGCCGCTTGCAGTGCGGGATCCAATCGATAGAGAGCGTGACGAATGCGATAATCGTCCAGCGTCAGGATTTCGCCCCCCACCACCTGCCGGGGCGCCAGCGGTCGTGGACCATCCTCGTAGATGTAGTCACCCACGTGAACGACGAAGTCCAGATCCTCGGCGGCCAGGTTCGCGTAGGCGCTGAAGAACCCGTTCTGGTAGTCCTGGCAGGACACCAACGCGAAACGCATGCGCGCGCACGCATCGTCGCGTTCGGGAAACGTGCGCGTCCGGCCCACGGGGCTGCATTCCCCCTGGGCAAAGAACCGGTAGTAGTACCAGCGATCGGAATCCAGCCGTTGCACATTCACCCGCACCGCGTGGGCGCTGGCCGCGCGGGCCACAACCGTCCCGGAGCGTAGCGTCCGGCGCATGTCGGGGTCCGCGGCCAGTTCCCAGTGGACGGTCACCGGCTGGGGTGGCATTCCGCCTTTTGCTTCCAGCGGCGCCGGCGCCAACCGCGTCCACAGCAAGACCGCATGGGCGTCTGGGTCGCCCGAGGCGACGCCCAGACTGAAGAGACGGCCGACCTGCGCTGTGGCGGTCGATGTGGCCCATGGCAGAAGGTAAGCCGCCCCCAGTCCCGCCACCCCGCCTCGCAACATGTTCCGGCGGCTGATGATCCAGTCGCCCTCGACCGCCCCGACGCCACCAACGTTCAATTGTCGATTCTGGTTCACGGATCACCTCGCGAGAAAATGAGTTGCGATCGATACCGGCGAAGCGTCATCGGTTCACACGCGCCGCCAGCCGCCCGATCAGTCGCCAGCGTGAATACCCGATCGCAGGGTCGACGAACGTTACGGCTGTGCAAGCTGTGTGCGGGCGATCGGTGTCAACCGTGAAAGTACAAGACCGACGCCGCCCGACGAACAAGAAAACGTAACGTTCGATTGCGGCGCGCGGCAAAATCGTTTCGCCATGGTTTCGCCGCGCATGCACGACCGTTCCTCACCTGCCGATGGTCTAGAACAGCGCGCCCGATCGATGATCCGATGACCGGTGGCGGGCTGGTGCCAGCCAATCACGACGGCATGGCCGCGTTCTGGGGCGGGTATCTGGCATGTGGTTGGTTCGCAATCACGAAATCGACGCCGGTCAGCTCCTTAGCCACCAGATCAGTCTGGCCGGCACGGTCAACAACTGCGCCGGTGGCCCCACGCCGTGGCAAACCTGGCTCACCTGCGAAGAAGACGATTCCGTCTTCAGCAAACCGCACGGCTACGTCTTCGAGGTCGACCCGTGGCGTGGCCCCTCTCGGCCGGCCAAAAACGCTGGTTTTGTCTCGACCCCGGGCCGGTAGGGGTTCTTCCCCGGACGTTGGGTCATAACATGAAGACTGTAATGACGTGGGATTCTAAAGGCTACTCTGTAGCAAGAGACGTTTCGGGCCATCCGGTGTGTCCGAGACGGTCACCTGACGTGGAAGGACAATTCGAACAACGAAGCGTCGTTCATGATCGAGCGCAAGGTCGGAGCCGGGAGCTTTGCGGAACTCATCACGGTGCCCTTCGACACCACGGCGCACCACGACAGCGCCCGCTCGTCGCCGCTCAGACCTACGTCTACCGGGTGATGGCGATGCCGAAGCCGGGCGGTCACACGGCGGACATGAAGTGCTCGAACGAGGCCACGCTGATGTTTGTCGGCCCTTGACCCAAATAGACGTGTGGCTGGCCTGTTGCCAAGAACGATGGACAATGATCCGGGCTACTGGGTTTTCCCGGATACCGACGTTTTGCCGCGCGGTCGCTTCAGGAGTCCCTCCCATTGGGGACGTCGATGGGACGTTCGGGCAGGCGTGATACGACCCGTCGACGTGCGCTGATTCGCTGGGCGGGTGGGGTCAGAAACGAAGGTGCCAACTCGCCACGGCACCACCCGTCGTGGGCACGACCAGTGCCGACCATCGCGGCGCGGCCTGACGGTTGAACTCTCGGGCTGCATATCCCGCATGCACGCCCGCAATCAGCTTGACGGCCACGTAACCGGCGACCATTCCCATCATTCCCATTCGCTCGCCGCCGCTCCAGGTGCGATTGCTGAGGCCGCCGTGGTCCATGTGGCGCCCGACGAACCACATCATCGGCATCATCAAGGAGACCTCGATCGCTGTGTACGCGATTCCCCAGCCGAAGTTTTCCGCGTAGAGGTTGCCGAAATCGACGGGCAACGGCGTCAGCGACAACGCCACGGCCACCCCGGGACTCCGGTAGGTGGAATCCCCGGGCGGGATGTTGTGATGCGGTTGCTGTGGGGGTGGCTGCATCATCAGATACGGCGGAGGTACCGGCGCGGGTGGAGAGGCTAACGGGGTTGGGGATGGCATCGGCTCGACGGCCGGCTGTGCGTAGACGGACGCGCAGAGGGCCGAAGCCCCAACTGCTATGACCACACCGACCAACATTCTTCTGACCATGGATGCTCTCCTATCAAATTCCCAAGGCGGGATTGCCGTTGGCTTCCGTCAGTGGGGACTGCAACAGCTGTTCCACGGGCCCTGGCGCGCAACAACGACGTGAGATGCTTCCACGGGTGGCAGGTCCTGCGCGTACCGTTCGCACCGACGCAGCAAATGCGCGCTACGTTCGATGAGACCGCACCGTTCGATTGGCGCTGCGCTTGCTGGGGTTCGGGCGCGTGAGAGTTGCTTTCATCGCTCCCCCGCTAGATCCCGTAGGGCGGGCTTAGGGTGACGAACACCGCCTGTGCCGAGGTGCTGCGGTCGCCGGCGCGTACGGCGTTCCGCGTGCTAGCCATCGGTGGAGCGATTTCCGTGACCCTTCTCTTTGAAGGCTTTCGGCTCGGGCTCGACCGGCAGATGGCCATGCCCGCGGCCTCACTGCATGCGCCCCTCGTGGCGGTGGAGGAGGGCGCCAAACACGTCGTCGGTGTTCGCTCCGACCTGCCTGGGGCCGCGCGGGCGGCCATCGAGGCGCTTCCCGGAGTGCGGACCGCCCATCCTCTCGTTTCCATTCCGGTCATTTTCAATTTGGGCCAGCGGCGGACGCCCATTCAAGTTATGGCCTACGATTCGGCGGGGGCGCCGCGCCTCGCTGCAGGTCGCGCCATCGCTGGTCCGCGCGAGATCGTTTTCGACCAGCGGCTGGCGCGGCTCTACGCGCTCCACGTCGGAGATACCGTCGAACTTCTCGACCGGCGGGTGACCCTGGTCGGACTCTCCGTGGATACCGACGTGTTCTTCTCGCCGTTCGTCTTCGTGACCTACGACGAGCTCATTGACCTGTATCTGGATTCGGACGTTCCGGGCGCGCTAGGAGGAGCGCCGCTGCTGAGCTTCCTTCTGGTCGAGACCGATCGGGGTAGCGACATCGCGGCGATTCGCCGTGGGATCGAGTCTTCCGTCGAGGGCGTTGACGTGTATTCGCCCGCGGAGCTTTCGGTCAATGATGTTGCCCTGGGACGACAGTTCTTCGGGGCGGTTCTGAACCTCCTGGTCGGGATCGCGTGGATCGCCACCGTGCTTGCGATTGGCCTCGCGATGTACGCCGCGGTCACAGACCGCCGACGGGACTTCGGCATCATGAAGGCGCTCGGCATGGGCCCGTCGGGCCTTGCGACTGTCGTTGTGGTGGAAGCCATGGTTGTGTGCCTACTCGCCTTTCCCGTCGCGTTGCTTTTCGCTCGCCTGGCCGCCGCGACCATCGAAGAGCTGAACCCCCTCTATCGGATCGTGCCTTGGCAACCATCCGTAGTCGCGCGGGGCGGTGCCACTGCTCTGGTGGCGGCGCTGATCGGATCCCTGGTGCCGATTCGACGGCTTCGGGCACTGGAGCCCGACATGGTGTTCAGGACATAGCGCGATGTGGAAGTGGGCCTACCGGAGTTTCCTCGACGAGCGCGCCAGTTTGGCGGCGAGCGCCAGCGGTGTCGCGGTTGTGTTCTTGTTGGTCATGATCCTCGAGGGCGCGTTTCGGGGCGAGGCAGATCAGACCGTGGCATTCATCGAGCGAAGCAAAGCGTCCGTCTGGGTGATGCAACGGGGTGTCGCCAACATGCATATGGCGTCCTCCTCACTCGGCGAGGACGTTGCGGTCAAGCTGCGGCGGATGCCGGGGGTCGCCCACGTCGAAGGAATCCTTTACGGTGGGGCGTTGGCCCAGGTGGGCGTCGAAGAGCGAGCCATCTACCTTGTGGGGACACGCCCGGGGCAACGGACAGGTCCTTGGCAGCTCGTCGCGGGTCGGGGCAATCGAGCGCGCGGCGAAGTGGTATTGCCAGAGGTGTTGGCGCGAAAGGGTGGCGTGACAGTGGGTGATGAAGTTCTCATCCATCGTCAGGCGTTCAAGATCGTGGGTCTGTCGCAAGGGACCTACTCGATGGCGAACCCGCTCGCCTTCGTGCATGCGGCGGATCTCGTGTCGCTGTTCGATATCATCGCCGATGCCAGCTACCTCCTGGTCTGGCCCGTGGCCGGAACAACAGCGGAACACCTCGCCGTCCGGCTTCGTTCGGCTCTGCCGGACGTCTCCGTGCTTGAGCGCGACGTCCTGGTCGCGAACGATCGCGCCCTTGCCCTGCAGATGGGAGGCGATCTGATCCGCATCATGACTGCCGTCGCGGGCCTGGTGGCGTCCCTCATCATCGGCTTCACCGTATTCACCTTCGTCGCGCGTCGCGAGCGCGAGCTCGCCGTCGCCAAAGCTGTGGGCGCCCACACGCACCAACTCCTCGCCGCCGCGCTCGGCCAGACTGTCGCGCTGGCCCTGTTCGGGTTTGGAATCGCTGTCGTCCTCTCCCTCTTCCTGCAACCCTTGTTTGCGACGTACACGCCCGGTGTGATCATCCACTTCTCCCTGGCCGGCGCGCTGCGCATCGGTGCCGCGGCCCTTGTGGTTTCGATTCTGGCCGGTTTTCCCTCCGCTTGGCGTGTGACGCGCGTGGATCCAATCCTGGTGTTTTCGTCATGAGCGCGACCGAATCGCACCGGCTTCTCGTTTGCGCACGTGATCTGGTCAAGATCTACGGCACGGGCCCCAGTGCGTTCCGCGCAATCGATGGCGTGTCCCTCGATCTCGCCCGCGGCGAGATCGTACTGGTTATGGGTCCGTCGGGCTCGGGAAAGACCACCCTGCTTTCCATGCTGGGCGGCCTCTTGCGCCCGACGTCCGGCCAGATCGATATCGACGGAGTCAAGCTCTCGGACCTGGGCGAGCGGGAGATCAGCCGGATGCGAGCGCGGAAGCTCGGGTTCGTATTTCAGGCGTTCAACCTGCTCTCTAGCCTAACCGTAGAGGAGAATGTCCTCTTTCCAGCGCATCTCGCGGGGATCGATCGACGGGTGGCACGTGATCGTGCGGAACGCCTGCTCGGGCGCCTGCACCTCACCGAACGGCGTCACGCGCTGCCCAAGACGCTGTCGGGCGGCGAAAAACAGCGCGTGGCCATCGCGCGGGCCCTCATCAACGACGCACCCATCATCCTGGCGGACGAGCCTACCGGCAACCTGGATTCGGAGCGTGGGCAGGAGGTGGCTATGATCCTCCACGACTTAGCTCGAGACGAGGGGCGCGGCGTGCTGATCGTGACCCATGACCCTCGGGTTGAGGACGTGGCGGACCGGATCCTCTGGATCGAGGATGGCGTCGTGCGAGAGCGCCGGCAGGAGCCCGGCGCGTGGGCGCGTGATCCCGTCTGCGGCATGCGCGTCGCCGTGGGCAGCGCTTCCATCGCCGTTCAGCAGAGCGCGGGAAAGCGGCTGGTGTTTTGCTCGATGCGCTGCCTAGAACGCTTCAACGCGAGTCCTGGTGCCTATCCTGGGACAACGTCGTGACTCCTGATCCTTTGGGCGCTTCAGCGAACCCATACCTCGCCCATCATGCCGCCCTCGGCGTGCTCCAGACGCTGTTGGTCATTCAAGGTTCGCTATCGACCAGCAGTCGTCACCCGGCCAGCGCGACCGCGGGCCGAGCGAACGACGGATGAACCTACTTTCCCTGGAGCTCCTTGGCGCGGAGAGTGTGGTAGTCGGAAGCCTTCTCATTCTCGGTCGCCAGCTTCTCCGCCGCGGTCGCGATGGCGTTGCAGTGCTTCTCCATCTTCACGACGGCTGGGTTCTTCTGGCCGCGGCCCTTGTCCTGGGCGTTGGCGGCGCTGTCCTTGTACGCCGCGGCCATGGCCCGGTGTTCGGACGCCTCTTTGCGATGACCATCCGCCTTGTCCTTGTATTGCTTCGCAAGCGCTGTGTGGTCTTCCGACGTGGCCGGAACCTTCATCTGCGCCACGGCGAACCCGCCAAAGGAAGCGATGGTAGTTGCCATAAGCAGACTGATAGCGAATCTTCGAAGCATGACTGTCTCCTCGGTTTTGTTTTTGCGGCGACCCGCCGCTGGGTTGAAATGAGCTGCGTACGAAATGGGGAACTGCAACCGTCGTTCCAACGAACGAAAAGAACACGGTGCTGACCCTCTGTGGCCGATCGGCGGGGCGCGCATGCCCGTCCTGTGACCGCGCCCGTTACGGCGCCAATGCAAATTCTGCACGATGTCAGCAGCCGGGCGCGCGATTTGCGTCATAGCCGTGTGGCGCTCCAACACGCCTCGACGATGTGGTGTGGCAGGTCCTGGGACGAAACTGTCTAGGATCGGGTCGGGCGGAATCGGGACCGGCGGCTCCGGCACGGGCGGGGCGGGCACGGGCGGGGCGGGCACCGTGCAGCACCGTATGCCCCGCAGGAGGTTCGGCCATCCACATCCAAGTCGGACCGGACGACGACCTGATGGGGATCGCGGTCTGCGCGCACTGAGCACTTTGCGGTTGGGGGACGATGGCCACCGGTACGTGCCCACCCGCGTTATTGGGACCCTATTCCCATTCAGTCATGAGTGTTTGGGTGTACGATCCCAAACATGCGGAGCCCACGTTACCTCCAGGCGGCGGTCGAAGGCGTGCTGGCCGGCGGGAAGATGGCCTTCGTCGGGGGACCGCGCCAGGTGGGGAAGACCACCTTGGCGCTGCAAATGCTGGCGCCGGAAGCGACGGAGCTGCACCCGGCCTACCTGACCTGGGACGATCCGCGCGTGGCCGCTCGATTGCGTCGTGTCGAACTACCGGCCGGTCAGCCGCTGCTGATTCTGGACGAGATCCACAAATATGCGCGCTGGCGCAATCTTGTGAAGGGGATCTACGACGTCGAAAAAAGCAGACGCCGCATCATCGTCACGGGATCGGCGCGCCTCGACTACTACCGAAAGGGTGGCGACTCGCTGGCCAACCGCTACCGTTATTTTCGGTTGCATCCCTTCTCTCTGGCCGAGATGGGAGCGCGGTCGGGATCGTCGGAACTGGAGGCTCTGCTGAAGTTCGGTGGATTTCCGGAACCGTTGTTTCGACAGGACGAGACCGAGCACCGAATCTGGCAACGGGACCGCATAGCGCGCGTCGTGCGGGACGATCTGCGCGATCTCGAACACGTGCGCCAGGTGTCGCTCATCGAACATCTGGTGGAACTGCTGCCGTCGCGGGTCGGCTCTCCCCTGTCGGTCAAGAACATCGCCGGCGATCTGGAGGTGGATCACAAGACGGTCGAGCGCTGGCTTCAGATTCTCGAGAACATGTATGTGTGCTTCCGCGTTTCGCCTTTCGGCGCCCCCCGGGTTCGTGCGGTCAAGAAGGAGCGCAAGCTCTACCTTTGGGATTGGTCGGCGGTGGAGGATCCCGGCGCGCGCTTCGAGAATCTGGTGGGCGCGCAGTTGTTGAAATACTGCCACTTCGTCGAAGACACCGAGGGATGGCCCATGGAACTGCGCTATCTGAGAGATACGGACAAACGGGAGGTGGATTTCGTCGTTATGCGACAGGGCAAACCCCTCTTCGCCGTCGAGTGCAAGGTATCCGACCGCCACGTGGATCCGTCGCTGTCGTACTTCGCGGCGCGGACGCCCATTCCGCGCTTCTTCCTGGTGCACATGGGGAAGACTCACTTCGAGCGGGGGAAGTTGACCGTTCTGCCGTTCCCGCGGCTGTGTCACGAGCTGGGGTTGCCGTGACGCAACCGAAGCCCGATCCGTCACGCGGCTAGATAAGTCTCTTGAAACCACTATCCTCTCCGCGATGACTGCTGCCGAGGGCGGTTCGGCGCGTGGTCTGGTCGCCGTGTTGTTCCTGCTGGCTGTATCGTCCTGTTACGCGACGACATCCGACAGTTGGCTGATTCCCCAGGTACTGGTCCAGCCGGGGTCCTCCGTGGTTGTGATTTCGAACTCGAAGCTTCGGGCGGTCGTGCACCCCGACCGGGGGATGTTCGGGGGGGCGGCCAGTACGGGCGGGGTCGACCTGACGCCGCTGGAATGGAGCTTTCAGACTCTCGACGTCAAGACGTGCAAGGCGGGCTCAGTCCGCACGTTCAAGCAATCGGTGGACGTCGTTGGTTGGGGAACCGCGGCCGGGGAGCTGTGGGTGAGAAGTCCAGACAATGCTTCGACCATCCGGTCCCTCGACGGAGTCGCCCAGCTCGAAATCGGGACGGCGCGCGCCCCATCACAAGGCGAACCGCTCCCGGTGCGAAGTGGTGTGGCCGGCGCACCGGGGCTGCTTCGGGTCTGGGATCTCGGGACCCGATCGGTGCGTGACCTTTCGTGGTCGTCGGAGCTGCCCTTCACGCGGATCTTTTCAGCGCGTCCCGGCGACGACACGTTGGTCGGGCTCGTGCGAGCCAAGGACGGCAAGTCGATCGACGTTCTGGCGGTGCCCGTGAGCGACAGTTCTTCTCCGTCCGTCACGACGACGTTCAACGGGCGGCACTCGCCCGAGCGAACCCGCCTCCTGCGGCGCGGGACTTGGTTGGCGCTCGCTCCCGATACGACCATACGAGACGCGACGCTCGATCTCGTCGACGTTCGCGCAGGCAAGCTGCTCGCGCGCTATCCGTTGGGATTCGGGGAGAGCTGGACGCTGGTGGATGGCGAACATCCCCGGCTCGCGCGCCTTGTGGATCCACGGTCGTGCCGGAAGCTCGAGATCGTCGATCTCGACACGGGCGCGCGGACCGATGTCCCCCTGCCGGGGTGTGCGATCGGCGTGCTCCCGTGGGGTCAAGACAGCTCGTTCGTGGTTACCGGCGTGGAGTCCGTAGGCAAGGTCGCCGTCGATGTGCGCACGGGAACAACCGCCCGCTTGGGTGTCGCCTCATCAGAGGGAGACCTTGTTGGGTCTGCCTTCTATGACTTCGATCGTATCCGCCCGGACGAATTGGTCGCCGTTGAACCCTCGTCGGGCAAACGCTGGACGGCGGCCACAGGATTCGGACGGATTCGATCCGCTGTCGGTGTGCCGGTCGCCCGGAGGGTCGTGGTCGTAAACGAGCGGCGGCGCGTGCTCACCTTTGACGTCGACGCCCGTCAGGTCCGAACCTGCCATTGACGCCCATCCAAACGGAATTGAAACGGGCCACGTGTCCTTTGATTCGCTTCAGGTCGTCGCGATCAACTGTTCCAACGCCGCGTCGTCGGCGCGCTCCAGGCACAGCTCAGCGCGCAGGCTCAGATCGTCGCGACCGATGGTGGCAAGCGCGCGGATCTTGCCGCCACGGCGGTAGACGACACACGCGTCCTTGGCCTCCAGGTTGCCCCGAACCTCCGCCTGGTCGTAGCCCCCGCCGTAGCCCACGTAGGAAATCGTGGTGTCGTAGTGCTGGCTCCAGAAGAACGGAACCGACCGAAAGGGCTGTTGCCCGCCCAGCATCGCGCGCGCGACCGCCTGGCCGTGGCGCATCGCGACCGCCCAGTGCTCGATGCGAACCGGCTCGCCCGCGTAGGGAACACGCGCCACGTCTCCCGCCGCGTAGACGTTGGGCGCGGCCAGCAAATGTTCGTCGACGACGATACCGTTGTCGACGCGCAGCCCGGCCTGTTCGGCCAGCGCGGTGCGTGGCCGGACGCCGACCCCCATCACGACCAGCTCCGCCGGTACCCGCGCATCGTTATCCAGCGTCACCTCGGTCGCACTGATGCGCACGGGCTTACGGCCCAGGCGGAACGTGACCCCGTGTGCTTCGTGAATGCCTTGCACGAAACGACCGACGTCATCGCCCAGCACGCGTCCCAGCGGGATGGCGTCAGGGCCGATCACGGTCACGTCGACACCACGCGCACGTAGCGAGGCCGCCACCTCCAGCCCGATGAAGCTGGACCCCAGCACGACCGCGCGTTTCACCGTCGTCGCACGCGCGATGATCGCGCGGGCATCGGCCAACGACCGCAGGGTCAATACGTGCGGCAGCGTGGCGCCGTCGATGTTCAGCCGCACGGGCTCGGCGCCGGTCGCCAGCAGCAGCGCGCCGTACGCCAGTGTTCGTCCGCTCTTCAAGCCGACGCTGGTTGTTTTCGTGTCGACGCTGGTGACTGGATCACCCAGCAGAAAATCGATTCGTAGTTCAGCGAAGGCTTCGGGCGTACGCAGCGTCACCCATTCCTCGGGCGCGGTGCCCGCCAGGTAGTCCTTCGACAGGTTGGGACGATCCAGCGTGCCCGGCTCGTCGCCTCCGACCAACGTGATCAAGCCTTCGTAACCTTCCGCCCGCAGGGTTTCCGCGCAGGCAGCACCGGCCGGGCCGGCGCCGACGATCACGACCACGCTGGGGACCGCGGCGGGTTTGACCTTGCTCCTTGCGCGGCGCGCGCCCAGCTTGACCAGCGCACCGTCGCGCACGACGTCGAAACAAGCGATCGGTGTCAGGCCCGGTCCCTGCGCGGCACCGGTCTTCAGATCAAAACACGCGTGGTGCCACGGGCAACGGACCGTGCCGTCGGCGACCAGGCCTTCCGCAAGCGGCCCGCCGTAGTGCGAACACGTCGCCGCGACCGCGTGAACCTGTGACCCTTCGCGAACCAGGATGATCGCCTCGCCGCCCGCGTGGCCCAGCAGCGGCATTCCCTCCTGGAGATCGCCAAACGGAACGCCCTGCGCGAGATCGGGACCGGACAATTCCTTCTGATCGCTTCCCATGGTTCACCTCGGTTGAGTTGAAAGGACGCAGTCTGTCAGGCGCGTCCGATGGCGGCAACGTGAACGGGGTTGCGGCCTTTCGTTCGATTCGCGACGGTCTGCCGCACACTTCCCTGGGCACCGGACGGTAGTAAGATGCACGCGTGGCCCCGTACGATCCCCAGCCCCCGGTCGCCCCCTTGGATGTGGATGCATTCTCGCAACGCTTGCGCAAGGTGGACACCTACGACCAGCTCATCGAGCTTGTTCGTGACGAGGTCTCGACCCGGTTCGGGTTGACCAACGCCTGGCTGTACGTCTGTGAGGGGGAAAGCGACACGCAACTGGTGTTGGTTTCCACGGCCGGACCCAAGAGCGCCGCGATAAGGGAGCTTGTCCCGGTGATCCCGCGCGCCGGTGATCAGTTGGTCGAAGCCTTGCTGCGTGACGAAGGCGCCGTGGTCATTCCCGACGCCCAGGCCGGTCCGTTTCCCGAGGTGACCCGGCTCCTGGGGAATCGGACCGTGGTCAACCTGCCCATGAGCGTCGTGGATCATGCGCTTGGGATCTTGGGTTGTGGCACCTTCGACGACGACGGAGTTGTGGCTATCACCGAGAGCACAAGGCGCTACCTGGTTCAGATGGCGAACATGATATCGGTGGCATTGGCCCGCATGGTCTTGCGACAACACGACGCCGAGCGGGTCGAACTGCAGACGCGTCTGGCGCAACGCCAGCGCCTGGAAAGTCTTGGGCTGCTGGCGGGGGGCGTGGCGCATGATTTCAACAACCTACTGACGGTGATTCGGGTCAGCGCGAAGTTGCTGGGGGAGGGACCGCTGACCGCTGATCAGCGCGCGGATTTAAGTCTGATACAGGACGCCGATGAGAGCGCAAGCCAGCTGACCCAGCGGCTGCTGATGCTGGGTCGGAAGCAATCCCTGTCGGTGGCAAGTGTCGACATCAACGTGGTCGTCGGTACGTTCATGAACCTGCTGCGTCGCCTTTTGCCGGCCAACATCGAGACCGACCGGATCGCGGGGGCAGGCCTGCCCAAGTTGTTGTTGGATTCCTTTCAGGTCGAACAGGTCCTAATGAACCTGGCCCTGAACGCGCGTGACGCCATGCCGGCGGGGGGCCGCCTGACCTTCGAAACCCAGCAGGTGGTTATAAACGGAGACTACCGGCGCGCCCATCCATGGGCCAAGCCCGGCCGTTACGTTCTGCTGACGGTCAGCGACACCGGGGACGGAATGTCGCCGCAGGTGATGGAACGGGTGTTCGAGCCATTTTTCACGACCAAGGCACCAGGCGACGGCACCGGACTGGGACTGGCAGTCACCTGGAGCATCGTCCAACAGCACGGAGGCAT
Source organism: Pseudomonadota bacterium (assembly GCA_031407985.1). GTDB lineage: Bacteria > Myxococcota_A > Polyangia > Fen-1088 > Fen-1088 > FEN-1088. The sequence goes on along the minus strand of JANOJB010000340.1, from coordinate 13,457 downwards.
GATTCACTGCTATTCCGAACCTGGCATGGGAACGTCGTTCAAGGTGTACCTGCCGGCCGCGGAGCAAGAGGCATCGCGCGTCGGAACCAAGGTGGTGGGACCCGTACCAGGCGGAGTTGAGACCATTCTGGTGGCCGACGATCAGCCCCACGTTCTGCATTTGTTGAGACGGGTCCTGGAGGGCGCGGGGTACACCGTGACCACGGTTTCCGATGGAGCGGACGCGGTGCGGATCGCGGCCGGACGCGCGTTCGATCTGTACCTCTTCGACGCCGTGATGCCGCGCATGAGCGGCCGGGAGGCCTGCGAGAAGATTCGGGTGCTGCAGCCCGCGGCGCGCTTCCTGTTCGCCAGCGGCTACGGTGCCGAGGCGCTGCCGGGGTCATTCTTGAAAGACATGGGCGTGCAGACCATCGCCAAACCCCTGGATCCCGACACCTTGCTGCGCGCCGTCCGTGCGGTTCTGGACGCCCCGCCCCCGCCCGTGGATATTCGCGAGCCGCCCCTTCAACGTTGAAAGGGTTGGGTCGTGGCGGGCAGCGCCCGCACATCGGCGGCGCGTGCCTCCCAGGAATCGGCGACCGCGTGTGTTCCCATCTGTCCGGCGTTGGCGCCAATGATCCAGATCTGATTCGCGGGGAGTCCGGCGCCGATGTACGCGCTGATGTCCGTCGGCGCGTTTCCGTACGCGAAGTCGATGATGTATCCAGCGTCGATCAGGCCGCGCAGCCACGCCATCTTGTAGCTGCCGACGCCCGCGTTGGTGGGAAGGGCTTCTTCGTTCGAATCGGTGACATGAAGTGGCCCCGGGGCGAAACCCAGGTTCGTGACCCAAGCACGTGTCCTCTGGGTCAGCCAATACGGGCGGCCGGTCAGGTACACCACGACGTGACCGCGGGCGGCGTGCGCCGTCGTCAGATCCACGGCGAACGGATACGCCACCGGCACGTGCGTCCCGTCGACGATCTGCGCGAACAGTTCAGAATCGCTGGCGGTCAGCGTGCCGTCGATGTCGGTCACGATCACGTGCGTGCCCGCCGGCAGCACCGACAGGAAAGACGTGGTCGTGCTTTGGTCGCCAAGAACCTGGAACCGAACCTCGTACGTGCCGGGTCCGAACTGCGTGGGCACCGGCAGGGCGATTCGTCCGTCGGTGGTGGTCGTGTAGTCGCCCAGCTCCCGCCATGTGGCGCAATCGTCGATCCACACGCGAACGGTCTCGTCCTGGATGTCTTTGCTGGCGACGCTGCCGTACGTGAACTTCGCGCGCAGCGATCGCGCCTGGCCGGGCTTCCCGATGATGTCCTCGGCCGAATGGTTGGGACCACCCAGCGCGGCGGTGATGGTCGATGTCGTGTGGCGCCAACCCTGGGCCGGCGCGGGGGTGAACGCGCGACCCTGGCAGTTCTGGAAGGGACGTTCGGACACCCCACAGGCGAGGAGCGCGAACGGCGCGCAAAGAGCGAAGCACGCGAGGCGACGGATCACGAATTCAGGGTATCACCGTGATGGGGGCTGGGGGGAGGGGCCCCGAAGTCTTCAGACGACGCGCGGGTGAACCCGTCCGCTGAACTACGTGCTCTCGGGCCGAAACCCGATTCGCTACCTGGTTACAGCCAGTCTGCGACTGGCCGCGACAGAAATTCATCGAGTAATTTTTACTCAGTACCATGAGTAAGGACAAGGGCGTGGGGCCGTTCTAGCCAGATTCGTCATGTCCGTCGTCTGGCGGGCAGTGCTGTCGCTACCTGGTACCGTGCCAGGACCAAATACCGCCTGTCGCCCGAGGATTCGGGCGATTCAGCGGACCGGCAGCGGGTGCCCCGCGCCGCGTGTCAGCGCCGGGCGATCAAGCCGACCGAGAAGATCATTCTCAGCGTGCGCCCCAGGCGCTGCATCCAGGTGCCGCGTGCCCGGTCTCGCTCAAGCCGCTTGATGATCCGGTAGAAGACCTGTTCGGAGCGAAGGCCTTCGAACGTACGTTCTTGGTCCCCCAACTCCAGATCCTTCCGGAGAGCTTGAATCCACCGATCAACCGACCCCAACCCCATCCCTTCGGGGTCCTCGGTCGCGCCGTCCGTCCATCGCCCCGTCCCATTGATTAAGTTGTCCATCGTATTAGCCCCACTGTTCGCCCCCAACCATCGTGTCTTCTGCGCTTCCATCTCTCCGAACGCTCCTTCCAGGAAAATAAAGTTTTCTAAACCGCATCATCGTAACCCCAGCACGGTTTCGCGCGTGTTTCGACTGCGATAATTCTTCGGGTCGCGGCGCGTCTCAGTGGTGCCAGCAGGGCACCAGCGGCAGCTCGGGGCGGCCTCCTTGGCCGTCCCTAGTCGTCCTTGGCGATGGTGGCCAATGCGCGCAACGCATCGATGGTCGTGAATACCCCGACGACGTCCCCCAGCTTTGACACCACGGCCGATCCCAGTTTCCTGGCGGCCATCGCGGCGGCCACGTCGGCCAGGGGATCCGTCGGCGCCACCGTGAAGACGTGGGGACTCATCGCACGCGAAACCGGCGACGTCTCGACATCGATTTCGGGCACCGATTCCAGCAGGTCCAGCTCGCGCTCGGACAGTATCCCGACCAGCCTGCCGAACTCGACCACGGGAAGGTGACGCACGTCGTGACGCTGCATCATCTCCCGCGCGACCGACAACGGCTGCGCCACCCCGATGGTGTGGGGGGAAGGGGTCATGAAATCGGCGACGGTCAATGGCTTCGGCGGCATGTGATTTCACTACCAAGCAATGGGCATTCCAGCCGGGTACAGCGACGCTGGTCGCTGGAATCAGGCGATCACCGGAATTCGTGACCCTATTCTGGGAACATCACTGGCACCGCCAGGTACGAAAGGCTTTCCGTTTCGGGCGCTTGCGGCGCAAAATATTCGCATCATGCGATCAGCAGGTCAGGCATCACCCAAGCTGGTCCACGACGGCCAAGTGGAAATCGTGGTGCGGCGATTGCAGCGGCAGGGGCCATGAGCAAGGGACGCGTTCTGGTTGTCGATGACGAAGCGAACGCGCGGACCGCGTTGTCCGAACTGTTGCGGGGCGAGGATTACGCCGTCGAAACGGCGGCCGATGGGTTCAAGGCGCTGGGAAAGATGGCGGAGTTCGATCCCGATGTGGTCCTGACCGATTTGAAGATGCCGGGAATGGACGGCGTTGAACTGTTGGGCAAGTTGCGCGGGCAGGACCGGGACATGTGCGTGATCGTGATGACCGCGTTCGGCGCGGTCGAAAGCGCTGTGTCGGCCATGAAACAGGGCGCGGCCGACTATCTGACCAAGCCGCTGAACCTGACCGAGTTGACGTTGGTGCTGGATCGCGAGTTCGAGCGCCTGCGCCTGCGCCGCGAGACCGGGACGCTGCGGGCGCGCCTGGCCGAACGGTACAGCTTCGAAAACATCATTGGCAGCTCGCCGACCATGCAGGACGTGTTCAAAACCGTCGCGCAAGTGGCGGTGTCGCGGGCCAGCGTGCTTATCACGGGCGAATCTGGTACCGGAAAGGAGCTGATCGCCGCCGCGATTCATCAGCGCAGCCCGCGCGTCAAGGGCCCGTTCGTAAAGCTGCACTGCGCGGCGCTGGCCGAGACGCTTCTGGAAAGCGAGTTGTTTGGTCACGAGCGCGGATCGTTCACGGGAGCGGCCGGGCGGAGGGAAGGGCGGTTCTTCCAGGCCAACGGCGGCACGCTGTTCCTGGATGAGATCGGCGAGGTGTCGCCCGCGGTTCAGGTGAAGCTGCTGCGTTTTCTGCAGGAGCACGAATTCGAGCGCGTGGGGGGGAACGAAACCGTGCACGTCGACGTGCGGGTGATCGCCGCGACCAACCGTGATCTGAAGACCGCCGTCAGCGAGGGGCGTTTTCGCGAGGATCTCTATTACCGCCTGAACGTGATCACGTTACTGATGCCGGCGCTGCGCGATCGTCCATCGGACATCCCGCTGCTGGCCACGCATTTTCTGAGGAAGTACGTCACCGAGAACGCCAAGGTCATCGACGGGTTCACCGAGGACGCGTTGCTGCGCCTGTCGGGCTACACCTGGCCCGGCAACGTCCGCGAGCTGGAGAACATCGTCGAGCGCGCCGTCGTGCTGGCGTCCGGCCCGCGCATCACCGGGGCCGAATTGCCGCCGCATCTGGTTCCCACGCGCGATGGTAGTGGGGTGATGATTCCTGGTTCGTCGCTGGACGAGATCGAGCGGCACGCGATCTTGGCCACGCTTGAAGCGACCGGCGGGTCAACGGGTAAGGCCGCCGAGATGTTGGGGATCAGCGTCCGCAAAATTCAGTACAAGCTGCACGAATACCAGGGTGCGCCCAAGGGCGGCGCGTCGGCGGTGGAATCCGGCGCCGATCACCTCGACTGAGCATCGCGACCCGATCGAACGCTACGACCGCGCCAGTCCCGCCGTGCCCGCGGGCAGCGAGATCGTGAAGCAGGTGCGCCCGGGCTGGGAGACAACGCGAACCGTGCCCCCGTGATCGGTGATGATTCGGTGCACGATGCTGAGGCCAAGGCCCGTGCCCTTGGGTTTGGTCGTGAAGAAGGCGTCGAAGATCGGCGTTTCGTCGGCGAATCCGAGACCCGTGTCCTCGATATCGATCTCGATGTGGTGGTCGGTCGTGCGCGTGCGAACGGCCAGCGTGCCGCCGTGGGGCATCGCCTCCAGGGCGTTGCGCACCAGGTTCAGGACCACCTGGCGCAGCCGCTCGGGATCGGCGGACATGGGCGGCAGCTCGGTGGCGAAAACGGTTTCGACGCTGACGCCGGCGGCTTCCGCCTCGGGTTGCAGGAAGACCAAGACGCTCTGACACAAATCCGCGATATCGGTGGGTTTCAGATCCAGGGGACGGGGATGCACGAACGCCAGGAACTCGCCGACCAGACGCTCAAGGCGTTTGATTTCTTCGTCAATCAATTCGACGATCGGCTTGCAGGTTTCCGGGCTGGAGTCGCCGCGTTCCATGCGCCGGCGCAACACCTGAAGCTGCAAGGTGGCCGAGTTCAGGGGATTGCGAACTTCGTGCGCCAAGCCCGCGGCCAGGGTTCCGATGGCTGCCAGGCGCTCGGCGCGCAGCATCCGGCGCAACAGGTGTTGCTCCTCGGTGATGTCGATGCCGACCGCATAGACGGCGTGGTCGTCCCCCGTACCGTGACTGACTCGCGCCAACTCCCAGCGCACCATACGCTCGTTGCCCGTCTTGACCGGCAACGCGCGCACACCCTCGCCGCGGATCAGCTCGTGGCCGGTACGGCCAAGCATCTCGGTGCGCGAATAGCCGGTCACCTTTTCCAGGTGTTGGTTCCAGACGCTGATCCGTCCGGACGCATCCAGTGCCGCGACGAATGTCGGAACGGCGTCCACCAGCTCGCGGTGCCTGTGTTCGGAACGTTCCAGATCGACGCGCAACCGCTCCCGCTCGCGCATCGCGGCGACCTGGTCCAGCGCGCGCCTGGCGACGTCCAGCAGATCGGGAGCCGAAAAGGGTTTGACGATGTACGAGAACGCGCCGCCACGCACCGCCGCGATCGCGCTTTCGACGGTGGCGTCGCCGGTGATCAGAACAACCTGGACCAGGGGGTCCAAAGCCCGTAGCTTGGGGATCAGATCGATGCCGCTGCCGTCGGGCAGCCGGATGTCGACCAGCGCCAGATCGGTTGAACCCGTGGCCATCCGGCCGACCGCGGCGGCGGTCGTCGCGACCACCTCGACCACGACGTCCAGCGTGCCGACGATCTCGGCCAGGTTTTCCGCCAGGGCGGTGTCGTCGTCAACGACCAGAACGCGCGGTTTGTCCATGAGACACGGCGCCCGCCACCCAGGCGAGCAATCGAGATAGGTCGAGAGGTTTGTCCATGTGGGCAGCGTCGGTCAGCGGGCCTTTGAGCTGCTTGAGAAGATCGTCGTGGTATCCGGAGACAAACAGAATCTGGACCCGTGGATCGCGCGCGGTCAGCAGTTGGGCCAGGTCGACGCCTGATCCATCGGGCAGGTGATAGTCGACGATCGCCACGCGCGGCCGCCCCGGGCGCGACAGAACGTCGGCGACGCTGGTTCCAAGAACCACCTGGTAACCCGCCAACCGCAACACCTCCGACAGGTTTTCGGCCAGCACGGCGTTGTCCTCCACCAACAGGACCGTCGTCCCATCGTTGCCGAGATCCTCGACCACGGATATCAGGTGGCCGATGTTGATGGGTTTGGCCAAGACGTCCAGGGCTCCGGCGCTTCGGGCCAGCGCGATGGTTTTGGGATCGGTATGGGCGCTGATGACAACGGCGGGGATGTTGATGCCGCGGCGGCGGATCTCGGAGATCAATTGCGCGCCGTTGAGACCGGGTAACCGGTAGTCCGTGATCAGCGCGGCGACGTCGCCCCGGCCGATGGTGTCCAGCGCAGCCTCGGCCGAGTCGGCCACCGCGGCCCGATAGCCGACATCGCCCAGGATCTCCGCCAGATTCTCCGCCAAGGCGGCGTTGTCGTCGACGACCAGGATCGTACCCGCAAGCTGAGTCACGAGGGACGTCCAAACGAATCGGTGTCGGGCACCGTGACCACGAACGACGCGCCTTGCGTGGAGGGTGAAAGCGCGATGGTTCCGCCATGGGCCTCGACGATCCGGCGGCACAGCGCCAGCCCCAGCCCCGTTCCCCTGGACTTGGTCGTGAACAGCGCCTCGAAGATCCGGGGGCGGACATCGGCCGGAATCCCGGGGCCATCGTCGTGCACACGCAAGATGGTAGCAGGCCCGGCGCGCTCACCCTCGACGACGATGTGTCCCGCGCCGGCCATGGCCTGGCTGGCGTTGATGAACAGGTTGGTCAACACCCGCACGATCTGGTCGGGATCGGCGTTGATCGTGATGTCGGCATCGGGTTGGGTCAGCGTCGTCACCTCCACGTGACCCGGCAATTGCGCGGCGCCGATCGCGGAGATCACCAACGCGCGCACGCTGGTGATCTGGCGCCGGGGAGCACGGCTGCGCGCCAACTCCAGCAGCTCCGTGATGGTCTTGCTGGACCTTTGCACCTCGGCGTTGATCTTGTCCAGGTGCCGGGTGATGCGCGGATCGGCGACATGGTCCCGGGTCAGGTGCTGCCGCAGCAGATACACCGACGATTCGATCACGCCCAGGGGGTTGCGCAGTTCGTGACCGATGCCCGCCGCGAATTGGCCGATGGTCGACAGGCGTTCGGCGGTGCGGTTCTTGACCAGCAGATCCTCGCGGTAGGTCTCCAGCATGATGGCCAGTTCCAGGTCCAGGATCTGATGAAGGGCCCGCGTGGTGGCCACCGACCGTGACGGATCGTCGGCCAGGTGCTCACGCGCGACCTCGACCAGTTGCACGCGGATCCGATTCATTGCCGTCAACATGTACGACTGCGGCAGATCGATGCGCACGTGCATCCGTCCGATGCGTGCGCGCTTTTCGAAATAGACCTCGTCGTGGGGGCCGCGCAGAAGATCGTGCATCCAGCTGACCAGCGTCTGTTTCAGACGCTGGATCTGGGCGTCACCACCGGTGATGGACGCGCTGGCTCCTGGGTGACTCTGAATCGCCGCATAGAAGTCGTCGATGATGGGGTGGAAATGCCCTTCCGCCGCGGGGTGAAAACGACGCAGCAATGCGGTCGACCCGTCGTCGAATCCGACGTATCCCTTGATTGACTCGAAGAAGGTTTGACCGGGCACCAACTGGATTCTTATCACAGGCGGGATCGTCACTGATTCGCCCTCCAACCCTGACGGCGCTGGTCATTCCGCGGGGTGACGCACGACAAAGACCGGCCGATCCGCCCGGTGTAGAACCCGCGCCGCCACCGATCCCAGCACGGCGCGCCCCAGCCCGCCGCGTCCATGCGAGGCGAGGGAAATCACGTCCGCGCCCAGACGGGTCGCGGTTTGGCAGATCACCTCGGCCGCTTCGCCTCCGTCAACGATGGTGACGTCGGTCGCGATGCCCAGCTCAGCGGTCTCCGGTGGGACCAGCGCCAGCAGCCGGGCGCGCAGCCCGCGCTCCTCGCCGGCTGTCAGTGCCCCCTCGGATTCGGGCGCGTAGGCGTAGGCGGGACGTGGCAGGGCGCGTTCGTGCACGTAAAGCAGGTGCACGGCGCCGTGCTCCGTCGCCCGCACCAGGGCATAGGCGTGGGCAATGGCCTGATTACCCAGGTCGGACAGGTCGGTTGCCGCCAGGACGCTGCGCAGACGAGGAATGGCCCGCGCGGGTTTCGGTTGCGGGACAGCCGAGACGCACAAAACGGGCAGCGCCAAGGCGGGTTGTGCAGCCTTATGCAGGGCGGGAGGGACGGTGGATCCATGCCACAGGCGCGACAAGCCATGCCGATGATGCGTGCCGAGAACCAGAAGGTCCGCGTCCGCGTTCGCTGCTTCTTCGACCAGTCGCTCGCCGGTCGAACCCCAGTTGGGCAGGATGCGGACCGTAACCTCGCCACCGCCGGGCAGGGGGCCGATCAGAGGAGCGAGGTTTTTCTCAAGCAACGCGACGGTTGTGGGGTCGGATTCGAAGAGACTCCGCGGACCCGGGAGGCCGAACCGGGCGTATTCAGCGGCGGGCCAGTACAGGTGAATGAAGATCACGTCGCAGGCGACGGTTCGACGAAGCTGGCGTACCCAGTCGATCGCCGCCGCGCTGCTGTTCGACGCGTCGATTCCCACGGCGACGCGCCAGCGACGTTCGGCGGGCGCGTTCCGGGTCTCGCCGGTGCCGGTCTTCTCGGGAACGACCAGAACCGGCTGATTGATGCGCAGCAGGGCCCCCTCCGCCACGCTGCCCATCAACAGGCGGGGCAGCGGGCGTCGGCCGTGACTGCCCAGCACGACCAGATCGGGAGTCATCTTGACGGCGACCTCCGCGATGACGTGCGCCGGTGGAGATCCGATCTCCAGGCGCTCCTCGACGGCGACGCCCCGCGCACGCAGCGCCGCGGCGGCGGCCGCCAGCTTGGCAACGGCGCCCTGTTGCAATTCCTTGTCGTACCGGGGATCCAGCGCCAGTTCGGGAACCGTCACGCTGGGTGGTTCGAAGACGTGCAACAAGCAGATGCTGTCGCCGCGCAGATGTCCCAGCGCCGCGGCCCAGTCGGCGGCGCGCTCTCCGTTGGTCGAAAAATCCGTCGCGACCAGAATCTGTTTACCTGGAGTCATGGACGCACCTCCTTCTCCGCGCGAGCACCGTTCGCGGGGGTGGTGGATTCCGGCTCCGCCGGATCGTGCTCTCGATGGCGGAATGCTTGAATCGCCGCGACGATCGCGGGCGCGACAGCGGCACCGATCGCCGCCGCCGTCTGGTGGTTGCCGGGCGCGCGCTCAAACCGCGTCGTCAGACTGGACAGCTCGCCCAGTGTGCGATCCATGCGTTTGTCGATCGTGAGCGCGATCCGCTGCAACGTTCGGAGGGTGACGAACACCTGCACCAGGACGGGCAACAACACCCCGACCACCAGCGCCAGCAGGACGACCGAAACGGTCACATTCGCTGATCCCAACATGCCGGGAAGGGTCAGCAAAGGCCGTGCCTTGCCGGTCTTGCCGCGCGGTGGGAAGCAGCCGCCGCGATCGCGCAAGAATTACGGTTCGCGCTGCCAGGGCCGCAAACCATTCGTTCGGGCCGCGTCGGCAACGGATGCGGGCGATCGCGATCGGTGGTGCGCGCGCGATCCGCGCGCGGTTTCCGTCACGCAAGGTTTTCGCCGCGTGTTTCGAAGATTCCGCGCAAAAATGCAAACGGGAGGCTTGTCGTTCGCGGTTTCGGGACAACACTAGTGATCGGTCATGAGCAGGCGTCATCGTTCGATACCCTCATCACCATCGCGGCGCGAAGCACTGAAGCAGTTCGGACAGTTGGGTATGGGTATCGGCCTGGGGGGATTGCCTGCCTGTGGTTTTCCGCCGACGTTGGTCGAGGAGTGCTCCCTTTCGCCTGACAGCCGACGGATGCCGGATATCGCGAAGGGACGCGATCCGATGGCGCATGCGTTGTTGTCGTCGATCGATACGCTGGTCGTCGTCATGATGGAGAATCGATCATTCGATCATCTCATTGGCTCACTGCGCACCGACCGTTACTACCCGTCGCGCGATCGGATCGACGGCTTGGTCGGTGGGGAATTCAACCTGGATCTGGATGGCCGCCCGGTCGTGACGGCGCGGATGCCTGGAAGGGGGGACGGCACAGTCAATCCGCTGCATGGCTGGGAATTCGTGCGGCAGACCTGGAACGGTGGCCTGAACGACGCTTTCGTTCGCGTCAACGCGGGGCACGGACAGGCCGAGGTCATGAGTTACCTGTCGCGCGATCAGCTGCCGTTCCAGTATGCCCTGGCCGACAATTTCACGGTTTGTGATCGCTGGTTTTCGTCGTTCATGGGCCAGACCTGGCCCAATCGCTTTTATCTGCACGCGGCGACGTCCGGTGGCCGGCGCGAAAACCGGCCACTGTGGCTGAACACGCCACCGACCATCTGGGACCGCATGGCGCTGAAGTGCCGCAGCGTCAAGCAATATGCGGCTGGCCCCGTGTTGTGGAGTACGGTGGCTTTCCCGGGTCAGTCGTTGTCGGGCAACACGCCCTATCAGTCGGGGGGCATCGAGGACTTCTTTCGCGATGCGCGCACCGGCCAGCTTCCCGCGCTGTCGGTCATTGATCCCGATTTCAAGGTCACCGACGGATACCCGATGAAGGACATTCGCGTGTCCGAGGCTTTTCTGGCCAGCATCTACCGCGCATTGGCGGAAAGCCCGCAGTGGTCGCGCACATTGCTGGTCATCATGTACGACGAGCATGGTGGGTACTTCGACCATGTGCCGCCACCCTGCACGGTCGACGCGCGCCCGGACTTCGCGCAGCTTGGCTTCCGCGTACCGGCCTTTGTCGTCGGTCCGACGGTGTGGAGCGGACAGGTGGTCTCGACGCAATTCGACCACGCGTCGATCGCCGCCACGTTGGCGACGCGTTTTGGCATTCAAAGCATGGGACCGCGCATGGAGGCGGCCAACGATCTGGCGAGCTGCATCGATCCGGCGCGGGTCGGCCAGTCTTGCGCGCCCCCACGACTACCGATGGTCGAGCTGTCGGCCGCGTGCGCGGACACCGTGGGCGCGAATGCATCCAGTCAGGGCGAGGTGGAACAGATTCTGAACGACGGCGGCGTCCCGAGGGAGTTCGTGGATCCGCGATCGACCGAGGAGCGATTCGGAAGCTGGCTGCGCCACGCCCAGGAACTGGAAGCGGTCAAGCTGGTGGGCTGATGGCGGTAGCCGACGTCACCGCCGCCGGGTGTTGTCGGGCGGGGCTGGTTGTGCCGATGCTGGCGCCGGCGTCGGTCTTGGCGTTCGCGCTTCTGATTTCGGCGGCCGCGCGCGCCGACGAGGGATCGTTGCTGGCGCCGCCGCTGCAACGCGGAACCAGCAGGGCCGTCGCCAACGTGCGCCCCTTCTTCAACATGTTGGGACCCGGCTGGGGCGCGATCAACGATTTCGCGATTGAACACTATTTCGCGCGGGCGCCGCTGAAGGTCTTTGCCGTCGTGGCACCGCTTGCGCTTGCGGTCGAGCCCGACGGGGCCGGCATGATCACCCACGCGCGCCTGGGTGGGGCGTTCGCCACCGACTTCGTCGAGCTGGGAATAAGCGCAGGCGGGCGCTACCGGCGCTTTGGGTCGGGTGGCTATTCGCTGGCGGCGGGACTTCGGCTGGGGGCGCTTGACGGTCTTAACGTCCGTGTGGATCTGACCTACGCGATCGTTCGCAATTACTACACGGGGCAGGTCGTGGTTGGGGTGTCCAGCCTGGCGACGACGTTTGAGGTTCCGTTGCACCCGCGCGTCGCTTTGGTATTCGACGGCGGGTTCAGTTTCGACGCGTGGCTTTTCGGCACTGTGGGTATCGCCCACCATCTGGGGCCGCGCGGCGCGCGTGGGACCTGGACCGTGCGTGGGGGCCTGGGTATTGCGTGGGTTCTGGATCGCTTCCCCTGTCAGTACAACGACCCGACCCCGTGCGAGGACGCCGCGTGGGCGACCGGCCCCACGGTGACGCTGGGTCTGGATCGCCGGTTTTGATCAGCGAAGTTCGACGCTGGTGATCTTCCCGGCGCGCCGCCCGCCGTGGACGCGTAGAACGATTCGGTTCGGCCCCGCTAGTTTGGCGGCTGACAGGGGAATCTCGATGCGCGATGGCGGTGTCGCCGCATCTTTAACGATCGCGGCGCCCAGACGTCGCGATTCGCCCAGCCAGGCTTCGATACGGGTGCCGGTCGTGGCGCCGCTCAGGCCAACCCACATCCGCGTCACGGAGCCAGGGGCGGCGCCGAAGTCCACCAGGTCGAACGTCGCGCTGGCGCGGGCGGCGCGCGGAATCAGGCCGTCGTCTGCCACCTCCATCGCGCTGACGCGATCCGCGTTGGCGGCGGCGATCTGGTTCTTCAGCAGAATCGTGATGGGGTGCAGCCACACGCGACCACCCGGATCCCGGCAGGACACGGCGGTGCAGCGCTGATCCTGTTCACGGGGACCCACTGAAAAACACTTCATCTCGCAGGCATCGGCGCATGGCCCGACGTCGACGATTGCCGCGCCGCCGGCCGAACAGGTGGCCGGCTGGGCCGCACAAAACCGTTTGCTTTGTGGGGCCATACGGACGCCGGTGCCCTGGCAGGTGAATGTTTGGTCGGTCCACACGTTGCCGAAGAAGGCACCTTCCTGATGCGGATAATCCAGGTCATTCGCGTTCGGTGCCAGACGCGCCAGCATGCTGGGCGCCGCGCTGGTCATGCTGAGGTCGACATGTTTGCCCGTGCGGTTGACCAGCGAAATCAGGCACGACGACACGCGTTCCTGGCAGTCGCCCGTGCAGGTTCCGGACAGCCATTCGGGCGCCAGCCCCAGTGATCCAGGGAACTGCGTGGCGGGGGCCGTGGGGCCCGCGTCCAGATGTTGTGACGGGTCCAGCGCGCAGCGGGCGACGTACTTCAGCAACATCGCCTTCAACTCGGTCATGGGACCGGCGTCGCTCAACTGGCGGGCGGTGTCGCCTCCCGACGCCGGGCGGGGCGCGATCGCCAGGAATGCCATGGTCATCAGCGCCGGCGTGATCGGGGGAGGCCAGCGAAGGCGAGAGGGCCGTTTGAGAAGACAACGCATGGTGAACTCCATCATGCCCCAAAACGAGAACAACCCCCGTGCACCTTGGCGCCGGGGGTCGTTGTCGTTTGAGACCGCGAGCGGCGGAGGCCGCAAGCGACTGGTACTACCGCGTCGCCGCCGAGGCCAGCGATTTGCTGGGATCGATTCCGTTGGCGATCCACAAGGAAGGAGCCGGCGTGGACGCGAGGCCGTTCATGGTGGAGAGGCCGTTGATGGCGCGGAGGCCGTTGATGGCGCGGAGGCCGTTGATGGCGCGGAGGCCGTTGATGGCGCGGAGG